>DASZPA010000029.1:0-15246 GCA_035550555.1 Fimbriimonas sp.
CGTAACTCCCCGGGACTCCGCCTCGCGGCGAAGAATGGCTTCGCCCAAAGGGCTTCGGCAGATGTTTCCCAGGCAAACGAAGAGAACCCGTGGTGTGGGCATGCCAATCCATTGTGAATGACGGAAGAATATTGATTAAAAGTGCCTGTTAACTGGAACAAAGAAACTCTTGGTGGTTTCCACCCTTATTACTTATCAAAATGAATTTCCTGTCTTGCACGCCGAAGTCCTGTTCTACGCTAGTTGCCCTGGCGTTCCTG
Source organism: Fimbriimonas sp. (assembly GCA_035550555.1). Taxonomy (GTDB): domain Bacteria; phylum Armatimonadota; class Fimbriimonadia; order Fimbriimonadales; family Fimbriimonadaceae; genus Fimbriimonas. The sequence goes on from DASZPA010000029.1 coordinate 261, forward strand.
TTTCCAGGCGTGCCTCATGGCAACCCCCTGCATAGCGCGGATCGGCCCGTGTTCGGGCAGGCTCTCATCGTGGGCGGCGGCCCTGACCTCAGACACAACCAGGCAGCCATCGAGAGCAACGTCCGGTATGTGGACAGGCTCCTTCCGAACGCAACACCGCGCCGGATTCTCTTTGCCGACGGCAACCCGGATCGCAAGGAAGTGCTCTGCGAGGATGAGAATTCCAAGGATTACTACCGAACGCCCCAAATATCGAAGATCGATGGAGCGGCTCAGCGAACCCAGGTTCATCGGGAGCTCGACACCATTTCCGAGCGCCTGTCCGAGAAGCCAAAAACGCCCGTGCTGCTCTATTTCACCGGTCACGGGAGCCCGAATCAGGAAGGCGAGTTCGATAACAACAGCTACGACCTGTGGGGAGATGACGAGCTTTCCGTAAAGGATCTGGCCTCGTCTATCAAAACCTTCCCCGAGGGAGCGGCTGTGACCCTTGTAATGGTCCAGTGCTTTTCGGGCTCGTTCGGCAATCTCATCTTTCAAAACGGGGACCCGAAGCAGCCTCTGGCAAAGCAGAATCTGTGCGGCTTTTTTGCCTGTGTATCCGAGCGCATGGCGGCTGGATGTACTCCCGCCGTGAACGAGGCTTATTACAAAGACTTTACGAGCTACTTTTTCGCCGCGCTGACCGGAAAAGACCGGCTAGGGCGACCGGTAATCGGAGCGGACTACAACCATGACGGGCGCGTTGAGATGGACGAGGCGTATGCCTATACCATCTTGCACGACGACTCGATCGACACGCCGGTATGCACGTCCGACGTATACCTTCGGGCTTTCGTCAAGAAGCCCGACGCCGAGACGTTGGCCACGCCGTACTCGCAGATCGTGCGCTGGTCGACGCCTGCTCAGAAGGCCGCACTGGAAGGACTCTCCGTACAGTTGAAGATGGACGGGGAAGACATCCCGTTGCAGGCCTACAACGAGTTTGCCCACATCAACGTTCAAAGCATGGATTCGCGCGACGTCCATCTGATCCGCTTCGTGCGGTTGTGCAAGAGCGTCGTGCTCGCGCACGAGCTGGCCCGTACTGGAACCAAGGAAGAGAAGGACGGCTTCCGGCGCCTAACGCAAGCCGAACACGGCAACCCGTTCCTGTAGGAGTCGGGCACAAAGTTAAGCCGGTTTGCGGCCCTACAATATGAAAGGGCGAAGCTCGATGAGCTTCGCCCGCAGAGGCTGCCGAGTGGCGCTTACTTGGACTTGATGGTGAGCTTCTGCCCGTCCTTCTCAAAGACGAACTCGAAGTTGCCGGATTGATGGTCGATGCCGAGCATTTCTCGCTGCTTCGGAGTCAGGTCGTCGAGCGTGAGATAGCCCTGAGACTTCTCGAGATCCTTCTGCTTGTCGGTGAGGCTTTTGAGGAGGGAGTCGTAGTCGACGTGCTTCATGAAGAACACGCCGTCTCCCTTGCCGAAATTGAAGCTCTTACCGTCTGGCGTGGACCACAACTTAAACTCTTTGCCGTCGGGCGTGAACCATCCCTTTCCGTTCTCGAACTTGAAGTTCTTATCCGGTGTGGTGAAAAGCTTGAAGCTCTTGTCGGGTGAGAATTGCCCTTGTCCGTTTGGCGTCGCCCAAAACTTGAATTGCTTTCCGTCGGGAGTGGTCCACTCCTTGATGTTCTTGTCCGGAAAACCGTTCTTGAAGCTCTTGCCGTCCAGCCAAGGAGACATGGCGCCGTAGGTTCCGAAGAAGCCAGGTCCGGCAACGAAGATGTGGATCTGTCCCCTTCGCTCCCAGTGTCCGCCGAGCGCCGAACCCAGCGCGTCGATTACGTCGCGCAGAGGCTGGTTCTTGATATTGACGGTGATCGAACGCTGCTTCACCGCGCCGTCGTCGACCACATAGCTGACGCCATGCCTGTCGAGCCAGCTCAGAACGTCTCCGACGCGGGCATTGCGAAACGTGACGGAAACCAGCTTCGAATTCTCACCCTGGGAAGAGTCCGTCGTAACCAGCTCGGCGTCCGCCAACGAGAGGACTGGTGGGCTGGTGCGCTGGTCAAGCTGAGGAGCTCCAACCTGAAAGTCGAAAGCGGGGTCCGGATCGACGAGCCGAAGGCCGATCAAACCTGCTGCGGCCGCAACCATCGAGAAGGCGATATTCCAAGCCATAGTATTTCTCCTTGCCTCTTGGGCGGCAGGTTCACGCGTAGAACTGCCACTTACTTGCCCGTACGAAAAAGGAACGTGGGAAAGTGCCGGAAGTGTGAGAATTCTGGATAAAGAAACAAGAAGTCGCCACGTTCGGTCCAAAAACGCATGGTAGCTGTGCGACCGAAAACGAAAGAGATCAACGCCTCCGATGTGGAGCACATTGCCGCACTGACCGTTGGCGGCCTGCTGTTTGTGTCGGGCATCCGCCGGGGCGGCGCACTGGGAAGCCTCTTCAAGGTGGGCGGTTTGGCACTTCTCTTCAGAGGTCAGCAGGGATACGGCCGGCTCTATAACGCCATGGGCATCCCGCTCTGTCATTCGCTCACCGGCATCGGAAAGCAGAACGTCCGCGTGGAGTCTTCGATCGTCGTGAATCGTCCGCGCGCCGAGATCTACCGGATCTGGCGGAACTTGCAGAACCTTCCCGTGTTCATGGACCACCTCGTGAGCGTTCACGAGTTGGACGACGACGATTCGCTCTGGGTGGCGAGGGCGCCCGCCGGAATGGTCATCAAGTGGCAGGCTCGTATTATCAACGACCTCGAAAACGAGCTGATCGCTTGGGAGACCGTCGAAGGATCAGGCGTCGACCACGCAGGCTCGGTGCGCTTCGAAGACGCCGGGAAGGACCAGACGCTGGTTCGGATCGTGCTGCGCTACGATCCGCCCGCCGACATGCTGGGCGCTTGGATTGGAAAGATCTTCCACAACGATCCCCAATCGCAGATCGACCGCGACTTGGCCCGGTTCAAGGCCATCATGGAGCTGGGTGGAAGGTCTGCGCAAAAGCAGGCTCACCTGGGATCGAAGTCCGTTTCGGCGCTGTAGGCCGGCGAATCCATCGCCGGCCTGATGGGCGTTACGCGCCCGTAGCGGAGAAGTCGTCGTGCCAATCCTCGGTTCGGATGGTCTCGTGGCGCGACATCGTATTAAGAACGCCCTGCTCTTCGCGGCGGCGGCGGCGGTCTTCCATGGCTTGCACGGCGAAGTACAGTCCTTGAAGGGCCTGGGAGTTTTCTTCGCACTCCAGCGGTCCCTGTTGATACTCTTCGAGCCGGTCGATGACGAGTTGAACCACGTCCTCTACCCGGCAACCATTGATGCCGACGTCCTTGGGGAAGCCGCTTTGAAACACGACGCGGATAAAGGGGCGTTCCACCACCTCTCCAGCCCCGTTTCGGCTCAGCGTCGGAGTTGTCATTGACTGCACCATCGTTTTCCTCCCTTCTCGCAGTATACGATTGATAACCCGGTAATGTGGCCGGGTCTTTTCCACATCTCGCCCGGCGGAAATCAGCCTTCCACTTAGGCTATCGGCGAGTCGTCTCGTTCCTTGCAGCCTTTGGCTGCGAAACCTGTAACGATCAAAAATGAGCGGTCCAGCAATGCCTAACCGCCTTCACAGTGAGAGACGCCGACCGTTGAAAGCGCGTTCCCAAATCCTGGTAATTGGGGTTTCCGCACAAGGCTTCCAGATTCAAGCAACTGTAGGTTGCAGACCATTGGCGAAAGCCTCTTCGATCCTGTACTTGGCATTCTTGGATAGGTCCTTGAGCTCCATACAGTCCGGGCTTCAAAGTGCAAAGCATCAAGTCAAGGCCGGAAGGTCCGTAGCGCGGGATGAGTGGTGCGTGTCCTTACCCACATCTTCGCGACGGCTTGGCCGTGAAAGACTCGGGACCGACCAAGCCCCTCACCGGTCAGACGAATCGCACGAGGACATGGTGATTCGTGCCCGAATTGAGCCTGAAATCGGGTCCCCACCTGCGGGTCGAGGACTTCATCCTGCTACTTGTGAGAACCAGGGGTGCAACCCCCCGGTTCTCAACGTTCTACCTGCCTCATGCTGCGTATGCGAGGAAAGACAAAGGCCTCGGGACGCCACTATTTCGCCTTGTGGGCCTTTCGGAACTCGCGCCAGGCTTTGAGCTGGCCCGGAGTCAACACAGCCTTGATTTCCGACCTGGCGTGCTTTCGAACCTCCTTCATTCGCAGATCCTTCTCATCGGCGCTAAGGGCGGCGTTCATCTGGATGTGCCGTCTCTCTGCCTTTGCTCTCATCAAGTCGTGACGGATCTCGCTCATTTGCGGCCTCGTTAAGTTGAGCACGCGCTGCATCTCCATCAAACGATGGTTCGTCCTCTCACCGGTTTGAGCCGATGCGGAAGTCGCTATGACTCCTCCCGCGAGCGTTAATATCAAGATTAGAGTGTTTCTCAATTGGTTTCTCCTTTCATACAGGCGCCTTCGCCTATAGGTGGCGAGACGTTTGGCCATAGCAACAGTTCTGTTAGGTAGGTCCTAGTGACCGGAACCTGAACCCATTCCAAGCCAGTCGCAGGAAATATGAATTGGGATATCGTGAAAGGCAAATGGTCTCAGATTAAGGGAGACGCCCGCAAGGAGTGGGGCGATCTCACCGACGACGACTACGACAGAATCGCCGGCGAGAAGGACAAGCTGGTCGGCAAGCTCCAAGAGAAGTACGGTTGGGCAAAGAACGACGCCGAACGCCGAGTCGACGACTGGGCTCAACGGCACTCCGGCTAACAAGCCGTAGCGTCCGGCCTGATTCGTCATCCAGCGGATGTCGAATCGGGCCGTTTCCATGTTGGACTAGGCGGTCGCGCGGCGAGCCGGATCGTATTCGATAGGGTCGCCAAACCCGAGGCCCTCGATTCCGAGCTTCTTGAGCTCATTGATCAGCACGATTCTTCGGTGGGCGTTGAACGTGATCACATGGCCGATCACGCCGACGTAACTGAACACTTCCGGCGGATCGCAGAGCGCATCCACGAACGTCATGTCCCAACGGCCCTCCGCCTCGATCGAATCGACCAGCCGTTGAAACCGGTCGCAGTTCCTATCGAGACGAGCGTGAAGTCCGTCGATCGTCGAGAGGTCGCTCTCCAGCTTCTCGCCGTTGATGGACTCGAGCCAAGGCTCGGCGAACCCGGTATTGGCTTGAAGGAGGCGACGAACGCTCTCCTTGCACTCGCTTTCCCACGGAAACGGACTGGGGGTCGAGATCTCTTGGTCCATCTGCTCGTCATTAAGCGCTCGACTGGCGTCCAGCATCCGATGGGTGGACCAGCAGTGGTGGCTGATCATCCTTTCAAAAATTCTCAAGGTCATTTCTCCTTGTCGAGCGGGTCCGACGGGTGTCAAGGGTGGGGCGTAATGGATAGCGGCGGTCGCATCGATCCAGTACTCGGTGGGGTTGAGTCTTCTAAAGGACCGCGGCATCACACCGAAGTGGCGCTTGAATGCTCGGCTGAATCCTTCCAGGCTCTCGAACCCCGCGTCAAGCGCGGTTTCAGTGACCGATTTGGAGGTGCGCGTGAGCTCGTACGCGGCCCGCTCCAGTAGCAGCCTCCGCCGGACCGTCATCGGCGGTCTCGAGGCGCTCTTCTTCACGAGCCGGTAATACTGAGCTGTGCTGTAGTGGGCCCGTTCGGCCAAACCAACCGCGCTTGTGTCCTCGTCCAGCGAAGACAGAACTTCGTGAATCGCTCCTTTGACGGTTTCGTCAGACATCATCGACCTTCAGATTCTCAATCGAAGCAGTCTCTAAAAACCCGACCGTTCTTATCATATAGAAGCGTTTCTCTCCGATCCCGGGTCTGCCGCATCCCGTTCTATCGGTTGGACGCGGAATCTTACGGGCCTTTTACGCGTTCATAATCTTGAGCTAGATGCACGACCGCCCTAGCTGGGACGTCTATTTCATGCAGATCGCACATTTGGTCGCTTCGCGGGCAACCTGCGATCGGCGCTCGGTGGGCGCGGTGATCGTGAAAGACCGCCGCATTCTGGCGACCGGATACAACGGCGCCCCCATGGGTCTTCCGCACTGCCCGCCCGAAGGACCCTTTCACGATTGGCCAGTGGGATGCCTGATGGCCGGCCACTGTGTGCGGTCGCTTCATGCCGAGCAAAACGCCTTCCTGCAAGCCGCGATGATCGGCATTCCGTGCAAGGAGGCGACGATGTACGTCACCTGCCAGCCCTGCAACACCTGCGCGAAGATGATCGTCAATGCGGGCATCGTCCGCGTGATCTATGAGGGGGACTATCCGGACGAGTTCTCGAAAGAAATCTTTCGAAATGCCCACATGGACGTGTTGACGCTTCGTGAAGGGAAGTTAGAGAAGGTGGAGCTGGGGTGAAGTTGCTGGCACTGGTCGGCGCCTCGAACTTTCTCGGAGGTTTTCGCTACTCCCTACTGACGGCCGCGATCGCGCTCATCGTGAGCTGGGTGCTCACTCCATGGGTGCGGAACATCGCCATCGCGAAGGGTGCGGTCGACGATCCAAATCGGGACGAGCGGCGGGTCCACAAGGAACCCATTCCCAAGCTGGGCGGTCTTGCCATCTACGCCGGCATCCTGTTTTCACTTCTGGGCGTGCTTCCGTTCGCCTTCAAAGACAAATCTCCCTGGATGCCTCCGTATCTGGTCGGGATCCTCACTTTGGGCGCGGTCTTGGTTGTTGTGGGAGCCTTGGACGATCTGTACGCCTTCTCTGCGAAAGTCCAAGCGACGTTGTTGCTGGCGGTCGGACTTCTAGTCCAGCTCTTCGGAGACTCTTCGGCCAGGATAGAGATCCAGACGCTCGGCATCCCCCTCTCGGACCACGCGTACATTTCGATTCATCCGGTTGCGGGAGCACTCCTGACTGCCGCATACATCGTCGTAGTGACCAAGACGATGGACACGATCGACGGCATCGATGGATTGGCCGCGGGAATTGCGACGATCTCTGCCGCGACGCTTTGTGTGATCGCCACGTACTGCCAGCAGCCGCGCGTCGCGATCGTTGCCGCAGCGATTGGAGGCTCCGCACTTGGATTCCTCAAGCACAACTACAATCCAGCCAAGATCTTCATGGGCACTGGTGGCGCCTATGTGCTTGGGTTTATGCTGGCGTGCCTGAGCATTGTTGGCGCACTCAAAACGGCCGCCGCCGTTTCGCTGCTCATCCCCGTCACCGTGTTCGGCGTGCCGATCTTCGACGCTTTCTTCGTCATCGCTCGCCGCATCTACCATCGCGAACCGATCACCCAGGCAGACAAAAGACATCTCCACCATACATTGCTCAAGAGGGGACTCTCGCAGCGGCAAGCCGTGCTCGTTCTTTACGTGGCGGCAATGACTCTGTGCGGCGCCATCCTTTACGCTGTCGTGAACCTCAAGCATGCCTGATAAGCCCACCCTCTTCTGCGTGATCGGCACTCGGCCCGAGGCGATCAAGATGGCCCCCGTCGTGCTGGAGCTGAGACGCTATTCCTATCTCGCCGAGACCGTGCTCATTTCGACGGGCCAACACCGGGAAATTCTATTGCAGGCGCTTGCGACCTTTGGGCTGAACTTGGACGAAGACCTTGAAATCATGACCCACGGTCAGACACTGGCCCAAGTCACCAGCCGAGCTGTAGAGGGCTTGGACTCCCTGATCGCTGACCGGCAGCCCAGCATGGTGCTCGCCCAAGGCGACACGACCACCACTTTCGCCGCGGCGTTGGTCTCGTTTTACCGCCGCGTCCCCTTTGCGCACATCGAAGCTGGATTGAGGACCGATACGATCGACAATCCGTTCCCTGAAGAGTTCAACCGGCGAGCCGCCGGACTGGTTGCCGGCCTGCATTTTCCGCCCACCACTTGGGCGCGCGACAATCTGCTGAGCGAAGGGAAGAATCCTGAGACCATCCACGTTACGGGCAATACGGGCGTCGATGCGGTCCTAGCCGCGGCTAATGCAACGAGTGCGCAATGGTATCCTTCACACGCGGGCAGGGTTTTGGTACTTACCACGCATCGCCGAGAGAATTGGGGAGACCCGCAGCGCCGCATCGCCTCGGCCATCAGGGAGCTTGTGGACGAGTTTCCGGACGTGCTTCTGGTGACGCCGATGCATCCAAATCCGCAGGTGAGAGAGGTTTTGCGCGCGGAGCTGGGAGACCATCCACGCATCGAGTTGATCGAGCCACCCGAGTATGAGAGCTTTGTGGGTTTGATGAAGCGTGCCAACCTGATCTACACAGATTCGGGCGGCGTGCAGGAAGAGGCGCCTGCCTTTGGCATTCCGGTTCTGGTTCTACGGGACACCACGGAACGGCCCGAAGGGGTCACGGCGGGCACCGCCAAGCTGATAGGAACGAGGAGGGAAGAGATTCTAAACGAGGGAAGAAGGTTGCTGAGCGACGAGAGCGCATATCGGGAGATGGCGCAAGCCGTGAGCCCCTATGGGGACGGACACGCTTCGGAAAGGATCCGCTTCCATGTGCTGCGGCAGATGGGAATCGAGAGCCCGGAGGTCCCGCATTGGAACTGATCCACGCGATCGTCTACGGAATCATTCAAGGGGTAACTGCCTATCTCCCCATCAGCAGCGACGCTCACATCAGACTGGTGCAGAGCTTCCTCCATTGGGACAAAGACGAGAGTCCCGTGTTTGTCGCGTATACGGCGGTGATTCAGCTGGGTCCTACGCTGGCCGTGATCCTGTACTACCGAAAGGTCATCGCGAAAGCGCTCAAGCGTTGGTTCCAAACGGTGATCGGAAATCGGCCGCCCCGCGATGCCAAGTTGGCGTGGGGTGTGTTCTGGGGCACGATTCCCATCATCGTCTTGGGGCTGCTCCTGCAAAAGCCCATCGAGACCCACTTTCGTTCGCTCTACTATGTGGCGGGCTCCCTGATCGCGATCGCCTTCGTGATGTTTTACGGAGACAAGATCCAAAAGGAGGGGCGCGATGTGAACGACGTCGAAGTGAAGGACGGCCTGATCGTCGGCCTTTGGCAGTGCCTGGCGTTGATTCCTGGCGCCAGCCGAAGCGGCTCGACGATCACGGGCTCCCTCTTTCAAGGGTTCAAGCGGGAGTCGGCGGCTGAGTTCGCCTTCCTCCTTGGAATTCCCAGCTTCACGGCGGCGGGCGTTTACGAAGGCTTGAAATATCATCAGGAGCTGCACGCTTTACTGCAGCCGCTCGCGATCTCCTTCGTCATCTCGTTTGTCGTGGCCTATGCCTGCTTGGCATGGTTTCTCCACTTCCTGCAGAAAAAGGGCGTCGGGCCGTTCGTGATCTATCGCATCGTCTTGGGAATCGTCATCTTGGGACTGGTCTTTGGCGGCGTCCTGGAGCCGAACGCCGGAGCCAAGCCGTTGGCCGACGAGGGTGGGAAGACGAGCATGCTGTCTACGGCCGAGCGCCGCTGAGCCGGTCATGTTTCGCCGAGCCGCCAAGCAGCCACTCATCGAACCTGAATGGCTGATCGTTGGCCTCGGCAACCCGGGGCCAGAGTATCGAGGCACCAGGCACAACCTCGGTTTCGAAGTCATCGACCGTCTGGCGGAAAGGAACAGAATCAAGCTGGACAAGAGCAAGCATCGCTCGCGATTCGGGTTTGGCGAGATTGACGGGCACGGCGTTCTTTTGGTGAAGCCTCTTACCTACATGAACCTCAGCGGTCAAGCCGTCGCGCCGATGGCTCGCGAGTACCGGCTGAAGCCGGATCGTGTGCTCGTGATCGCAGACGATACGGATCTCGTTCCAGGACGAATTCGGCTGAAGCCGCAAGGTTCCGCCGGGGGACATAACGGCCATAAGAGCTTGATCGCGGCCCTTGGAACCACCGAATATCCCCGCATGAAGATTGGAATCGGAAGGGTTGGCCGAGACGAAACCATCGACCACGTCTTGAGCGGTTTTGCGCCCGATGAGAGGGCGGTCATCGACGAAGCCCTGATCCGGGCCGCCAAAGCGGTCGAAACGGTTGTCACGGAAGGCCTTGAGGCTGGTTTGAACGAAGCGAACCTACCGTAGAGCTGATTTGCACCGTACAATTGGTTCAATGCAGGCTTTGCTCCATGCTCCCGCCTCTTCGGCAGTGGGCGTCAATCAAGTCGCGGTCTCCAGGGACACGCGTCTGGTTGCCACTGGCGACGTGAACATCATGATTCGCGTTTATGAGGGTGACGAGGTGCTTTGGGAGAAATGGGTTGGATCGCACGACGCGAAAGTCCGAGTGACGCAACGCGTCCGCTCGCTACAGTTCTCTCCAGGCGGCGAAATGCTGTTGGTGGCTGCGGCAGACAGGCTCTGGGCTTTTGGCTCGCGGACCGGAGAAGTCCTTTGGGAGTACACACCGCCTCGTTCGCTTGGATTTCTCATCGTCTCGCCTCTTTCAATTTCGATTTCGCAGTCGAACGAGGTAGCGGTCAGCTTTGATAACGGTCGGATCCGGTTCACAAGGACGGATGGAAGCCTGATCGGCCAGTGGAAAGATGTGGATGTCCAGTCGCACGTCGCTCTGCTTCGAGATGAAAAGCGCATGGTTGGTTGCGACACGGCCATCAACGTCTTCGACCTCTACCAGCGCAAGCGAGCGGCACGAATCAGGCTGCCCGAACGTGCCATTGCCATGTCGGTAGGAGGCCCCTCTGAGCAGGTTGCCGTCCGCACGATCCACGAGGTGTTGATCGCGGACTTGGAAACAGAGAAGATTGTCGCAAGGGCGAAGACTCACGTCGGCATCCCGCTCGTGGCATTTCATCCGTTCGAACCGATCATCGCCGTCAGCGAGCAGTTCGGGGTCACGTTGATGGACGGCGAGTGCCGGACCATCCGGCAGATTGACACGCCGCTCGGCATGGGTTCGCATTCGAGATTCGGTCGGCCCGCCATTTGGAACCATCCCGATAGCCGAGTCAAGGTGCTCTCGCTCACATTCACGGCCGATGGGAAAAGCCTCAAAGTGGGTGGATCAGACGGGCTCGTACACGACTTTCCCGTCTAAGGATTGCCGCGACCGCAGCCTGAATGGGTCCTTTTGCGCGATTCAGCCTCTCGCGTTTTCCAACGGGTCACCTGGTAGATCGCCCAGCTAGAAAGTCCTGGCAAAAAACCGATGTAAAGACGGAATGGATGCTCGGACGTCGAGTGGCGATGAGCCGACGAAGGTGGAGTGCCCCAACTGCAGGCAGAGCAACATGCCGGGCAGGTGGAAATGTTGGTACTGCGAGGAGAAGCTCCCGGGCGCTCCGCGCATGCTCTCGCTGTCCATCTCTGCGGCTAGCCTAGGGGTCGCGGTGGCAGGTTGCGCGGTAGGAATCGGCGTCTGGTGGTGGTTCAAGCCTGACCCGCCGTCTTCGGCGCCCGCCGCGGCCGCCTCGAAATCCAAGCCAAAAGCGCCCCGCCACAAGGCCGAAGGCAACCAGCGGCCGGAGCCCGTTGTGGCAGATCGGAACCCGTTCCAGTCAGACCAAAGGTCTAACGAGCGCCTGACCGCTATGACCGCGGTGGAGACAAGAAAGTCCGAAGCGGAAAAGGAGAAGGAGCAGCAGGCGCAAGCGGCCCAAGCCGCTCTCGATGCCCAAGGATCGGTTGACCGGCGGGCAGGCGACGAGATGTTGACAGCGGTCGAGGCGCTGGACTCCGCCGCAAGATCCGGACTTTCGCACGGCTCCTACTCGGACCGGCTCGCAGACACCCACGTCAAGGTCGACGCCTTCATGATCCACCACGTTCGTCGAGGAGCTTTCACCACGGACGTGCTGCAAGCGATGGCGAAGTTCGACCTTGCAGCCCGCTTCTGGAGCGCCTCCGACGCTCTCGACACTCCGGGAGTTTTCTCAAATCACCCGAACGTCGCGGGCGAAACGGATCACCTCAAGGCGCCCCTTCGGAGTGACCCGGACTTGAACGCGAAAGTCACCCAGGGTCCGGAGGGCGATTTCCTGCGAATCCAAGACATGCTGGACGTGGAGTGGACGAAGGCGCACGGGTTCATTAGCCGCGCGCGCTCGGAATTGGACGTGTACGGGTCGGGCCGCGGCTAGGCCGCTAAGAAGGAGACTGTTGCCTTGGCGCACCCCAATCCGGAAGACTGCCACAACACTTGCAGGGTTGGTCCGGAGAAGTCACGGGTGGTCTTTCCCAGGTAGGTCGGTTAGCTCATGGTTGTGCTCCGGCGCTATCGTGGGACGGCACCCCCCTTTCCAGGGCTTGTCCTTCATTCCGAAGGGGCCGATGGCCCTGCGGGATGAAGGACAAGCTTGAAAGGTTGTGGGAGCCTTTCGGCATATGACGCTCCAATGCAACAGTCTCCGAGGTCGCGGCTACATTGCTCGCCGGCCGTCTCCGGATCCGGTGATAGACGGAACTACGACTTCAGGGCTTCAGCTCCGCCGACGACCTCGAGGATCTGCGTCGTGATCACCGCCTGGCGCTCTCGGTTGGCCGTGAGCGTAAGGCTTTGGATCATCTTGCCGGCGTTGTCCGTCGCCGAGGTCATCGCGGTCATTCGCGCACCGAACTCGCTTGCCGTGCTCTCCAGCATCGCCTGCCACAGAAGGGTGAGGAAGTAGCGGGGAAGGAGCGTGTTCAGGAGGCCCTCGGGGCTGGGCTCGAACGAGTAGGACGCCTTGATAGTGCCCGTTTTCGATGGCTCAGAAGACTTCTGAGGAGGCTCGATCGGCAGAAGCTGCACGACTTGCGGAACCTGCCGAATTGCCGAATAGAACTTGGAGTAGCAAACGAAGATCGCATCGACCTCGCCGCTCTCAAACATCCTACGAGCCTCTTGAGCGACCTTGGTGGCGTCCTCCAGTCGAGCGCCGCTGCTCGGAACGCTCAGGCTGTCGACGATCTTAAAGCCGCGTCGGCCAAAGAACTGAGTGCCCTTCTTGCCAACCGTGTAAAGCACGGTCTCGTAAGAAGCGCCTTTGAGAAAGTCCGTGGCCTTTCGGATAAGAGACGTGTTGAACGCGCCCGCGAGGCCCCGGTCCGAGGTGATCAGGATCAGGCAGGCCTTTCGGATCGGCCGGCGATCCATCAAAGGGTGCTTCGGCAGGTCTCCCGTCTCGGAGACGCTCTCCATCACCCCGCGAAGCTTATCCGCGTAAGGCCGAGCCTCCAGAACGCGGTCGGTCGCCTTTTTGAGGCGAGCGGCCGCCACCAGCTTCATCGCTTTCGTGATCTGCTGGATGTTCTTTGCCGCGCGAATGCGGGCCCGGATCTGCTTGAGAGTCGCCATCGGTTAGGCCTTGACAGCCTGCTTCATTGCCTCGTCGACCGTATCCTTGCCGGTCTCATACTGGGTGTAGCCTTTGGGACCGGAGCGCTTGAACTCGTCCTCGAACTCGCGCACGGCCTTGACCAGCGAAGCTTCCGTCTCCTTGCTGATCGCCCTGCTCGTGCGAATGCTCTCGGGAATCTCTGGGTAGTTCTTTCGAACATAGGCGAGGAGGCCCGCTTCGAACGACTTGACCTGATCGTTTGAAAGGTTGTCCAAGACGCCCTGGCCGCCTGCGAAGATCGCAATCACCTGATCGTCGACGCTCATCGGGGACGCAGGGTCCTGCTTGAGCAGCTCAGTCAGGCGCTGACCGCGGGTCAGCTGCCGCTGGGTGGCCACGTCGAGGTCGGAAGCGAACTGGCTGAACGCGGCAACGTCCCGGTACTGGGCCATTTCAAGCTTCAGTTTTCCTGCAACGGATTTCATCGCCTTGATCTGGGCGTTTCCACCCACGCGGCTGACCGAGATACCCACGTTGATGGCGGGCCGGACGCCGGCGAAGAACAGGTCGGGCTCCAGGTAGATCTGGCCGTCCGTAATCGAAATCACGTTCGTCGGAATGTAGGCGGAAACGTCGCCGGACTGCGTCTCGATGATCGGCAGAGCGGTGAGAGATCCTCCGCCCTTCTCGTCGGACAGCTTGGCGGCGCGCTCCAGAAGGCGGCTGTGGAGGTAGAACACGTCTCCCGGATAAGCCTCACGTCCCGGAGGCCGGCGCAGAAGGAGCGAAAGCGCGCGGTACGCCTGGGCGTGCTTGGAGAGGTCGTCGTAGATGACCAGCGCGTGCTTTCCGTTGTCCCGGAAGTACTCCCCGATGGCAGCTCCGGCGAACGGCGCCAGATACTGCATGGCGTTGGAGTCGGCCGCGGTGGCCATGACCACCGTCGTGTACTCCATTGCGCCGTACTCGGTGAGCGTTTGGACGACGCGGGCGACGTTGGAGGCCTTTTGGCCGCAAGCCACATAGATGCAGTAGACCGGCTCGTCACCCGATTCATGGGTGAACTTCTGGTTGAGGATGGTGTCGACGCAGATCGCCGTCTTGCCCGTCTGCCGATCTCCGATGACCAGTTCGCGCTGACCCTTGCCGATCGGAATCATGGCGTCGATAGCCTTGATGCCCGTCTGGAGCGGCTGCGTGACCGGTTGCCGGTCGACGACGCCGGGAGCGACCACTTCCAAGCGGCTATAGGTCTCGCCGGGGATCGGGCCCTTGTTGTCGATCGGCTGGCCAAGCGAGTTAACCACGCGGCCGAGCATGCCCATACCGACCGGAATCTCGATGATGCGGCCGGTCTCGCGCACGCTGTCCCCTTCGCGGATCAAGGTGTCGTCACCGATAAGAACGGCGCCGATCGTCTCCTCTTCCAGGTTCAGGGCCAGTCCCATGACACCGTGAGGAAACTCCAGGAGCTCTCCCATCTGGCAATCGGGCAGTCCGTAAACGCGCGAGATGCCGTCTCCGACCTGGAGCACGGTTCCCACATGCTCGACGTTGACTTTCTTCTCGAACTTCTCCAGTTCCTTTCGAAGGATGTCGGTGATTTCTTCTGGTCTAATGCTGGCCATTGAGGTCTTCTTTTAAGGGTTTCTTATGATTGTTTGAGCACGTCGTGGCGCATCTGGTCGCGGAGCTTGCTCAACGTCCCACGAACTGTCCCATCGAGCACGAAGTTGCCATAGGCGACCTTCAC
>DASZPA010000030.1:0-16202 GCA_035550555.1 Fimbriimonas sp.
CTTCTAGCCTTTCGATAGCGCTCATCTGGTTGCGGTGGTGATCCAGAAAGGCGACCCTGCGATGCCCCAGACTCCTAAAGTGTCTTCCGACCAACCGACCAGCTTCATAGTTGTCGATATCGATGGAGGAGACGCCTTCCAGCCAGGCTGTCGAGCCGATCTGAACGATAGGGACGCCTCGCTGGAGGAGAGAGGGGACGATCTGCTGCTCCGGTTGAGGAGCGATGGCGATCAGACCGTCGCAGCGGCCGTCAAACTTCCGGCGGATCGCATTTCCGACGTCGTCCCACATGGTGGCCGCGAAAACGGTGACACTGTAGCCGCGCTTGGCGGCTCCCTCCAGGATGCCGTCCAGCAGGGTCCGAACGTAGGTGTCTCGCTCCAGGGGGCTTTCGGCGAGGTCATGGATGATGACGGCGACGTTGTGAGAGGTCACTGCCTTCTGGTTCTTCTCGAATGCGGGCGGCCTGTAACGGAGGGTGCGAATGCTGTCCCAAATGCGGTCACGCGTTGCCGGATCGACCTTCTCATCCAAGCCGTTGACGACCTTGGAGACGGTGCCGATAGAGACCCCTGCGTGAGCCGCAACTTGGCGAATGGTGGCCATCGCTAACGCGGCTAGGTTACCGTGACGGTCAAAGCCGGCAGATGAGAACGAAATGGCTTGTGCGGCGTATGATCCAAAGGATCGAATGGCGAAGAAGGGTCTGCCGGCACAAGTGGAGGAGAAGCTCAAGCGGCTTCCTGGCGATCCAGGCTGTTACATCTACAAGGGCGAGAAGGGGGAGGTTCTCTACGTTGGCAAGGCCCTCTCTCTGAAGAACCGCGTCCGCAGCTATTTTCAGGAGTCGACTAGGCATGCGCCTCGAATCGCGCGGCTGGTCAGCAAGGTGCGCGACATCGAGTGGATGGTCGTGCAGACGGAAGTCGAAGCGCTGGTCCTGGAGTGCAATCTCATCAAACAGCATCGACCGCCCTACAACGTGCGGATGCGGGACGACAAGTCCTATCCGTACATCACGATCACGAATGAGCCCTACCCACGCGTTCTGTTCACGCGCAAGGTTCGACGGGACGGCTCGAAGTATTTCGGCCCGTATACGAGCGCGTTCGCCGTCCGCGACACGCTTCAGCTACTGCACAAGATCTTCCCGCTGATTCCCTGCGGCAAGAGCTGGTCGGGCGACCCGGTCCAGCGGACCTGTCTTTACTTCCACCTAGGCCGATGCCTCGGTCCGTGCGCCGGCTTGAGCGAACGAGAGGAGTATGGGAAGGTCCTCAGCAAGGTCGAGAAGTTCCTCAGCGGTAAGGAGGACTCGATTGTCGACGACTTGAAGAAAGAGATGGCTGAGGCTTCGGCAGGGCTCGATTTCGAAAAGGCGGCGAAGGTTCGAGATCAGATCCAGGCGATTGAGACCGTGATGCAGCGGCAGCAGGCCGTTTTAGGTGAGAAGACCGATCAGGATGTGATCGCCGTCGTGAAGGACGACCGTGGCGCGGCGATCCAGATGCTGTACATTCGCGGCGGCAAGCTGATTGGACAACGTCAATACATCCTTGACGGAGCGGGCGCCGACGTGGCGCCGGGCGAGGCGGTGCAGGAGTTCGTCAAGCAGTACTACTCGGATGCGCCGGAGATTCCTCGGGAGATCTTGCTGCCTGTCGAGATTGAGGAGCGGCACATCGTCCAGACTTGGCTGCGTGGACGGCGAGGGGCCGCCGTGACTGTGGAGGTCCCACAGCAAGGGGAAAAGGCGCGTTTGGTGGATTTGGCGGCAGCGAACGCTGAGCAAGCGTTAAATACCTTCAGCCAGGAGCTACAGCGGAAGGAAGCTTGGGCGGACGAGGCGATGAGCCAGCTTCAAGAGGAGATCGGATTACCGGTTCCTCCAGTCCGGGTGGAGGGTTACGATATCTCCAACATTCAAGGCACGGCCCCTGTAGGATCTATGGTCGTGACCGAGAACGGCGAGGCGGCCAAGGCGGAGTATCGGCGCTTCAAGATCCGCTATCACCCTGAAAGCCCGAACGACTTCGCGATGATGCATGAGGTGCTGACCCGGCGTTTGAAGGCCCACATCGACGGCGACGAAAAGTTTCAAAAGCTTCCGGATCTGATCATGATCGACGGCGGAAAGGGTCAGCTATCTGCGGCGCTCAAAGCTCGCGACGAACTGGGTTTGACGGTGCCGATGATCGGCTTGGCCAAACGCCACGAGCTGATCTACGTTCCTCTGGATGATCCCCTTTCTTTGGAAGGGCCGCGGGAGTCGGTAATCGACGAGGAGTATTCCTACCGGCGGGAAGCGGTTCATGAATACGCCTACCGAGAGATCGAGCTGCCCTTGACCTCCCCCGGTTTGATGCTCTTGCGGAAGCTGCGAGACGAGGCGCACCGGTTTGCGCTTACCTATCACCGGAAGGTACGGGACAAGCGGATGAATGGGTCGGCGATCGAGGAGATCCCGGGTATCGGGCCACGGCGGAAGCGGCTGCTGCTGCGGACCTTCGGGTCTGTCGAGGCGATCCGGCGGGCGTCGGTGGAGGAACTTGCTTCGGTGCCTACGATGACGAAGTCTTTGGCGGAGAAGGTGCGGGAGTATTTGGTCGAGGTCTAGGTGGGATCCAAGGTCAGCGCGGGCATTCTGTTGTTCAAGCGAACGCAAGAGGGACTCAAGGTTCTTCTTGCACATCCGGGTGGACCGATCTTTCAGAACAAAGACGAGGGCGCGTGGACGATTCCCAAGGGTGAGCTGGACCCTGGAGAGGACCACGAGGCCGCAGCGAGACGAGAATGCATGGAGGAGATCGGGTTCATGCCTGAGGGACCCCTCATCGAGCTTGGTTCAGTGGTTCAGAAGTCGGGGAAGCAGGTGTTTGCTTGGGCTTCCGAATCGGACTTTGATTTGGCCAACTTCTGCAGCAACACTTTCATGCTGGAGTGGCCTCCCAAATCAGGGAAGTATCGGGTCATCCCGGAAGTTGATCGGTGTGAGTGGATGGACCTGGAGACCGCGGCGCGGAAGATGAATCCCGCTCAAGCTCAGTTTCTCAACCGATTGCCAGCTGTGGCTGGAGAGTAACGGAATGATCGGCTACCTCTTGACAGCGTCGGTTCCAACTGTTCCCACCCTTCCGATTGGAGACATTCCCGTATTGGTGAGCCATATCCGTTCGGGGCTGAATGGGTCGCTGTGGGCAGTGGGTGCAAACGGGATCGTTTACAGGCGGGGTGCGAAGGGAAGTTTTGTGAGCACCGGTTTGGAGGCCCGCGATATCCGGCAACTCGACCGCGATACCGTTGCCATCCAGCAGAAGAATCGCGTGGTGTTCTACAGCCTTACACGTAAGAGGAGTCTGAAATCGATCAGAGGCGCGGTGTTGCTTCCGAGGTTTGATCGAGAGCCACTCTGCTTGCTCAAGGGCGGGACCGTTTTGGCCGTGAGCAGGAACCTGGGTACGCGACCGATCATGCGGAGCACGCTTCTTGGCAAAGTCAAGAACCCCCTGCACGAGCTCGACTGGACCTATAGCCGCGGTCTTCTTTGTGGTGGATTTGGCGATACGATCCACTGCCTAACCAGGACAGGGCACGTTTTCAAGTTGGAGGGCTCCGACGCCTATGCGGCTGTGTTCGGTTGGGACGGAGACGTGGTCGAGGTGCGACCCAAGCCGGGCAACTACGGCATCAAAGAACTTTGGGAGGTCAGCCTTCGGTCCCGTAAAGCCAGGAGGGTATGCGAGATCCCTGACTTCCAAGCCGGCATCCAGTACGATCCTCGAAGCAAGTTGATCGCGGTCGATGGGCAGTACTGCGTCTATCTGGTCGATAGGCACGGCATTGTTGCGAAGAGCGACTCGATTGATCCTGCGGTCTTTTGTTTGAGCGTCGACAAGGGAGGATTCCTAGTCGGCAACCGGGGCGGGGAGATCGATCGAGTGCGAGCCCGTTTGGAATTGCGGCGATCGCTTAACCAGCCACATCACAAAGCTTGAACGCCGATTCCAGGGCGGCGAGCGTATCCGAACCGCGCGGCATGAACTCGTGGCCGACATAGCCACCGTAGCCGGTTTCCAAGATGGCCTTCATGATCGGAGGGTAGTACAGCTCCTGGGTCTCGTCCATGTCGTTTCGACCTGGGTTGCCAGCCGTGTGGTAATGCGAGAAGTGCGGAGAGTTGTCGCGGATGGAGCGGATGATGTCGCCCTCCATAATCTGCATGTGATAGATGTCGTAGAGCAGCGTGATCCTGGGTGAGTCCAGGCGCTTGCATAGTTCGACGCCCCACGGCGTCTTGTCGCATTGGTAGCCGTGATGGTCGACTTTGCTGTTCAGCAGCTCCATGCAGAGGTAGACGCCTGCTTCCTCGGCCGCTTTGACAACACGGCGCAAGCCCACGACACAGTTCTCGAGGCCTTCTTGGTCGGCTAAACCATCTCGCCGGTCGCCGCTGAAGGTGATGAGGTTGGGAATCCGGTACTTCACGGCCTGCTCCAGCGCGTCCTTGATTTCCCGCTCGATTCGGTCGTGTTCGCGCAGGTCGTTCAGTCCGTGGGAGATGTCTTTGTGGGCCGGGTGAGAGGCGATCTCCAAGCCATGGTCGTGGACCTGCTGAAACTGGCTGGCGGCCACTAGCTCGACAGCTTTGAAGCCGATCCGTTTCGCTCCGGCGAGGAGTTGCTCGTCCGAGAGCTCGCGTCCTGCGAAGCACCACCAGGAGAGAGATTGATTGATCGGCATGGCGATTACACGAGAGATACAGGTTTGCCGGTGGCGATGCTTTCGTTTGCGGCAAGCGAGATAGCGGCGGTCTTGACACCGTCGGCGTAGTCGGATTTGATTCCCGATGGATCCTTTGTCTGAACAGCCTTCACGAATGCGGCGTCCTCGATGGAGAAGATATCGGGCTCACCGGGGATCTCCCGCGTCTCTTGACCCTTTGCGAGCAGAGTCAGCGAGTGCTCCCAGTCGCGGAAACGGAAGGTGCGGTTCATCGAGTGAAGGTTGAGGAAGACTCCCCCACATGCGTTCGAAGTGACGCTGGACATAAGCGTGGCGACGGCCCCGTTGGCGAACCGGATCGTGACCGAGGCCGCGTCGTCCATCGAGTAGCCAGGCAGGTCCTTCACGAAACCGTGGGCCGCGGCGGCGTACACCTCGACAGCCTCGCCCAGCAGGTAACGAGCGACGTCGACCGTGTGGGTGACCTGCTCGTGGAACTGGCCACCACTCTTCGACTTGTCCGGCCACCAGTGTCCGCCACCACCAGGAGTTCCGCCCCACCAGCCGCCGTAAGACATGATCCCGGGCTCCTCTTGAAGGAGCTGGCGAGCGGTTTGGATGCTCTGTCGGTACCGGTTCATGTACCCCGAAGAGGTCATCAGGCCTTTGCGCCCGGCCTCCGCGGCGATCTCGTTGCAGAAGCCAAGATCGAGTCCCAGAGGCTTCTCGACGAAGAAGGGCAGGTTATTATCGAGCGCGGCGCGCTCCGCCTCGCCGTGTGCGAAGGGTGGAAGGAGGATGAAGAGGGCGTCCAGGCCGCTCTTACCCAGGTCGGCCGCGGAATCGAAGACTTGCGCACCAACCTTATCGGCTAACTTTTCTGCGGCGGCAGAACTGACGTCTGTCACGCCCACGATCTTAGCGTCTGGCACTTTCGCCAATGCCTCCGCGTGGGCGTTTGCGATGCCGCCGGCTCCGACGAAACCGATTCGAACTGGGTTCATAAACTCCTACTTGATGCCGCTCATCACGATGCCTTTCACGAAGTATCGCTGACCGAGCAGGAAGATCACCAGCAGCGGGATCATGACGAGCACCGAGCCGGCCATGATGAGCTCCCACTTCTCCTGCTGCAAGCTTTGGAAGGTACGCAGGCCCTGCTCGAGGGTTTGCTTTTCAGGCGAGTTCAGGTAGATAAGCGGGCCCATGAAGTCTTTCCAGTTGTAGACGAACGCGAAGATTCCGACCGTAGCCAGTGCCGCGCCCGAGTTCGGCATGATAACCCGCCAGAAGATCGTCGCGTGGGTGGCGCCGTCCAGGATCGCCGCCTCGTCGAGCTCGCGGGGGATGCCCATGAAGAACTGACGGAGCAGGAAGATGTTGAAAGCTCCGCCGCCAAACCAAGCCGGCACCACCAGCGGGAGGATCGTGTCCACCCAGTGGAGGTGCGTGAAGATGATGTAGCTGGGAATCTGGGTAACGATCCCAGGCAGCATCATGGTGCTTAGCAGAAGGATGAAGAGCCGGTCTCGGCCTCTAAAGCGCAGACGAGCGAAGGGATACGCGACCAGCGAGGCGCTGACCAGACAGCCAGCCGTGCTGAGGACGGTGATGACGAACGTGTTCTTGAAGAAGTCGAGGAACGGCGCGTTGGGAGAGTTGAGAACGATGGAGAAGTTCTCGGTCGTCGGCTTCTGCGGCCAGCTCCAGATATCGGTCGCGGCGACCTCGTGTGGGGTCTTGAGCGCCATTACGATCATCACCCAAAGGGGGGTGAGGAACACGATCGTGCCGACCAGCAAAACGATCCAAAGCAGGACGCGATAGATCTTAACTGTGCGCTCCGCACGTTGAGTTGCGCGTTGGATCTGTAGATGCTCTTGGCTGGTTGCCTGCATCGTTCCGCTCTCCACGCTCATTTCGCCTCCGCTTCGTAATAGACCCATTTGCTCATAGCCAGCTGCAGCAGGGTGAACCCGAGAATGATGAAGAACAGCACCCAAGCCAAGGCAGCAGCGTAGCCCATGCGGTCTTGCTGGAAGGCGGCGTCGAATAGGTTGACCATATAGACGAGCAGCGAGTTGTTCGGGCCGCCTCCGCTGCCGCCCGTGATGACATAGACCTGTGTGAAAATCTGGAACGAACCGATGAAGCCGGTCACCAGCGTGAAGAACAGGGAAGGCGTGAGCAGCGGGACGGTGATCGCCTTCAGCTTCTGGAAAGGACTGGCTCCATCTACCGTGGCTGCCTCGTAATAGAACTGCGGGATCGATTGAAGGCCGGCGAGCAGGATGACCATCGAGCCGCCAACTCCCCAGAGTCCCAGCATGATCAGCGCCGCCATCGCCGTCTTTTCGTTGTTGAACCAGTTAACGTGGGCTTTCGGGTCCCCAGCCCACGAGCTGATCGCCCATCCCAGCTTCTCAAACACAGGGCTATACAAGACCTTGTTGAACAGACCGTCGTCGGGCGCGAAGACCTTGCGAGCTATCAAAGCGCTAGCCACCGCGCTGGCGATGGAGGGGACGTAGAAGGCTGCGCGGAAGAGTGGCACGCCACGGACCTTTTGGTTCAAGAGAAGAGCCAGAAGGAAGGCGAAGAAGATTCCGAGGGGCGTCGATATCAGCGTGTAAGCGAGGGTCACGCGAATGGACGGCCAGAAGCTGGGATCCTGAGTGAACGCTTCTTTGAAATTCCCCCCTCCACGCCACTGGGCGGGCATGATCATGTCCCAGCTCATGGTGCTCATGAGAAGCGAGAGAATCATGGGGCCGACGGTGAAGATGATCAGACCGACGAGCCAGGGAGACAGGAAACGGTATGCCGCCCTGCTCTCCTGCTTCTGGCGTCGCGTGTATCGAACCTTTCGTTCCGGAAGGTAAATCGCGATCAGGATCGCCGCGACGATGAGGAGGGCCGCGATCAGTCCGTCTTGCCAGTTGAACGCCGGAAGGTGCTCGTCCTTGATGAGCTGATCCAGTCGCTGTTGGCCTTCGACCGTGGCCAAATGGAGCGCATCGTCCACCTTGAGGCTCTTATCCCAGATACCGCCGATCCTGGCGTTGACCACGTTCATCACCGACGGCCAGTAGTCGGCGGTGGCGCCGTACTTGACGTAAGGAACGGCTTGATCGGTGGCGATTCGATTGTGGGGCCACTGCTGATCTTTGGGGGTGTTAGGGCCCGGAATCCACACGTCGGTGAGGGCGACGCTTCGGATGGCGGGCTGGGCGATTCCCGCGCGGGCCATCGCGGCCATCGCGACCGGGCCCCCCATGAACTTGGTCAGGCGCCACGCTTGCTCGGGGTATCTGGTGCTGCTGAAGATGCCGTAACCCGATCCGCCCGAATCGGAGGAACGGTCGCCGTGAACATAGGCAGGAGCCAGGGCGATGTCCCAATCGAACCAGTCCGGTGATCCCGGAGGCATGTCGTGCCGGATATTGGGGACCTCCCAGATGCCGTTTTGGTACATCGCCGCCTGCTGGCGGATGAACATCTGGGTGGTGGTGGATTGGAACAGGCTCGACACGTCGGCCTGACTCGGCATCCACTTCTTATTGGAGATCAGGTCGTCCACGAAGTGGTACACCTTGTGCATCTCGGGAGTGTCGTAGAGAACCTTCGTGGGATGCTCGTAGTCGTCAGTGGGCTTGACTCCCGACGAGTACATGATCATGTCGGCGAGGAGCCCGCTGCCAGATGGGAGATAGCCGAACTGCTGTTTGCCGTCGGCCCGCTTCTTGGTGAGCTGATGCATCACCCAAAGGAAGTCCTTCTCCTTGAGCTCCGGCCGCTCTTTCCAGTCCCAAGTCCACGAACCGTCGGGGTAGGGGATGTGGGCCTCGTCGAACAGCTTCTTGTTGTAGTAGATGATCCCTTCGGGAGCGATGTCTCGCGGCAGCACGTAGAGCTGGCCCTTGTAGGTCATCGCGTCGGTGAGCGGCTTGTAGTACTGACCGAGGAACTTGGGATCGTTATTGAACAGCGGGTTTAGCGGGAGAAACGCGCCTCTCTTGGCCAAGCCTTGAAAGTGCCCCGGGTCCATCATCGCCACGTCCGGCGCGGCGTGCGCCGCGTAGAGCGTGATCATCTTCTGGTGGTAGACGTTGTAGTCCGGGATCGGCTCCAGCTTGACGTGGATATCGGGATTCTCTTTTTCGAACTGGGTGAGGATGCCCTGGATGACCTTCAGCGAGACGTCGCCGTCCCAAACGGTAAAGCGAAGCGTAATGGGTTGGGCCACGCACACGGCGGCAACCAACGACGCCAGCAGGACCGCGACGATGCGGAGGAGGATGGAGCTTTTCAATTGTTCGAACCGGCAGGGGCGAGCTAACACTAGTGTAACACCGGTTCGCGCGGATGGCGAATCGGGTTTTTCCGGGTGGCCGCAGGTTTCGGAGAGGATCCATTCGTGGGCCGGCCAGGCAGGGCTATGGGGCGTGCCGTTGGCCCTTTACATGCTGGGGCGTGCCTGTCCCACACCTGTCGGTGTGGGCTGGAATTGGTCGCGCCGTTCGCGCTAAGTGCTTTGTGCGGCGGGTTATTTCAGCGTCCATATGTGGAATCGTCCGTAGGCGTTCGTGGATGCAGCAGGATCGGTGGATCGTTGGGTTGGGCCTGCCTGGAAGGCTATGGGGCGGGGCCGTTGGCCCTTGACCGGCGCATCGCGGCGTATCCCACACCTGCGGTGTGGGCTGGTATTGGTCGCGCTTTTGGCGCTGAGTTGTTTGGCGTCAGAGCCGGGAGTGGTCATGTCGAATCCTCTATAGGCCCCTGGATGCGGCAGGGCTGGGGTCGTAAAGAGTCGGTCGGGCTTGGCGGAGGGCTATGGGGGCGGTTAGAGGGGCGTTGTGGATTTTAAGACGAAGAGGTCGAGCGGTCCGACGTTTGGGACCTTTACGGTTCCTCCGGACATCTTCACCGTTTCGAAGAGCTTGCCGGTCGTGTCGATGGATGTGACGGACCAGGAGGGGTTGAGCTTGGAGGGGGGAGAGCCGGTGTTTGGGGACTGGCACGCGTAGATGATTCCGTTGAACTGAACGACGTCTCCCTTCCTAAAAGAAGCCGAAAGACTGTAGGGGGGCGGGCCCATCTTATAGACGTTGAACGTTCCCGAGGCGCTGTGGCCCAGCTCGGATGAGAGGTCGACGGTCACGTCGTAGGTCTCGTCCTGGTCAGGGCCCCCGTTGCGAGTGACCGCATTGCGCATCTCGTTGGTGTCGATGCCGTAGAAACGGAGCATGGCGCTCGCACCGGCCGCGCCGAAGTTGCTGCTCGTGTGATTCTGAAGCAGGATCGCCCAAGTGCCATCGGGGTTCTTGAGCACAGCGGGATAGAGGTGTGCCTTCCTCTTGCCGGCCCAATCCAGCGTCCCATCCAAAGATGACGAGACGTTGCGAGCGGTCGCGTTCTTCTCTAGAACCGAGTGGATCAGCTTGAGCGCGTAGTATTTCTGCTGGACGACCCATTCGCTGTCCGAGAGGGTGGTCACCAGGAGCGTGCAGCTCAAGTTGTTCTGATAGCTGTTGAAGCCCATCCAATAGCTGGCCCCCCAGTTGAGATCGTTGAGCAGGCGAGCGGTCATCCCGGTGGCGGAGTACCAATCGCCGGCGCCCTCTTGAACCGAGTCGACCACCGAAGAGCCCCAGTCGCTCGCTTCCGTGCACTCGACGGGAATGGTGCGTCCGTTCGCCGTAAACAGCCTTTGGATTTCTTCCGAAAGCGCCACGCCGTAGGAGTGGTAGCTGATCCGACCGAGGCTTCCCCGGTGCGCGGCGTCGCCCCAGCACCGCACGTCGGACGCCATCGCCTTGAGGATGGCTCCCATCGTATTGGGATAGGGGCTGGCGACGTTGGCTTGGGAGCAGGAAGGTCCCATGATATCGACGGCTTGATAGGGACCCGAGCCATCGAGCCGGTAGCCCCTTTCGTCGAGCGTCTCTCGAAGACGGTCGACGACGACGGGCCACTGGGCAGGCGCGATCGTTGGGCGTTTCGAAGTTCCGATGCTCGGCTCATTCACCACTTCGACCCAGTTGAACACCATGCCAGCCTTTCGGAACTGATCGAGAGCCGAGACCATCAGATTGCAGAAGTCGGTAATACCGTCGGAACTGGCGGGTCCTCTTCCGTTGCCGGTCAGCGACCACGGCACGGCGGTTGCGGGGCTCGAGTCGTACGTTGGGATGTCGAACAGGCAGAGTATCCGATCGGTGACACCGGCCTTCAACATGGCTTCCCACTGGTAGCCATTGGGAGGCATCATGTTGTTGACCCACGGAGCCACGCTCGGAGCAATGCCAGGTCCAGGCGTGTTCAGCCCATAGAGAAAGAGCCTGGCCTGCGTGGCGCCCAAGGTCCCCCAGATCATGTTGGCTACCTTCTCGTGAGAGGCTTGAGACAGGAAGTTTCCGTTGTGGCCAGGCGGTCCGAAGCCCAATCCCTGCCAGGATTGCCTCGCCCCGGGCTTGACGGTTACCGTGACCTCTTGGTTTCCTTCGACCTTACGCGCGCAGCCGAGCGCGGCGAAAAGACTCAGCAACGTGAAAATGCTTCCGAATCGTCTCATAGTCGTTCAGGCAATTATCGGTAGGGTATCCGAGGTCCCAATCACGCAAGTCAGTAGAGGCTGTAATTTGCGTCAAAGTAGTCACGGTCAGTCTGGCGGTCGAGATTGAGTACTGCAATGATCAACCCTCCTTTCTCGATAACAACGATGTCGGAGCTGGACTCGCTCCTCTGGCCAGGGAGCGTACTACGCTAGAGAAAGAGGTGGATTTTGGGGTTCGCCTTGTTTGCGATCTGCCGATTTCTTGCTCCGAGGAAGTCGGCACATGTCCGGGAAACGCGGCCGGCGGAGCAGTGGTCTGCGAACTGGGCGAGATCGGCTATATATTGCTGCCTGAGCAGGGCGAAGCCAAGGACGGCTATCACCGCGATCGATGCTATCGCGCCGAGGATTTTCGAGCCTATCGTCGTTGACCTCATTTGTTATGTTCTCCTCGCAATGGGCGCCGGAGGCGTATCAGGTTGACAGTGTGGTCGCGAAAACCTGGTTCCAACTTGGTTTGCGGCGGTTGAGGGCGTTACTCGGTCATGCTTAAGGAGCATGAGCAAGACGCACACTTATCCTATCAACGTCGCTTGGAGCGGAGGGCGGGATGGTTCTGGGACGGTTAACTCTCCTACAAACGGCGCATCGGTTACTCTGGCGGTCGGTCCCGAGTACGGCGGATCCGGCGGCGCCTCGAACCCGGAAGAACTGCTCACGGCGGCCGTGGCTTCTTGCTACTCGATGACGTTCGGCATCATCGCAGCCAACCGCAAGCTGCCGGTGGCGGGGCTGAGTGTGGAGGCGGTTGGGGAAGTTGAGGAGAACGGTCCCTCATTCACCTTCAAGAAGATCACGATCAAGCCCACGATCAACGTTTCTCCAGAGGCAAGCGACCAGCAAATACAGGCGATTACGGACTCGGCTCACAAGGCCGATGCGTACTGCATCATCACCAACGCGGTCCGGGGCAGGGTGGAAATAGTGGTGGAGCCTCAAATCGTAGGCAGATAGAGGCCGCGGGTAAAACCGGTGCATGCGCAAAAAACTGGTTGTCGGCAATTGGAAGATGAATCTCACCCAAGCCGAAGCGCTATCGGTCGTCGAATCCTTGCTTCCGAAAATCGCGTCCTTCGACTCGGTGGACGTGGCCGTCTGCCCTTCGTACCTTTGCATCCCGAAGGTTCGTGAGGCCGTAAAGAGGTCCTCTTTGCACGTTGGCGCCCAGGACGCGTTCTGGGTCGACTCGGGAGCCTTCACGGGAAGGGTCAGCTCCCATATGCTGGCGGATGCCGGCGTCGAATTCTGTATCGTCGGCCATAGCGAGACCCGGGGGCGGTTCGGAAAGATGGAGACCGATCCCAACACCTCGACGTACTTCTCCGAAAGCAACCTGACGATCAACTTGAAGCTGAAGTCGCTTCTGTATCACAACATCACGCCGATTCTTTGCGTGGGTGAGACGCTCGCCGAGCGGGAGGCCGAAGCCACCGACGGAGTGATTTCCGACCAGCTCAACGGGGCTCTCACAGGGATTCTGGGCGAGGAGTTTCGAGAGGCCGTGGTTGCCTACGAGCCCGTTTGGGCCATTGGAACGGGAAAGACTTGCGACTCGGAGGAAGCGTCCAGGGTCTGCGGCCATATTCGATCGAGACTCTCGGAGCTTTTCGGGCACGACACGGGTGGCGAAATCCGCGTGCTGTATGGCGGCAGCGTCAAGGCTTCCAACGCGGGCGAGCTTTTCAAGCGGCCGGACATCGACGGCGGACTGGTGGGCGGAGCGTCTTTGGACCCGGAAGAGTTTTGTAAGATCGTGATGAGCGCCGCGTGAATCCGTCGCCTCGAACCCCCTCTTCCACGCGGACTCTGATGTCCGAGGTGATGACGCCAAACGACGCCAACTTTCTGGGAAAGGTGTTCGGTGGGCGGATCTTGGCGCTGATGGACCTTTGCGCCTATGTCACGGCGGCGCGGTTCAGCGGCGAGATCTGCGTCACGGCCGGCTTTGACAAGGTGGACTTTCACGAGCCGATCGAAGTGGGTGAGGTGGTGAGCCTGGCGGGGTTCGTGTCCTACGTGGGACGCAGCAGCATCGAAGTGACCATCGAGGTGCATGCGGAGAACGTCCTCAAAGGGATCAAACGCCACACGAACACGGCGCGGATCACGATGGTCGCGATCAAGGGCGACAGGCCGGTCGAGGTTCCGCGGCTGCTCTGTGAAACGCGCGAGGAGAAGATTCTGTTCTTGCTGGGGCGCTTTCGTCGGGAAAATCGGGCTGAGTACGCGGAGGAGCGCCGAAAGAGGCTGGAAGAATTGGAAGCGGCGGGCGACCCCGAACTGGACCGATTGTTGGAAGAATGAAACCGCAAAAGGTTTGTGACAACAATTTGACTCATAAATGGCATAGAATGGGGCATGGACGGTGATCCTCCTCGTCGTCGAGCCCTGCGGGCGTCCGTACTGCTCCCTGCAATCTGCTTGGTCCCTCTCGCAGTGGGCTGGACCAAGTATCACGCCTATCGAGAAAAGGAGGACTCCAAAAACTTTCAGCCCCACTTTGTCATTCCGGGGAGTTGGAAGGCGATGCCGCATGGTCCCCAGACGCTTTTCAAGTATCAGGACCCTTCGAACCGGCTGATCTTTCGCGGCGCCGTCAATCAGATCATTTCGCCCGTGAATCCAACTCCCGAGCTCGATACCGACGGTATCGCGCAGTTCTATATCGACCGGACCGAGCAATCGATGCCCGGTTGGACAGCGGCCAAGGCGGGCGTGGTGAATGCGAAGGGCCTCAAGTTCGACCTGATCCGCCGCGAGAGGCAAGACCGGATCGTCGTCACGGCATATGCGGTGAGGGGCAACACGACCCTATTGATCACGCTCTTCGGGCTCGGGAAGGCAAAGCCTTTCGTGGATTCCAACATGCCCGAGTTTCAGAATTTCCTCCAGTCTTTCTCCTTGAACGAAAAAGACATGAGCGATCTCTAAAACTGAAAAGGGCCGCGCGAGGCGGCCCTTTTCTCTGGTCCGGGGTCTCTCTATCCCAGTGCCGGATGCAGATCCTTCTTGAGGAGCGCCCTCGCTCGAAAGAGCCAGCTCTTGATGGTACCCTCGGGCGTGTCCAGCTCGATGGCGATCTCGTTCACATCCATGTGCCGGAAGTGCCGCATGAGAATAATACGGCGGTACTTCTCGGGCAGGCGGGAGATCGCGTCGATCACCTGCCTTTGCCGAATGTTGCCGGTGGCTTGTTCGTCGACCCCTTGTCCGCCTTGCGGTACGTGTTCCTGATCCTCCAGACAGGAACCGTCGCGTTTGCGGGAACGCACGGAGTCTACGCAGCAGTTGGCGCAGATTCGGCATAGCCAGGGCTTCAACGGGCGGTCGGAGTCGAACTCGCGGATGGCCCGGTAGGCCTTGAGCATTGTGTCTTGGACGGCATCGTTGGCGTCTTCCGGGTTGCGCAGCAGGCGCAGAGCCAGGGACATTAACATCGGTCGGTACAGGTCACTTAGGAGTTCAAATGCGGCCTCGTCGCCCGCTGCGGCGCGTTCGGTGAGGTGGCTTTCCCAGGTGGAAATGCGTCCTTTATTCATATGTGCGTCTTTCGTGAAAAGACGTGTGAATTGTAGTGCGCGGCTCGTTTGAGCGAAAGGCCCCTTAGGACTTTCAGTAGGGCGGGGGTCCTTGCGGTAGTCCCAACGACCTAACGAATCCTGCTCTTTGGGCGTGCGAACGAGATAAGGTCCCGAGTTTGGAACGGGGATATGGAATGTCCAAGTCAATGTTAGCGAGATGGACGCCAACAAGGGAGAGCAAGCAAAAATGGCAGTAACCTGGAAGCTTTACCGGGCCGACAATGCCCATATGGAGTCAAAGGTCGGGATCGTTAACAAGCTGTTGATCGCAGCACCCTTCTTTGTGCTGGCTACGGTCGGCGTCAAGGCTCGGGCCGCTGGTTCGACCTTTGAATTCATGGAGGGCACAGCGAAGCAAAACTCCGCCATCACTGCCTACCAGTCCGTCGTCGCCGAAACGGAGAAGCTGCCGTTGAACGCTGCAGACAAGTGTCCGGAGCGGGTCCGCAAGATTGCGATGGAGTGGATCGAAGGCGCCCGAAAGGGAGAGCTTCAGCCGCTCGGCCCGATCGTCTTCGAAGATTCCTCCCGCGACGGCGTCAAGTTCGAAATCGTGCATGCGAACACCGGAATCGGGGAAGACCTCAATATGCTGGCTTCGCGGGAACTGCATGAAGGGAAGCCCTGGCTTGCCGCTCAAGACGACCTTCTGGCGGCTCGCGCGTCGCAGGTGACGGAGTATTCCGACTTTCCCAGCTTGGCCGTCTGCACGATGGTTCAGCGAAAGGCTTTCAGCAACCTTCGGTACGTTATGGCTTCTCTGACTCCGGGGCAGCGGCAGAAGGTGACGAGCCAGGTGAGCCTCCTGCGTCCGAACAAACAGCTGATCGAGGATATCGCGGTTCGCACGCGGCAGCAGTTTTTGCAGTATCAGC
The DNA here is from genome assembly GCA_035550555.1 of Fimbriimonas sp. Taxonomy (GTDB): domain Bacteria; phylum Armatimonadota; class Fimbriimonadia; order Fimbriimonadales; family Fimbriimonadaceae; genus Fimbriimonas. Next base: position 15,796 of record DASZPA010000030.1, read on the forward strand.
TTCGGCACGGGCTCAGTTTGAGCCAGGTGACAGACGTGCAGCATTGGATCACGCCGAAAGAGCTGGTCTCCGAAAGCACCTACAAGACGAAGGACAACCTTGTCAAGCCGACGGCGCACGACGAGTTCGCGATTGAATTGATGAACGATGCGAGGCTTGGGTTCTGTTCCGCGCAGGAGACGGCGCATCGAATCGACGACATCGTGAATCGGTCGCCGATTTACAGTTTGTAGGTAGGCGCGGCGACCGTTGGAAGGCTATGGAACTGACCAGTCCCCCGTAAACTGACCATCGTGGAGTGTCACTGCTCCGTCTCCAGGAAATGAGGAGGATGCAATGGCAAAGCAGAACGGGAAACGGTACACGGAGGAGCAGATCGTCGGCATTCTGAAGGAGATCGACGCGGG
>DASZPA010000031.1:0-22205 GCA_035550555.1 Fimbriimonas sp.
GTCAGCGGTTCTACGCGAACGGTTTTCGGCTCCCGACCTCCCACAAGCTGGAAGCCACGTTTCCAGCTTGGGGAAGCCTGTCCGCAAGCGCCAGAATCAGCCAGAGCCTAGGCAACGCCGTCCCGATCAGCTATACGGGCACGGAGATCGCTTCCTACGGGTTCTTCGATCAGCCGAAGATCATTTACCATGCGGAATACCACCCAACGGACTCGCTGTACGATCTGTACCTCCTGCATCCGTTCAACAAGACATATTCCATTGAGGCCGGCGAGTTCAGCCTGCTCTCGCAATACGATCCGCGACTGGACGTGAGCCTGTCGCGGCCGATCACCCAATTCCCGGGTGGTTCCGGTCCCCTGGCGGACGGAAAGTATGGTCCTCTTTCCACGTCGGGGTTTGTTTATGGCCTGCGGGGAACCGTCTCGCTTGGCAAAACGGGCACGGCAATGCCGTACAGCGACGGTTGGAAGGTTTCCGGCGTCGTCCCGTTCTCCAACGAGGTTCCCTGCACCGGCCAACCTGACTTCCAGTCGAGCCCCAAGGGCGTCTTCCTGGAGGCATTCTATCGGCGCGGGATGAGCTCCTATGGCGCGGACGTCTTCGCTGGACGCGACGGCCGTCAGTATTACGGCCTTGTCGGGCAGCAGAAGCTCGGCAAGTTCTTCCTTGAAGGAGGTGCGGCGGTGGCGAACTTTGCCGACACGCAAACGACGCTCCTGAGCATCGCCGCCACCTGGACGCCCGCATGGGACAAAGCTGCGGCCCTGAGAATAGACAACCAGGACGGTTTCATCTACTACCATCCGACCTTGAGCTACCTCGTCGGCGGAGACACAAGCGCCCTGCGGCTGGTCGTCGAAGGCGCCATCACACGAGGCGTCGCTCCGAGCACCACCGTCAGTCTCGAGTACAAGTTTTAGGTTCTAAGCCACAGGGTCCAGGCCTATTCGAGTGCCGTCGAAGACCGTGAGTCCCCGCACGAACCCTTCTTCGGCGTAGAACTCCGCATAAGCGTCCAAGGCGGCTCTCCGCAATCGTTCGCTTTCTTCCGGGTTCGTGGCAATCGACGAGATAGCCTCCGCCAAGGATCTGGCGTCGGCATCGACGACGGTCTTGGTGCAGGCCCTGATGTACTTGCCGTCCGGTCTCCCGGAAAGCTCGGCATCCTCTGTGACGATCGTGGGCAGACCGTGGCGGAGGCATGCGGAAAGCGAGCTGTTGTGCAAGTTCACGGCTCCCTTGAACGGGAGCACCGCCATGTCTGAGGCGTGCAGCCACAGAGAGGCACAATCGCTTCCGGCAGGATAGGAACCCGTGAAATGCACGCGGTCCTGGAGCTGCAGCTCCATGGTCTTCTTCTTCAGAGAGTCTTCACAGCCCGGATCGTAGGGAAACTCATCTCCGGCGATCAAGAAGAAGAAACGTGGATCGTTTCGCAGCTTGTCCGCCGCCTCGAGCAGCAGATCGACACGCTTCGAGCCCTTGAGATACCCAAAGAAGGTGACAACGATCTTGTCCTCGCCAATGCCCAGCAGCCGTCTTCCTTCGCTGCGCGATTGGGGTCCAAACGGGGCCATGACAAGCGTCGAAAACGGAGGCAACACCGTTAGGCCTTGAATCTTCTGCTTGGCCTTATCCGACACCTCCTTGGCATGACTGAAAGAGAGGCAGATCGACCGGTCGGAGGAAAGAATGGAGCCGTAATGCTCACTGAACGCGTTTCGAGAGGTTGCGGCTTGCAGGACCTTGAGAAATGCGCTCACCAGCGGATACTTTTTGCGAGCGAATCCCGCTTGGTTTTCGAAGACGGTCACGATGCGGCCACGATAGCCCAACCGCCGAAGCAGGAACGGCAGCATGGTAATCGCAGGGTGTCCGTTGCCAAGGTAGTAGATGTAGATCAGCACCACCACGTCGGGTTTTTCCTGCACGGCCTGCTTGGCCACCCGGCGCACATCGTGCCAATCCCACTTCCTAGCTAGCGGCAGCACTTTCGGGTTCTCCGTCTTCGCGGAAGAGGTTTCAGGCGCCAGGACGATGACGTCATGGCCCCCGTCGACCGAGGCCTTGACGATCTCATCCAAGAAGTCGGCGTCAGGGACTGGGGATGGGGGATAAAAACCCGTGAAGAGAATCTTGATAGTGCCTTTCTCCGAAAAGGATCTTTCGATCCGTGAATCTAAAACATGCGCCTCGGGTACAAGAAGGTGCTCGTCAAATCTCTGGAACCGCGGTTTCATGGCTTGATAGGAACCTGCCCCGTAGGCGTTGAACGCTACCGAAACCTTAGCGGCAAAGTGTGAGCCTTAGCAAATGACGTTTATTTGCAATAAATGGTTCATAGATGTTCAATTCAATCGACCTCGAGCATCGAAATCTCGGCCGTTGCAGCAATGACAGGAGAAATGTGCATCTATGTTCCGCTCACAAAGCTTGAATATTATGGGTTGATCGCCTGGATGGCCGGCATCCATTCACTTTTCATGCCGCTCATTCAGCAAATATGAAATAAATCTTGGAAACTTGGCGCTGAGTATTCGATGACTGAAGTGACCGAAACAACTCCCGAGCCGGCTTCCTCGCCAAGGCGCCTCTACTCGCTCGACGCCCTGCGCGGCTTCGACATGTTCTGGATCATCGGTGGGGACGGCATCGCCTCAGAGATCGGCAAGCTCGCCAAGAGCGACTCGGTCACTGCTGTGACCATGCAGTTTTCAGAGCACGTCGAGTGGGCTGGCTTCCACTTCTACGACATGATCTTCCCGCTCTTTCTCTTCATCATCGGGACGGCGATTCCCTGGTCGGTCGGCCGCCGCTTGGAGCTGGGTGACAGCAAGAGACAGATACTGAAGAAGGTCCTCGTTCGAGCAGCCATTCTCTTCGCCCTTGGCTTGATCTATAACGGCGTTCTTCGTTTTGAGGGTTGGGACCATGTTCGGTTCTTCGGGGTGCTGCAGAGGCAAGCGTTCGGCTACCTTGTTGCCTCGATTCTTTTCCTTTACACCAAGCCTAGAACGCAGGCGATCGTTGGCGTCGGCATTCTGTTTTTCTACTGGGCGCTGCTCTATGCCATTCCCGTGCCGGGCTACCCCCACGGAAACATGTCCGAGTGGGGCAACGCGGCCAACTACGTCGACCGACTGTTCCTGCACGGAAGGCAGATGTATGAGAAGTACGGGGACCCCGAGGGGCCGCTTTCCGACATTCCCGCGATCTCGACGGCTCTTCTGGGAGTCTTCGCGGGCCGTTGGCTAAAGGGCTCTGAGAAGCCGGAAAGAAAGGCCCTCGGTCTGCTTATTGCGGGCCTGGTCTGCCTCGCACTCGGCTTGGCCTGGGCGCCATTCTTCCCTGTCATCAAGAAGATATGGACCAGCTCGTACGTTTTGGTGGCCGGCGGAGCGAGCCTGCTCCTGCTGTCGCTCTTCTATTGGATCATCGACGTGAAGGGCTGGAAGAAGTGGTCCTTTCCTCTGGTGGTCATCGGCCTGAACCCGATTACGATCTACCTGCTCTCCGCGATCGTCGATTTCGGCGGGATCGCGAGGTTCTTCTTCGGCGGAGCGCTCAAAAACGTTCCCCTTTACGAGCCGCTTGGGATGGCCGTCGGGGTCGTGCTGGTAGAGTGGCTCCTCCTTTACGAGCTGTACCGCCACAAAATTGTGTACAGGGTTTAAGGCGGCTGTCGGAAGGGATCTTTTCCTACTTCGATCCACTCCTATAATCAAACATGCTGTTCGGTCCAGTTGCTCAGACGCCGGCCCCCGCGCAGGAGATACCCATTGAGCTTGTGCGCCGCATGTCGTACGAGAACAACGATCACCGCGTGCTGCTGCGTCGGATCAAAGGAACCACGGCTCTGTTCTTTCAGAGCAAGATGAGCTGCGACGTGGATGGCTCCCCCAACGCCTATCATCCACTCGACGACAGCCTCTCCTTGGACCGGATCGACTCCGCTGGAGGCCGCAGGCGAGGAGGTCTTCTGGCCGGACCGCTGGAAGTCCAGCCCGCGCCGGAAGTGGTGGTCTATGTGAACGGAAAGCCGTACGTCCAGGAGGACGGACCGTACAAGGGGTTCTACGTCTCCGAGACCAGCTACGAAAACAAGGCCCTGGACCCGAAGAACCCCGCGCGGTACCTGGATGCGCGAAGCTTTCGTTATGTGGTCTTGCCGGGCGGAATGGTGCCGGAGGCGCACCTCGGCGACGTCGTCGTAGTGTACGACCCGTATTCGGAGCGAACGACTTACGCCGTGTATGGAGACATCGGACCCTCCAGCGAGTCCGGAGAGGTCTCCCTTGGCACCATCAAAGGGCTCGGGCTTCCCGCCTCCGACGGCAAGTCGTCACCTGGTCAGGCACGCGACGACCTGTTCTATCTGGTGTTTCCTGGCTCATCCGCTATTTTGGAGCAGGACACCGAGTGGCCCCACTCGCAGGCGACCATCGACAAGATCGCCGACGAGGAGTTTGAGAAGTGGGGCGGCGTCGACAGGATCAAGGCCGTACTGCAGCAAGATCCGCAGGCCGGCTCTATCAAGGACGACCCTGCCCTCTTCGACGAGCTTGCATGGTGGAGATGGTGCCTGCCCGCCGGCTACGAGTTCTCTCTTCCCCTCCGGTACTCGCCGAGCTCGTCCATTGCGGCTGAACCTCGGCGGCCTTGCGAGCCCGAGCTGGTCGTGGGCATCGACGCGGCACTGCGAGCGTGTCAGAGTCGAATCGCCTTGAAGGAGCAAGGCCAACCGGTGGACATCCCGGCCGGAACGCAGGACCATCTGCACTCCCTGATCCAGATTCTGAAACAGCATCCGATCGCCTGCTCCGACGAGGGTGTATCGATCGTCCGCCGCGGCATGATGGCTGAGGCGCTCTGCGCGAGACTTGACAAGTTAGGAATCTAAAATTCCGCCTTGTATTAATGATTACGAACCGATCGGACCCTTCACTTGCGTGACTGTGTAGCCTCGTTTCTTTAGGATCGAGACAACCCCGTCGGGCCCTAACAGGTGAGCGGCGCCCACGATGAAGAGGCACGGCTCCTTCTTCTTGAGAAACCCTTCGGCCACGTCCGCCATATGCGGGTTTCGGTCGAGCAGGATCCGGTGGTCGAACTTCGTCGGCTTTTCCTTGATGAACTCTTTGGTCAGGCTGGCTGCATCTCCGGCGACCCACTGGGAGACCAGCTTGCCCATGCCTTCCTTCATGTCATGTTGACCCTTTAGAGCATCTTTCAGCATGTCGTTCTGCTCGTCCGGAGGAATGGAAGTGAGCAGCTTCAGCTGAAAATCGACGCTCTCTGCTTCCACAATCGGTTTCTTCGCCTTAGTGGCGAGGCTCATGAAATGCTCGTCGATCCCAAGATTGACCTTCATCCCCGACTTCAGCGCGGGAGCGACCTCGATCATCATGGAGGCCATCCAAGGCTTGAACTGGCCAAACCTCTCTTCCGAGAACTCTGGATTCGCCTTACAGAACTGTCTGATCTGTTTCGCCACGTCCGGGGAGACATGCTTAAACAGATTGTCGTCGCCGGAATACATCCCATCGCTCATGAGAGTCGCCACCATGCTCGGATCGATGTGATTGACGTCGGCCTCCACGACGACCGCCTTCGCCCGCTTGAAGGCCTCGTCGTATTGGCTTGGCAGCGGATACATCTTGGGAGAGCCGATGTGGATCGATCCCACCATGTAGATGCTGCTCGTTCCGGAGGTCGCCTTCCACATCAGTCCTTTCACGGCCGTCGGCTTTTGCGCAAAGGCCGACGTGATCGCCAATCCTGCCGCCACAAGGGCGAAACACTTCTTAAAAATGCTCATTTAAGTCTGTCCACTCTGACATATCGGTACGCCTGCCCGGTTGGTTTATGCACCGTTGTCTTGGGTCCAGCAATGGCGGCGTAGTCCTTTGGACCTTTACGCATCTCCGGCGTTATTAGACATCCGCATAATTAGACAGTTGGCTAATTACTCAGTTGAACAGGAGAATAGGTGAACGACGAGACATTCAAAGCGCTGGCAGATCCGACTCGCCGCCGGATCATGCGGCTGCTGGGCGATAGGGAGATGACTGCGGGCGAGATCGCTTCTCAGTTCGACATCTCAGCGCCGTCCATGTCGCATCACTTCGGCGTCCTCAAGAGCGCCGGCCTGATCAACGGAAGAAAGGAAGGCCAACAGATCTACTACTCTCTCGACACCACCGTGGTCCAAGACCTCATGGCGGTCCTCATGGACCTCCTCGGCCGCGGCAAGTCGGAGGAGAACCCATGAACATACGAAAAGCGCTGCTCATACAGCTTGCCTTACTTGCCGTCGCTCTCATCTTCTCGCTGGCGATGGCAGCCAAGATGCCGGATATCGTTCCGACCCATTGGGACGCCGCGGGCCACGCAAACGGGTACGGCTCCAAGTGGACGAACCTACTTCTCACACCGGGGATGATGGTCTTTATCATGGGCTTGACCTGGGCGCTGCCCAAGATGTCACCCAAGAAGTTTGAAATCGAGCCGTTCGAGGCGACCTACTCCTACCTGATGGTGCTCATCGCCGGGATGATGCTTTGCATCCATCTGGTGATCGTGCAGGCGTCGGCCGGAGCGCATCTGGACATCACGAGGGTGATGATGGCAGTTCTCTTTGCATTCTTCGGGCTGATGGGCAACGTGCTGGGAAAGATCAAGCCGAACTTCTACATGGGAATCCGTACCCCTTGGACTCTGAGCAACGAGCAGGTCTGGCACATTACCCACCGGTACGCCGGCAGGCTCTGGGTGGCGGGAGGCGTGATTGGTGTTCTGGCAACTCTGATCGGAGTTCCGTTCTGGATCCTGTTCAGCTACCTGATGATCATCTCGTTCGCGCCGGTCGTCAAGAGCTACTTCATTTACAGGAGCATCAGCTCTTGAGGAAGCTTCTACAGGCTGTCGCGGTGGCCGTCCTCGGGAAGGCGCCCGGGTAGTTCCAAGCGAGCGACTCCGATGCGGTCATCTGCCATCCCATAGTAGACATCGAACACGTTCTCTCCCAGGTCCCTCCTGGGATCGATCCCGGTTGGGAAGACCACGTTGGCAATGGCGCCGATCTTCTCCTTATCCGTAGCGGGATGCAGGACAGGCCGCTCGGACCGATAGACGATCTCGGTGGGATGGTTCTTGCCAAGAATCATCACACCGGCGGAATAGCAGAGGTGATGCGGGTCCTTCTCGTCCCGGGCCATGTTGTGCACCCCGTGGTAGACCAGAAGCCAGCCCTGTCGAGTAAGAACCGGAGGGCATCCGACTCCGATCTTGAGCTCCTCCCAGTCTGCAGCCGGACTCGCCAGCCGATGGTGCGACGTGAATCGCGCGAGATGGGAGTGGTCATGGCCCTCCAGCTCCATGTGGCTGTAAGAAATCCAGATGCTCTCCCGATGCACATCGATCTCTTCGCCCTTCTTGTGCGACTTCTCCTCGGGACGGGTGCCGGGGAACAGAGGCCGGGTTAGAATTGCCAATGACGGGTGACCCGACGGATTCGGAATAGCTACTGGAAACACGGCCGAATCCTTGTTAGGCACTCCCTCAAAGTTCACATGCTCGAAGTTGGTGAAGGTGGCCAGCCCGAGCCGTTGCCAGTGGACCAAGTCTTCTGAGATGGCCAATGCCACGCGTGGCCCGTCTGTGGAAAGCGCGACGTAGCTCATCACGTAGCGGTCAAGCGGCTTGACGTAGGTGACGCGAGGGTCCTCGCACCCGGCAAGGCCGTTGGAGCCTTTCTCGTAATCTGTTTCGGGTTCGAGCGCGATTCCGAGCCGCTCAACTCCGCAAGGATCTCCGTCCTTGCTGAACTGGACCCTCGCGATGCCGATTCGGGAATGGTTACCCTTGGAAACGAGCCTGGGAAACAGATACAGCTCGCCGTCTTTCCCACGAACGGCGGCTGGATTGAGGACGCCTTCGACCTCATTGGGATTCCCGGGTTCGGGCTCCATGAGAACGCCAAACCGATGGATTTTGAATTGGGGCGTCATGGTTACCTGCTCCCGAGGCAGCCCACGATGCCCTCGATGACACGCTTGGTCTCATCCGGATCACGAACCTGGATTGAATAGGCGCCCGTCGTTTTCGCTGGATAGTCGTTTCCGCCGGGAAAAGGGGCATCGCCAATGAAGATCATTTCCTCGATCTGTATATCCAGCACGTCCCGCAGCTTGCGCATCCCATAGGCCTTATCGATCCCTTGCTTGGTGATGTCGATAGAGGTCGTGCCTCCAAGATTCACGGAGAGACCAGGGAGCATAGGATCGAGGAGGGCCTTGATCTTCTTCCGCTTGGAGAAGTCCGGGGCCCACGTCTTCTTGGCGTCGATTGGAGCTTCTTGCCCCAGGGCCGAAAAGGTGATCTGACTACCCCGGTCCTCAATGATCTCGCCCCATGTCTTCTCCGGTTTGAAGCCCGTCTCATGAAGCGCCTTGTCGAACGACTCTTTGATCTTCTTTCTCTGCTCGTCGCTCAGGTCTTCCGAGTAGAGCTTCTCCCAGTGACCGTCAAACTTGAAGAACTTGGTTCCGCAGGTCGGAAGAATCGAGAGGTTCTCTTGGCAGGCGTCCTTGGGGAGCTTGTCGAGAACCTGTTTTTCAAACTGCGGCCAGTCTCCTCCCGAAATGACGGCAACCTTCGCCACCTCCAAGAGCTTTCCTAAAAGGATCGACATTTCGGGGTCGATTGCCGACTTGCTAACTGCCAGAGTGCCATCGAGATCGAAGGCGATGAGCTTTTTCATCCATCGTATACAGAAATTCAGCTTCGGCAGCTTGTTCCAGCCTTTTCGAATCCGGCGATCTTGTTGGGGGCCAAGGAGACACGGAGGACGCGGGCTTGAAAGGCCGTCGTCTTCTCTCTTGGTTGGGAGGAATCACTCCGGCAGCGCCACTTCGAGCACAGTCGCTTCCCCAGTCGGAACGAACTGGGTCTCCCCGACCGATGCGGGCAACAGCCAAACATCGCCCTTCCGGACCGCATCCGATCCCAAGGTCCCTTTGCCTTCGATACAGACGGCGACTCGCGGCACGCCGGAATGGCCGACGGTGAAAGGGTGCTCGCTCGCAATCCTCCAGAGGGTGAAGTGCTCGCTCTGAAAGAACTTCACACGATCCGCTGACACCGGCTCGGGCGTGACAGGTCCGATTTCGCCCTGATCCATGTCTGTGCACTCGATCGCCTTCTCGATGTGCAGCTCACGGGGTTTGCCGGTCTTGGCGTCCACTCGGTCCCAATCGAAGAGACGGAAGGTTACGTCGCTGTTCTGCTGAACCTCGAACACCATGACGCCGCCGCCTAGCGCGTGTACTGTTCCCGCCTGAATAAAGACGCCCTCTCCTGCCTGAGGGTGGAATCCCGCGAGATAGTCGTCGGCATTCTTCGCGGTCAAGTGGCGCAGGTTGTCCTCGCTTGTTCCTGGCTTGAGGCCCGCGTAGATAAAGCTGTTTGGCTCCGCCTGCAACACAACCCACGCCTCGGTCTTGCCGTTCTCGCCGGGAGGCAGTAAGTCTTTGTGCTTGTCCGACGGGTGGACTTGGACGGAGAGCATCTCCTTGGCATCCAGATATTTGAGGAGTAGGGGGAATCTATCATATTTCGGCGCGAGCCGCCCCAGCATCGCCACTTTCGAGGCTCCTAGCAGGTCTTTGATGGTCTTGCCCTCGAGCGGTCCGTTCGCGACCTTGCTGGCAAAGTCGTCCCTGTCGCTCAAAATCCATGCCTCGCCGATCGGACCGTCGCCAGGCAGGGGCTCGCGGCCCAAACTCGCCAGTTTCCGTCCCCCCCACAATCGGTACTGGTAAATAGGCTCGAAGCGAAGCGGATACAAGGGGGTTGGACTATCCATGGTCAATCGACTCTGCTCCGCCGGGTCAAGTTTCCCGGCTGCCCCTTCATTTCACCCAAAGGCCGTGAGATCCGGCTTGGACCCGATCTTGACTGCGACCGCCGGCAACTCTGAAATCTCAGCAAGAATGCCGACTTTAGAAAGGCGCTATTGATACAATGTGGAAGTTATGAGGTTGATTTCTATAGCCGTCGTCGTCGCCGCGCTTGCCGGGTCCGCCCATGCGGACGGCCTTCGCGACAGCGTCATGAAGAAGTACCGAGCCGTCGATCAGGCGCTCATGAGGAAGGACGGAGACGCCTTCGACAAGCTCACAGCGGAGGCCTGCGCTCCCGGCTTCAAGGAAACCATGATGGGCCAGTCACGCGATCATGAGGCCATGGCCGCAGAGATGAAGAAGGAGCTCCAGGGAGTTTCGAAGGTCACGTCCGTTACCACGAAGGTCAATCGAGTCGTTATGAAGAAGAACAAGGCCATGTTCTATCTCCATCGAACGATGGTCGAAAGGGCGAAAGGACCCGACAAGAAGACCCACCGCTACTCTGGCGCCGGCGACTGCCTCGACACATGGGTGAAGACCAGCAAAGGCTGGAAGCTCCAGTCGATCGTCTGGTCCAACATGAAGCAGACGCAGGATGGGAAGCCGATGAAGATGGGGAAGTGAGTCGGTGAGTTCTTAAGTTTGCAAGTTGGCGAGTTTGCAAGTTGTCATGTAGGAACCTTAGTGGTGGGACGCCGTTTGTGCAGGAGCGTTCCATCGATAGCTCCGGCTTACAAACTCACCAACTTACCAACTAGCCCCTCATATCAAATCCACCGTCGACTGTGATGGTGGAGCCTGTGATGAAGGAGGCTTGATCGCTCAGCAGGAAGGCTGCTGCGTTTGCGACGTCTTCGGGCTGGCCAATTCGGCCGAGTGCGAACTGCTTGGCCACCTCCTCGCGCCCGAGCTCGGTGAGGCTCGCGTCGGCCATTTCGGTTTCCGTCCAAGCCGGCGCGATGCAGTTGACCCGGATGTTGTCGGGCGCAAGCTCCAAGGCCATGGAGCGCACAAACATGATCTGGGCGGCCTTGGAAGTTGCGTAGGCGCTGAAGATAGCTGAGCCTCGCTGACCGGCGGTGCTCGAGATGATCACAATGCTGCCGCCCTTCGCTCCTTGTCTCATGGAGCGAGCTGCGGCTCGAACGCTCAGAAAAGTAGAGCGAAGGTTGACTGCCATCATGCGGTCCCAGAACTCGACGGTCATCTGCTCGATCGGCAACCCTTCGAAGATGCCTGCGCTGACAACCAAGCCATCCAGCGATGAATAGCCCTCGAACGCCTTGTCAATCTCACCATCCACGCTGGCGTCGGCCTGATAGGCCAGACCGCCGGTCCTTTTCGCAACCTCCACAGCCTCCCTCTCACGTGACCGAAAAACGATAAAGAGTCTAGCGCCGAGCTCGGCGCAACGGATCGCAGTCGCGGCGCCAATGCCACGACTACCCCCGACAACAGCGATATGTCGGCCGTCTAGCATCTAACCGTACGCCATCTCGGGATGTTTGCCGAGAAGCCTCAGTTGTCGGTCGTTGGCGTGCGCGAGCAACTCCTGGTTGTAGTAGAAAGGCCACGGTGCGAACCTCTGGGCAATCGTTCTGTGCGAGTAGTGCACTTGGACCAGGTACCGGGTCCGATCGCTCTTGTTGAGGCTGCCGGTATGCCACACCTCGCTTCGAAAGAAGAGAACGTCGCCCGGCTTGCAGAGGACGGGCTGGAGCTTCTGCCCATGCCATTCGGGATCGCCGTCCCGACCCAGGCCCAGCGAATGGCCCGACTTATGGGAGCCGGGAATAACCCAAGTCGGGCAGAGGTCCTCGGTGATGTCATCCAGATAGTAGTGCGCGGTGCACAGGTAGATCGGGAAAGCCTTCCGGTCGGAGGCAACTTCCTCCGGCACAGTCACGAGCGTATGGTCGGTATGGGGTCCCCACCCATTGTGGCCGGGAAGGCTCTTCCAACCGGTCATTCCGATGATGTGGCACTGGTCCCCCATGGTCGCTTCGGCAAGGTCGACCACCCCGGGCCTGTCGAGCAGGTTGAAGAAAGTCGGCTCCCGGTTGAAGACGCACTTGTAATGCTCGTTCACACCCATGTGGTCGTTCGCGAAAGGGCGCAGCCGATCGATGGCGTCGCGGAGATCCTGAACCTCTTGTGCGGAAAGCACGCCTGGGATCAGCGCGAAGCCATCCTCATGCATGGCATTCGTCATTCCCTCGACGTCGTCCAAGGTGAAGGTCTTCTGAAGGTAGGTAAAGCTCGGCTCGGTGGTCGCAGACATGGCGGTCTGCACAGTTTTATCCGAAACGCCGCGTCTTGGCAAGAAAGGTTGCTCGCGGTACCCTCTCTTCTGTGATCGACCCCGGCTTGTTTCAAGAGAACGAGCGGACCGCGCCTCAGGTGGACAGCCGGAAATACGCGGACGTGGGCCCCGTTACCTGCCTTGCGGGAGGCTGCCTCGAAGGCGTCCTCGTGGCATACGAGACTTGGGGAACCCTCAATTCCGACCGGTCCAACGCGATCCTCGTCTGCCACGCGTTGAGCGGAGACAGTCACGCCATCGGATGGTGGAGTGCTCTCATCGGCCCAGGCAAGCCAATCGATACCGACCAGTTCTTTGTCATCGGCGTCAACGCGTTGGGCGGCTGTCAGGGCTCGACGGGTCCTTCCTCCACTCATCCGGACGGGCGGCCCTACGGCTCCCGCTTCCCTATCGTTACCGTTCAAGACATGGTAGCGGTGCAGGTACGGCTACTGGACCAGCTCGGCATCGAGCGCCTCTATGCGGTGGCCGGCGGCAGTATGGGCGGCATGCAAGCGTTGGAGTGGTCGGTCCAAGCGCCGACCAGAGTCTCCAAGGCGTTCATCACAGCCAGCAGCAACGCCCACAGCGCCATGCAGATCGGGTTCAACGAGGCGGCCCGACAAGCTGTGATGCGCGACCCCAAGTGGCGGGGCGGCGATTACCCGCTGAACGATCCGCCCGCGGACGGTCTGGCCGTCGCACGCATGATCGGCCATCTCACGTTTCTCAGCGAGCAGGCGTTCGCGACGAAGTTCTCGCGGCGCTACCAAGGCAAGGACGCCCCGGAGTACCGCATGGGAGTCGAGTTTGAGGTTGAGAGTTACCTCAGTTACCAGGGCGACAAGTTCACGCGCAGGTTCGACGCGAACAGCCTGCTGGTCTTGACCCGCGCGATCGACTATTACGACCTGCAAAGCCTGGAAGCAAGCGAGACTTCCTATCTCTTCACGAGCTTCACCACCGACTGGATCTATCCGACCCACCAAAGCGAGCGGCTGCACCGGATGGCCCACGAAGCCGGCTGTCCCTCGCGCCACGTCGAGATCGATCTTCCCTACGGCCACGACGCCTTTCTCTTGGACGGCGAAAAGCAGGGAGCGTTGCTGCGAGAGTTTCTCGGATCCTAAACGCACCAAAGAACGAAGAGCGCCAAGTCCACAAAGCAAGTCGTGTGACTTGGCGCCTTTTCAGTTAGTCTTCGCGGCCGGGAACCGTTTGTTTCCTATCTGAACCCAGGAAGAAACTCCTCTTCGGCCTCGAACAACCGATCCACCATCTCGTCGATCTCGGCCGGGGAACAGACGGCGGACGTGAGGGGGTCGAGGTACAGCGCGTAGGTTGCGAGCTGCTTCGATTTGTGGATGGCGGCGTCGGCAGCCAGGTCGAACATTCGCATATTCGAGTCGCAAACGGCTGCCATCTGCTTGGGAAGACGGCCGAATCGAATCGGCTGGATGCCGTTGTAGTTCACGAGGCAAGCCACCTCGACGCACCCGTCTTGAGGCAGGTTCGCGATGCAGCCCTCGTTCGGAATGTTCCCGTAGATCACGTACGGCTGGTTCTTTTCGATCGACTCGATGATCCACGCGCCGTACTCCCACGACCGTTCCAGCGAGATCTTCTCCTCGCCGTTGAACAGCTTTTGGCGGTACTCCTCCTGGTTCTTTCGCCAAGTGGGCCAGTTGTTGGCATAGAAGCTCTCCTCGCCGCGGTAGCCCGTGTCCGTGTATTTGGCCAGCAGGTCTTTGCGCTTGCGGTAGTAAGGGAGATACTCGCTGAGGTGGCCGCTCGACTCCGTGATGAACGCGCCGAAGTGGAGCATCATGTCGGAGCGCACCGGCTCGTCTTTGGCGAACTTGCTTTCCCGATCCCGAGCCTGCTCCATGAGGCCGGGGTAGAGGCTCTGGCCGTCAGGACCGTAGAATTCGGTGAACCACGCGAGGTGGTTGATGCCGGCGCACTTCCACTGGACCTGCTCGTACGGCACGCCGGTGTAGCCGGAGAGCATGTGCGAGGTGCCCTGCACGGAATGACAAAGACCGACAAAGTGCATGGACGACGTGCGGGCGGCTGCCAGGCACATCATGTTCATCGGGTTGGTGTAGTTCAGCACCACGGCCTTGGGGCAGAGCCGCTCGGCGTCCTGAAGGATTTCGATCCAGACCGGAATCGTTCGAAGCCCCTTCATCAGTCCGCCAGGGCCGATGGTGTCGCCGATGTTTTGGCTGACTCCAAATTCAAGGGGAATGTCGTTGTCAAATCGGACGCAGGCCATGCCGCTGACTTCGATCGAGTTCACGATGTAGTCCGTTCCGGGCAGCATCTCCTTCCTGTCCGTGCTCGACTTCAGGACCCACTTGTCGTCCTGGCCGGCCTCCTCCAGAACCTTCCTCATGAGCTTCTCGCTGAGGGAGAGCCGCTCGGCGTCGATATCGACAAGCCGCAGCTCGCCGCCCTGGTTGCCCGGAATCAGGATCACGTCCCGCAGGACGGAGTTGGTAAAGCCGCTTCCGGCCCCCATCATCGTCACGTTGATCTTGCGCGGCATGAGCCCGGGAAGGCCCCGGCTTGAGTCGGTTTTGGAGTGGGAGATGTGTCCCTTTTCAGACGCTTCTTCGGCGATGACGGCCATTCGCCCAGGTTACCTACCCCACCTTGACGAATACAGAACGACGGGCCAAGCCAAGAAAGGCCGACCCGCCGTCCCTGTATCGCCGGTTTGGCTAGTTCTTCTGAACCAGAAGGTAGCCGTGGACCGTGGTGGTCCAACCGAGGATGTTTTGCGTCGCAACGACGCCCGTGCAAACGATGTCCGTCTTGGCCGAGTTGCGCAGGGTCACCGCTGTGGCGGCCTGCAGCGTCGCTCCTGCCGGAATGCCAGATGTTACGGCAGGATTGTTGAGGTCGGTAAGGGTGCCTCCCGAATAATTGATGAACGCGTGACTCGTGCTCGTCGTGCCATCCGCCAACTTGTACAGGTTGCTTCCGAAGGAGCCCACGACATAGTTCTTGTCGTTGATCCCGTATGCCTGCGTCGGCTGCTGATTCTGAACGCCAAGGTACGTGAGGTACTTGGGATTCGGCCATCGCCAGGCCTTGGAGGTCGCGCCCGACCCGTCGTTGCCGCAGACGAAGTCGTTATGGTTGATGCCGGTTGCGACGCCTGGGTCCGGGGCCGAACCGCTGATCCGGATCGGATGCCACGCGCCGTCAAAGAACGAGGCCCAGGTTCCGGACGACCACATCGCCGAACCGGCGACATAGTTTTTGTCGTTGATCGCGTCGAACGAAGACCCGTCCGACATTGGGGATCTCACATAGAAGGTCGCTTGGTTGTACCATCGGTACCCTCTGGACGAAGCCCCGTCGAACCCGGCGACGTCGCTGTTGTTGTTGATCGCGTAAGCCGGCGAGTTGTCGCCCAGCAGGAACGCCACCAGAGTCGGTGTGGCGCCTGCCTGGACCAGATAGCCAGCTTTGTTCTTGCTCGACATGACGTCGGTGTAGGTGCAGTCGCCAGCGATGAGACCGGAGTCGTTCACGCCCCAGGCGTTCATGGAGTACGAAGTTGCCGAAACCGGCGCCAACACGTTGTTGAACTGGACCGCCGTTCCGACCGTGACCTGAGGCGGCACCGTATTGGTAACCGTCAGCGGCATGTAGAACGGCTGCGTACCCAGTGAAACCAGGGCCGGCTGGAACGATCCTGCAATATATTTGCTGCTCGGGCTGATCGCGAAGGGCGAATAGTTCTGCCCTAAGTCGATGCAAGTGTAAGTGGGCGTAGCCGCGATTGCGCCGCTGGTCAGGCTCAATGCAGTGAGCCCGATCGTCGTCGATACAAGGGACTTTTTCATTCTTTACCTCTAGACATTTGGAGCAGCTCATTAAGATATTGCGATTCATCTAGCAACATCTCGATGGTGCTCTCCCCAATGGAATCATTGAAGCGAAATGGTAGGACTAGATACATGAAGAAAATAATCCCGTATTAAAACTTGCGCCTTGAACTCAGGAAAAATCTCACACGCCCCGGGATATTTAAATCATTCGAGGTTAAACGTATCGCTTCGCGATGTAATATCCTCGGGCGCCGCACGCAAAAATCTGGCGAATCCCAACTTTCCGAAACTTCATTGCGTACACTTCAGACATGAGCGTGCTACTGACCACTTTGCTTGCGTCGGCCGTCTTGGGCGCCACCTCTTCCGGCCCCCACGCGAATACGATTTACGACTTCTCGATGAAGAACATCGACGGTCACAACACCCATCTCAACCACTACAAGGGAAAGGTTCTGCTGGTGGTGAACGTGGCAAGCCAGTGCGGCTACACGCCTCAGTACGCAGGTCTGGAGAAGCTGTACGAGACGTACAAGTCCAAGGGATTCGTGATCCTCGGTTTCCCGGCCAACAACTTCGGCCATCAGGAGCCCGGGACGGACCCCGAGATCAAGAAGTTCTGCACAGGTACCTACAACGTCACCTTCCCGATGTTCTCGAAGATCAGCGTGAAGGGAGACGACGAGCACCCGCTCTACAAATGGCTTCGAGCCTCCAGCGACCGCCCGAACGACGACATCGAGTGGAACTTCTGCAAGTTCCTGATCGGCAAAGACGGAAAGGTCATCAAGCGGTTTGTCTCCAAGGACACGCCTGAAAGCAGCGAAGTCAAAACCGCCATCGAATCGGCCTTAGCCCAGTAGTTTAGGAGACCGTGATGATGCCCGCTTCCGAGCGGGCTTTTCGCACGTTTTCCAGCACTCTCTTCCATTCCGGACCCGAAAGTTTCGGGTCCTTCTGGACCACCTCGATCGCGACCTGTCGCGCGACCTCCAGCATCTTTCCGTCGGTCAGAAGATCTCCGACTTTGAAATCCGCATGACCCGACTGAGCGGTGCCGGCCATAAGCCCAGGTCCCCGCAGACGCAGATCCTCTTCCGCGATCCGAAACCCGTCGTTCGTTGCCACCATCACGTCCATCCTCGCCCTCGCGTCGCCCATCTTCGCGTCGGCGATCAGGATGCAGTAGCTCTGCTGGGAGCCGCGGCCGACACGCCCCCGAAGCTGGTGAAGCTGGGAAAGCCCAAACCGGTTGGCATCCTCGATGACCATGACGCTCGCGTTCGGAACGTCCACGCCCACCTCGATGACCGTCGTGCTGACCAGCGCGTCGAACTGGTGATTGCGAAACGCCAGCATTGCCTCTTCCTTCTCGCGCGGCTTCATTTGTCCGTGCAGCAGCCCGACCCTTAAGCCCTGCAGGGGACCGTTCGAAAGCCGGTAGTGAAGGTCTTCGGCAGCCTGGGCCATCATCTTTTCGCTCTCGCTGACCATCGGACACACGAAATAGGCCTGCTTCCCTTCTTCAATGAGTCCCCGCACACTCTGATAAACCTGCATTCGCTCCGAGGACCGCTTCCAGTGGGTCTTGACCGGCTTTCGTCCCGGAGGAAGCTCGTCGATCACCGAGAGGTCCAGGTCGCCGTAAACGGTCATCGTCAAGGTTCGGGGGATGGGCGTCGCGGTCATAACCAAAACGTCCGGGTTGCCGAAACCCTTGTCTCGAAGCGCCTTTCTCTGAAGCACTCCAAACCGGTGCTGCTCGTCCACGATCACCAGACCCAAGCGGCGGAACTTGACGCTCTCCTGAACGAGCGCGTGCGTACCGACCACAACCTCCGCGGTTCCCATCTCCACAGCCTGCGATGCCTGCTTCCGCTCTCGGGATCCTTGCTTGCCGATCAGCATCGCGACTCGAACGCCGACGGGCTCCAGCAGTGCCTTCAGATTGGTGTAGTGCTGTTCAGCCAGAATCTCGGTGGGCGCCATCAACGAAGCTTGGTATCCGCTCCGAACGGCGGTCAGGAGGGCGCAAGCCGCCACGGCCGTCTTTCCCGAGCCGACGTCGCCCTGAACCAGCCGGTTCATCGGGTGCGGCGACTCCATATCCTTCCAGATCTCCTGGATCACACGCTTTTGCGCGCCCGTTAAAGCGAAGGGCAAGAGGCGATGGATTTGGTCCCACAGAGGCTCTTGCGCCCTGGCGGCTCGCTCCTCCTTTGTGAAGAGCGTTCCGGGCGGAAGATCGAGCGGAGGACCTGGATCTTGCCCCTTGAGCAACGCCTGCACCGGAAAAGGAATCCCGATCTCATGCTGCGTGGCCGCACGCTTCATGGCCAGCGCCAGCTGCATGTAGAAGAAATCCTCGAACACCAAGCGCCGCCGAGCCTCCAGGCGAGAGGCTTCGTCGTCAGGCTGATGGATCTGGCGAATCGCCCATTGGAGATCGGCCAATCCTTGCTGCTCTCGAACGCTCTTTGGAAGCGGATCGACGACCAGTCGAAGATAGCCCGCGACGGCCGACCGGGCTGCCCGGCGCATCGTCTTCTGGCTAAGGCCCTCTACCAAGGGATAGACGGGAACGATCTTGCCGAACCATTCCGCAGCCTCTTCGTCGCTCGCGGCCTCCCACTCGGGCGAAGCGATCTCGTGGGAGCTTGTGCCGTCCTTCACTTGCCCATAGGCGAAGATGTCGCCTCCGCTCTTCTCGAGCTGCGCCTTGGTCCACGGCTGGTTGAACCAGGTGAGCACAATGGAGCCGCTGCCGTCGTTGACGATCGCCCGAACGATCACCTGTCCGCCGCGAAGGGGCTTGGAGTCGATCCTCCTGATACGCCCCCGGATCGTGGCGAAATGGCCCACCCGCAGAGTGGAGATCAACGGAATCGAGCTCCGATCCTCGTACCGCCGAGGCAGTCGATAAAGCACGTCCTCCACGGTCACAAGGCCAGCCTTGTTCATGACGGCAGCCGGCTTGGGGCCGACGCCTTTGAGAAACTGGACCTCGGTGGAAAGGCTCGGCTCGTACATGGGCTTGTGACCTGTTAAACCATATCTTGCCGTTCCTGGTGACAACTCGGCTGGCAGGTCCTCGCCGGAAGACTGGCGCCTCCATTTCTGTCTGCCGGCAACCCGGCAAGAAGACGCGCGCGGCCCCCCCGGATTCGCCGACAAAAACATCCTTGCCGACGCAAGCGCACGGTACGCTGTTAGGCATATGCCCGAAGAGCGGGAGCCTTCGAAGGAAGAGATCGAAAAGCGTGTCCGCAACCTGCTTGGCAACGGCCAGGATGGAGAGCAGGAGGACGATCTCGAGTCGCGCTTTGCCGAGATCGAAGAGCGCGCCAAGAGTATCCGCGCCTCAAGTCCTCTTCCCGAGCCGCCGGAGTTTGAAATCAAGCGCCCGCAAGCGCCCAAATACCAGGGCGGCAACTACTATCGAGGCGTCGGCGTTGGCTTCGCCATCGTCTACGCCTTTGTCGGGCCGATCATGGTCGGCGCTGGAATCGGGTGGTTCATCACGAACCGGACTGGGAACCAGAACGGTCTGGTGTGGGGCGGCGCTATCGGCATCGTGGCGGGCTTCATCGGCGGAATCGTGACGGTAATCCAAACCACCAAGACGGGACCCAAAGAATGAGTCTCGTTCGCGGCACGCTGCAGCTCTCGCTCGTTGCCTTGATCCTTGTCATGGCGGGTGGCGGGCTTGCCTACGGCTGGCAAGGAATGGTGGCAGGCGCGCTTGGCGTGCTGGTCACGGACCTGGACCTCGTCAGCCTTGGCTTGTTCAGCAACGTCCTACTCAACCAGCAACCAGGCCTCCGAGTCACTCAGCTGTGCATCTCTTTCCTGGTTCTCAAGCTTCCTATTCTCACCGGGACGCTGCTTCTGGCAATACGCCTTGGAAGTGGTCCGACGGGCTGTTTTTTGATTGGAATCGCGCTGGTATACTGTGCGATGGTTCACGTTGCGATCCGCGGAGCGGGCACTAGACAGCGGGACCAATTTTCATAAATGGAAGCCCTGTTTCGAGCAAGCACGACTCTTTTAGCCGAGGAGGAAGTACAAATCGGCTGGGGCGTTTTCGCCTATTTAGGGATCGTCGTTCTCGCCATTTTCCTATTCATCGCATCGGCAAGAGGCGGTTTGAAGGGGCGAGTTTTCCAGAAGACGACCACCAAGTTAGCCGAGCAGGCCTATCTGTTTATCGAGAACATGTGCGTGAGCGTGATCGGCCCTCACGGCAAGAAGTACATGACCTTCTTGATGACGATCTGGCTGATCATCTTCTTCTCGAACATTCTCGGACTGCTCTTGCCGCATTCGCCGATGGCCGATTGGAGCCTGACGTTCGGATTGGCGGTCGTGGTGTTCTGCTATGTGCAGTACGAGGGGATCCGCACGAACGGTCTTGGCGGGCATTTCAAGCACTTTGCGGGACCCAAGCTCGACGGTCTCGCCTTGGTCCTTATCATCACCCCGCTGATCTTCTGCATCGAGTTCGTCAGTGAGTGGGTGAAGATCATCTCGTTGTCTCTCCGGCTTTACGGCAACATCTTCGCCGGCCACCAGACAAAGACCACGATCGACGCTCAGCCTTTCGCGGCGTCATTTCCGGTTATCGGCGAGATTCTCTTGCCCCTGGAACTACTGGTGGCAGTGGTCCAGGCATTCGTTTTCGTGGTCTTGACCGCGATCTATCTATCACTCGTCACGCATCACGAGGGAGAAGAGCATGAGCACGGCGACCACTCGCACGAGACGGCGCACGCTGCAGCCTAGTTAGTTTTCTTTGCTCG
This sequence comes from Fimbriimonas sp., assembly GCA_035550555.1. Classification (GTDB taxonomy): domain Bacteria; phylum Armatimonadota; class Fimbriimonadia; order Fimbriimonadales; family Fimbriimonadaceae; genus Fimbriimonas. Next base: position 20,855 of record DASZPA010000031.1, read on the forward strand.
CCGGTGGGGCATTTCGTATCGGAGGATAAAAACAAGAGTCAAATGGATACTTCTCTTATTGCAGTCGGCGCTGGTATCGCCGTAGGCTTCGCGGTTCTTGGAGCGGGCATCGGCCAGGGCATCTGCGCCAGTGGCGCTCTCAACGGTATGGCCCGGCAGCCGGAAGCGCTCGGCCGTCTTCAGACGGTTATGATCATCGGTCTCGCGTTCATCGAGTCCCTGGTTATTTTCGCGCTCCTCATCGCCTTCATCCTGAACGGCCACATCAAGTAAGAACCTCAATGTCAATCAGATCTCGCAGACGCATCGCCGGCATGGCCACCTCCGAAATGGGGAAGGTCGTGGTGGGCATCGTGATCATCGTTATTGGCGTGGTGATCATCAACGGTAAGACGTGGGACACGTCGCCGATACCGGGCATCGACTTCAAGTGGTCGCGTACGGTCGTGATGATCGGATTCGTCCTTGCGATGTTCCCGGTGATCAAGAGCTTCTTCTTGACGCCGCTCAAAGAGGCGATCGACTCGCGAAACGCCGATCTGGAAAAGACCTTTACGGACGCGGAAGACCTTCGCAACCAGATGAAGGCGCTTGAGCGCAAGTACAAGGTCGATCTTCTCGCCGCCGAGGCATCGGCACGCGAGCAGATCCAAGCCCAGGTTCGCGAAGCGCAAGCTCTGCGGCAGACTCTGATGACGGAGGCGGCACAAAAAGCGGACGTGCTTCTGAAGCAGGCTCAAGACCAGATCGAGCAGGAGAAGATTCGAGCGATCAACGAGATCCGCACGTCGGTGGTGGATCTGACCTTCCAAGCGGTCGAAAAGGTGATCGGCGAGAATCTGAACGACGCCCGCAACAGGCAGTTGGTCGAGGACTTCATTGCGGGAGTCCAGGTGGCCAGGTAGCCGTGCAAGACAACCGGGTAGCCAGGCGATACGCGCAGGCCCTCTATGAGACGGCCGTCAAATACGGCACCGTCGGCAGCATCGAGGACGACCTGACGGCGCTTGGCAATTTGCTGGAGCAAGACAAGGGGTTTCGACACTTCTTTCTCGCACCCTCCACCAGCCGGGCCGAAAAGCTGAAGATCGTCGAGAAGCTCTTTTCGGATCGTGTAACCGCGATTACGATGCAGCTGATCCGGGTCATGCTCGAGAAGGGACGCGAGACCGAAGTCGAAGGCGTTCGAAGCGAGTTCTCCCGTCTTCGCCGCGATGCCGAAGGAATTGTCTTTGCGACAGTCACCTCGGCAGTCGCGCTGACCGACAAGCAGCGTTCATCCCTGCTCTCAAAGCTAGAAGCCACGCAAGGCAAGAAATTCGAAGCCCAGTTCGAAGTTGATCCGCATGTC
>DASZPA010000032.1:0-39901 GCA_035550555.1 Fimbriimonas sp.
CGTCGATCTCCTTCAGAATGCCGACGATCTGCTCCTCCGTGTACCGTTTCCCGTTCTGCTTTGCCATTGCATCCTCCTCATTTCCTGGAGACGGAGCAGTGACACTCCACGATGGTCAGTTTACGGGGGACTGGTCAACCAGCTACATCTCAATCCTTCTCGAACTTGGAATAGACGTTCGAACCATTCAGGAACTGGCGGGACACTCATCCAGTTCAATCACACAGGAAACATACGCTAGATCTCGAAGAGAGTTGAAGCGTAGAGCAGCCGACACACTAGCAAGCCATCTAAATGATAAGGTGTCAAATAGGGTGTCAACGGCTAAGATTCAAGCTATAGAAAACGCTTGAAGAACGTTGTTTTAGGTTCAAATGAGGTGGTGGAGATAAGGGGACTCGAACCCCTGACCCCTTCCATGCCATGGAAGTGCTCTCCCAACTGAGCTATATCCCCACGCGGAGGGATTCATTTAACCACATCTGTGTCTGCAGGTGGCGGGAATTGCTCAAGATGCCGGTAATCGTCACGTAGAGGCGGCGGGGGACGTCAGGGGAATAAGGGGGTTGAGAGGACGCTGATGTCGATTAGGTTGCGGATGGTTGGCTTGTCGGTGGTTCCGGCGCTTGCTTTGATCATCGGATGCGGAGGATCGCTGCCTCCTCGGCTGGATGGCATTGCCACTCCACAGGCAACAGGTACCCCCGACCTCGGCGTCAACGCCGATATGCACGGGTTCGTGCCGTTCCCGGCCGACAATGCCTGGAACACCCCAGTCGATCACTGGCAGGTCGACGCGAACTCTTCGCAGCTGATCGCCAGCATCGGCGCGAACACGGGCCTGCATCCCGATTTCGGAGCGAACTGGGACGGAGGGCCGTTCGGCATCCCCTATATGGTCGTCTCCGGCACGCAGGCCAAGGTGCCCATGACGTTCGACTACGCCGATGAGAGCGACAAGGGTCCTTATCCGTTTCCGCCCGAGGCTCCGATCGAAGGCGGGGCCAGCTCGAACGGCGACCGCCATGTGCTCATCATCGACCGCGACCACAAAACGCTTTACGAAACTTGGTCCAGCTACCCTCAGAACGGCGGGACCTCATGGAACTGTGGGTCGGGAGCGAAGTTCGATCTGACAAGCGACAAGCTCCGTCCCGCCGGATGGACCAGCGCGGACGCCGCGGGCCTTCCGATCTTTCCCGGCCTCGTTCGATACGATGAGGTGGTCAACCTGAAGGCGATCAACCATGCGCTGCGATTTACGGTTGCCCACACTCAGAAGGCGTACATCTCTCCTGCCAGGCACTACGCCAGCAGCGATACCAACCCCAATCTTCCTCCGATGGGCATGAGGGTCCGCCTCAAGGCAAGCTTTGATATCGCTCCATATTCGGCCAACGTTCAGGTGATCCTCAAAGCCCTCAAGAAATATGGGATGATCGTGGCCGACAACGGGAGCAACTGGTACATCTCGGGCGCCCCCGATGCTCGCTGGAACGACGACGAGCTGGGCCAGTTGAAGGGAATCAAAGGCGCGAACTTCGAGGTTGTCACTTCCGGCCGCCTGCCAAACGTGCGCGTCAGTTGGTAGGTTCTCGGCGTCCGCTTGGCGGCCAACTCGAACGGTGCGTCATGTTTGCGCTTGTGCTCCGACCCGTTCTAAGAGCCTGACCGGTTGCTTCTTCCAGGCAAGCGGCCTTTGAAGACTCTCTGCAAGGATTCCCCAAAAGAACCCTGTCCGAAGGGAAGGGGGACCTCTACGCACGCGTCCAGGGTGAAAGAGAAAGGAACAGGCTCGCTTTTCAGCTCCGGCTCAAGCGTGCGCCAATCGTTGAAACGCCTCAATAGCCCGATCGGTTTTGGCGTCGTCGATGTCGGAATGAAAGACAAGTCTGAGCCTGTTCGGGCCCGTGGGGAAGCACAGGACTCCTTGCTGCTCTAAACACTCCTGCCAGCCCATGGCAGGCTTTTCAGTGTCCACCATCACCATGTTGGTCTCAACCGAGGTCAGGTCGACGCTGAACCCCGGCAGCTCGGCGACCGCCTCCGCCAGCCGCTTTGCCCGAACGTGGTCGTCTTTGAGCCGGTCGACCATTTGAGTCAGGCTGACGATGCCGCAAGCCGCAAGCAGACCCGCCTGACGCATGCCGCCTCCGAGCCGCTTCCTCCAGATCCGGGCCTCCTCGATGAACGCCTTGGAACCGCACAGCAAGGAGCCGATGGGGGCGCCGAGACCCTTGCTGAGGCAGAAGTTCACGCTGTCGACGTACTGCGCGATTTCCGAGGCGGGCGTCCCAAGCGCAACTGCGGCGTTGAACACTCGCGCGCCATCAAGGTGGATCTTGAAGCCCTTTCGATCGGCAATCTCCCGGTACTGGCGCATGTGCCCGAGCGGTATCACCGATCCGCCTCCGCGGTTGTGGGTGTTCTCCAGGCAAAGAAGCGTCGTGCCTGGCGTGTGCAGGTTCGCCTTGAGAGCGTGCTTTTCTACCACGTCCGGATCGATGGCGCCTCGCGTGGAGGGCAAAGTCCAGCTCACCACGCCGCCGATGATCGCAGGTGCGCCCACCTCATAGTAGAGAATATGAGCCTCTTCTTCGATGAGAATCGCATCGCCTCGCTTGCAATGACAGGCAAGGGCGATCTGGTTTCCCATGGTGCCGCTGGGCACAAACACGGCAGCCTCTTTCCCAACCTTGGCCGCCGCCAACTCCTCCAGCTTGGCGACGGTCGGGTCGTCACCGAGCACGTCGTCGCCAAGGGGAGCGTTCATCATCGCCTCATACATGGCGGGAGTGGGACGTGTGACCGTATCGCTGCGAAGGTCGACCAGGTGGGCTTGGGGATTCGTGGCGGACATCTTCCCTAAGTTAACCACGCGGATCAGCGCAGCTAACGAGTAAAACCGAACCCATGCGTGCTTTGTTAGTCGGCGCCGGTGGAATGGGTAAGACTTGGGCTCGGAATCTCGCTTCTACCGAAGACGTCCATTTGGCCGGCTGGGTGGACGTGCGGCCGGGCGCGGCATCGGAAGCAAGCCGCGAGCTTGCGATCGATCCCGACTATCAGGGAGAGGATTTGCGTAAGGCGGCAGATACGTGCGCGCCGGACTTTGTGGTCGACGTCTCCTCGCCGGAGGCGCATCACGACGTCACGGTCGCCGCCCTGAGAATGGGACTTCCCGTTCTAGGTGAAAAGCCGATGGCCGCCACCATGGAGCAGGCTAGGGCCATGGTGAAGGCTTCAGAAGATGCGGGAAAGCTCTACATGGTTTCCCAGAGCCGCCGCTACGACTCCGGTCTCGTCGCTTACCGGCGTCTCATCCAGGAGAGGCTGGGAGGGCTGGGAATTCTCAACGCCGATTTCTATATCGGGGCGCACTTTGGCGGCTTCCGTGACGAGATGGACAGCCCCCTGCTGCTCGATATGGCCATCCACACGTTCGATGAGGCGAGGTTCCTTTCCGGGCAGGATGGTCTATGGGTCTATGCGGAAGAGTTCAATCCTGCTTGGTCGTGGTACAAGGGCGCCGCTTGCGCGAACGCCGTTTTCGAGATGTCGGGCGGACTTCGCTTCTGCTATCGAGGCAGTTGGTGTTCCGACGGCATGCCGACCTCTTGGGACGGCAATTGGCGGGCTGTCGGGCCGAACGGCGCCGCATGCTGGGATCGAAACGAGGAGCCCGTCGCAGAAACGGTTCTCCAGCATGAGGGTTTCATGCGGCCGGTGGAGCGGACGCAGCAGCCCAAGGCGGAGCTGAAAGCAGGCATAGCCGGATCGTTGCAGGAGTTCCTGAACAGTCTGGCAACTGGCTCCAAACCGCAGGGAGAGTGTCACGACAACATTCGCAGTCTGGCAATGGTCTTTGCCGCAGTTGAGTCAAGCAAGACTCAGAAGAGGGTGTCGGTATCGGTTTAAAGCTGCTCTTCAGCTTTCGAGCGCAAACGGGTGCTGCTATCCGCCGTTCCCCTGAACGCGGCAAGCCGAGGCTGACCAACGGGGCCCTGGGCTGAAATCGCGGGAGTCTTGCTCGGCGCCGTGTGTGCCACGTAGCTCCAAATCCCCGCACCCAGAACAAGGCTGGCTGCCATGGCCGATCGAAGCAGGCCGCCCTGATCGATGAACACTCGGCGAACTTTGCGGACGGGGCTTCTTACCGAGGAAAGTAGTGAACGAGTTCGGTCTGGTTCGATCCCCAGCGCAGTAGAGAGCGCGCTCACAGTCACGGTCGGCGCCAACCCGATCTGCTCCCGATGCAGCCGAACCACCTGTTCAGCCTCGTCCCAACTTATCAGCTCGTTTTTAGAATCCACCAAAACTCTCCATATAGCTTACACGACGTTGCAGAGAAGGCCTAGTGATTTCACGCAATCTGGGTCCAAATCACGCTACCTCGCCGGGTTTACTGAGAGATCGATGTCGAAACCGCGCCGGAATCGCACCTCCGGCCTTGCGCGTCCGGAGTCGGAAGTCGTCCGAGAGTACGAGGATCTAGCTGCTCGTCAATACGCCAACGGCAAGGTCGATCGCGCGGTCGAGACGCTTACCAAGCTGCTTACGCTCTATCCAACACGGATCGCCACCCTTCAGACTCTGGCAAATCTGCTTGCGGATGCCGGCCAGCTCGAAGAGGCAGCCGAAGTGCTGCTTGTGCTCAAGGAGCATCTGCCGCAAAACGGAGACGTGCGCGCGATGCTTGGCAGCGTCTTCGCCCGTATGAGACTTCTGAACCGGGCCGAGGAGGAGCTGACGGCGGCGGCCCAGATCCTTCCTCAAAACGTGCAAATCAAGGTCTTGCTCGCCCAAGTCTACGAGCAATGGGGCCGGGAGGAGCCTGCCGTCGAGCACCTATCCGAGGCCGTCAAGCTCAAACCGGAGGACCGAGACCTGGCCATCTACGCGGCTGGTGTGCTGCATCACGCAGGCCGCGACGAGGACAGCCGAAAGGTCTTGCACGGACTCTTTCCGGACGCGGAGGCCGTCCTTCTGGATGCCATGCAGATGCCCGTCATCGCGCGATCGGTCGGGCAGATTGCCGATAACCGGAAATTCCTTTCAGAGACGCTCGCCAGGCTTCGCGAGGAGGGAGCACGGATTCCCGCTCCTTCCGTGAGCGGTCACGCGACGTGCTTTCAGCTTGGCTACCACGGTTTGGAGGACCGTCCACTCATTGAGGATGTGGCGTTCACGCAGCTTTCGCTGAGCCCTGAGCTGGGATACGTGTCGCCCGATCTCGAGCGGCCGCCAGTGGCAAATCGCAAGCTTTCCATCGGCTTCCTCTCGGCGAATATGAGGACGCACTCGGTCGGCCGCGTTCTGAATCGCTTCCTCAAGGAGCTTGATCGCGAACGCTTCGATGTGACGCTCTTGGAACTGCCGGGCAAGTACGGCGGGGGCCAGGAGACCGCGCGGGGTATGGCGGATCGGGCGGTCTTCGTTCCTGCGGACCTTTTGAAGGCCCGTCAGGTCGTCGAAGCCGAAAGACTGGACGTTCTCGTCCATCCCGATTTCGTGATGGATCCTTTTCACGACCTGCTCGCCTACTCGCGCCTTGCGCCCGTTCAGGTCACCACATGGGGCCATCCAGGTACTTCGGGGCGTCCGAGCATGGATTATTGGATCTCCTGCAACGACTGGGAGCCGGCAGGAAACGAGCGGCTCTACACGGAAAAGCTAGTCAGATTCTCTTCGCCGCCAATGATCGCCACACGGCTGGATTGGCCGGAGAGCATCACCGGCAGGGAAGCTCTGGGCCTCCCGGAGGGGCGAATCTACGGCTGCCCTCAATCTCTGTACAAGCTGCATCCCGAGTTCGACGAGTTCCTGGCGGAGGTCCTTCGAAGAGATCCCCAAGGCTGGGTCGTACTCATCGGCGGTATCCAGCAAACCTGGATCGATGTCTTCTTGGAGCGATTCAAAGGCCGATTCGCTGATGTTGCCGACAGATTGATCCTCCTGCGGAATCTAGCCACGAACGATTACTTGAGCTTGCTCAGCCATTGCGAGGTTTCGCTCGACCCAATCCACTTCGGAGGAGCGAATACCTCGATGGAAGCATTTACCATGGGTGTTCCCGTCGTAACGCTGCCGGGAGGCCAGCTAAGGAACCGGCAGACGCTCTCCTTCTATCGGATGATGGAGTTTGAGGACCTGATCGTCGACTCGCTGTCGGATTACGTGGACCTTGCATTGCGGATTGGCCAGGATCGGGCCTATCGCGACGAGCTCTCGCGCATCGTCAAGGAGCGTTGCGGCGTCCTGTTCGACACGGTGGAAGTGACTCGCGAATTGGAAGGGTTCTTTGAAAGCGCGGCAAGGGAGGCGATCAGTGCCTGAAGACATCACCTATGACAGGATCGTCGAGGCCCACGAGCGTTTGCGCGGTGGGGTGCTGGTCACGCCATGCCGAGAGTCGATGGTCTTTTCCGGTCTTACCGGCGCCAGCATCTTTTGCAAGGCCGAGTACCTCCAACGAACCGGCAGCTTCAAGGAGCGCGGCGCCCGAAACGCGCTGCTGCTTCTCAGCAAGGAACAGATGCGGAGGGGTGTGGTGGCGGCCTCCGCCGGCAACCACGCGCTGGCGCTCGCCTACCACGGCCGCGATCTGGGAATTCCGGTTACGGTCGTCATGCCCGTCTTCGCGCCGTTGGTCAAGCAGAGCGGATGTCGCGCCCTGGGAGCCGAGGTGCTCCTCTCAGGGCAGAACATCGGCGAGGCGAAGACGCTTGCGGACGTGATGGTTCGAGAGAAGGGTCTCACCTACATCCACGGGTTCGACGGCGCGGACGTCATCGCGGGTCAGGGGACCTTGGGACTCGAAATTCTGGCCCAGGTTCCGGATGTCGACGTTATCGTGGCGCCCGTCGGCGGGGCGGGTCTCATTGCCGGCGTCGGGCTCGCCGTGAAGACCACCCACAAGCATGTAAGAATCGTCGGAGTCGAATCGCACAACGCCGCTTCCTTCGCCGAGGCTATCAAGGCGGGCCATCCGGTGAGCACCAACCTGAAGCCCACGCTTGCCGACGGCTTGGCGGTGCCGCAGGTTGGGAGCCACGCCTTTGAAATCGCGAAGCGCGTGGTCGACGACGTCGTTCAGGTGGACGAGGAGCAAGTGGCGATTGCGATCTTGCGCTTGCTGGAGATCGAGAAGGGCGTAGTGGAAGGAGCCGGCGCGACGCCGCTCGCTGCGATTTTGGGACCGGGTCTGCCTGGAATCGAAGGGAAGAAAGTGGTTCTTTGCCTATGCGGCGGAAACATCGACCCCGCGATCCTTGGGCGCGTGATCGAGCACGGATTGGTGGCGGACGGAAGACTGGCCCAGTTTCGCGCGATCATCTCCGACCGGCCTGGAGGGCTCGCAAGGTTTTGTGAAGTGATCGCCGGCGTGGGAGCGAGCGTCAAACAGATCGTCCACGAGAGAGCCTTCACCAGCGCGGACGTGTCAGCAGTCGAAGTCAACTGCATCGTGGAGACGCGGAACCGGAAACATGTCGACGAGCTTATGGCGGCGCTGACCGATGCAGGCTTAACTTGCAGGCGAGACGACCGGTCGTTTGGCGAAAGACTGTCCCTTAAACATAGAGTTGGCCCTTGACCGAGCGGTCAAGAGCCTAACACTATGATCACCGTGCGGCGGTCTTAGAACGGGCAGGAGCTGTCGGCCGTGCTGCCGGTGCAGTGAGTCACATACCAGGACGAGCTCTGGCTGTTGAAGGTGGGGTCGGTTCCGACTGCGTTCGCGGCATAGACGCCGGTGATCGGGCCGGACGGCCAAGCTTGCATGTACTTGGGAACGAGGTCGGTCGCATCGTTGACCGCGCCGCCGTCGACGAGTCCCTGCTCCATGGCGAACTGCTGCTTAGCGGTATCGATCTGCTTCAGGTTCGCGATGCAGCTCTGGACGCGGCTGCTGGTTCGAGCGTGGATAAAGTTGGGGACGGCGATCGCCAACAGGATGCCGATGATCAACACGACGATCATAATCTCGACGAGCGTAAAGCCGCGAGCGGTGTTTCGGTTTCGAGCCATAGGTCTTATTTCCTCTGCGTGAAGGCTCAGGAGCCCTTGCGAGGCGGGAATTCCACGACCATCCGGCGGGCGAACCGGTAAATGTGCCGTAAACCGGGAAAAACTGCTAAAAGACCGTGCCGAAGATTGCGGCGCTGCTCTTTTGACTACGCCGGCGGCTAAATCTACCCGGTATAAATACCTGTTTGCGCCGCATGTCCAGTATTTTTACGGACGGCGAACTGGTCCAAGTGCGAATATGAACTAGTCGGGCAAAACGCCCGCGTGAGGGGAAACGATGAGATTTATGAAATCTGCTCTTATAGTTGTGTCTTCGGTGGCGCTGATCGGCAGCGCTTTGGCAGTGCCGAAGCCGCCGAAGTGCCCTGTCTGCCACATGGAGCTGTCCAAGGTGAAGTCCAAGAAGAGCCCGACGGCGGTTCGGCTCACCAAGAAGGGACCAATCTACTACTGCTGCGCCGGCTGCAAAATGCCCGCCTCCGTATTGGTCAAACCGACCGTCCATCACAAGAAGAAGAAGTAGTAGCAGGCGAAACAAAATAAGAGAGGCAGGCACGTCGACCGACGTACCTGTCTCTCTCATTTTCTATGGCGGCTCGCCTGCCTGCGCTATGGGCCAGGCGTTTGACCTTCTAAAGTCCCCGAGTTTTCTAACCTACCCAAACAAACCCGGCAGCTCTCACCGGCCTAACAAACCAAGGAGTTGATTTGCCTTGGACGGCGCATTACGCATAATGGTCCCCGTGACTTCCAAGACCCTGCGCGTAGGGATGCTCGGCTACGGGACCGTGGGCTCTGGCGCTTACCGGATGATCCGAGACAACCAGCAGGCGATCCAGCGGAAGACCGGTTTAAGCGTCGAGGTGGTCAAGATCGGGATTCGCGACCTCTCAAAAGAGCGAGAGCTGCCCAAAGAGATCTTCACGGCCGACCTCTGCTCGATTGTGGACGATCCCGGCATCGACGTCGTGTTAGAGTTGATCGGAGGAATCGACCCGGCTGCCGAACTGGTTGAGCGGGCCCTTCAAAACGGGAAGAACGTCGTGCTGGCCAACAAGGAGCTGATGGCCAAGCACGGCTCTCGGCTGGTGGGCCTGGCCAAGTCGAAGAATTTGGATCTCCACTACGAGGCTGCCGTGGGCGGAGGCATTCCCCTGGTTCAGCCCCTGAAACACCAACTGGCGGGCAACGACGTGCTTTCGATGCGCGGCATCTTGAACGGCACCACGAACTACATCCTTACTGCGATGGAGCAGGAAGGGGCCGACTTTGCGGATGTATTGGCCGACGCGCAGGCGAAAGGCTATGCGGAAGCCGATCCGACAAACGACGTCGACGGATTCGACACGGTTTACAAGATCGCCATTCTTGCTTCCATCGTGTACGGCAGGCAAGTGCCCGTTGAAGAGGTCTATCGGGAAGGCATACGCAAGGTCAGCCGAGTCGACATGGAATACGCGGGCCGGCTGGGGTATCGCATCAAGCTGCTGGGAGTCGTCGACGCCCTTCTGGATGAATCCGTGCGCGTGCGGGTTCATCCTTCTCTTGTTCCTTTGGCGCATCCCCTTGCCAGCGTCAGCGGCGTCTACAACGCCCTATGGCTTCACGGCGATTTCGTTGGAGACGTGATGTTCAGCGGGCGCGGCGCCGGTTCGGACCCCACTGCTTCGGCAGTGATCGGAGATTTGATCGACGTCGCTAGGAACGTGGCCGTCGGCGGGCAGGGAAGCGCCATCCCCTATGGCACGGGGATGAAGACCGAGGGCATCGAGAGCCTGACGACTCCTTACTATTTGCGTCTGATCGTCCAAGACCGACCTATGGTTCTGGGTCAGATCTCAATGGAGTTCGGACGCCACAACGTTTCCTTGGCGGCGATGGAAATGAAGGTGTTGGAGGAGGGTCGTGGCGAGATCGTTTTCCTTACCCACCCGTGCGTGGAGAAGAGCTTTCACGACGCTCTCGCGCAGCTCCGCCGGCAGCAGATCGTGGAGGAGATCGCCAATGCGTTTCGGGTCGTGGACTGAGTAGAGTTTAGCGGTGTTTCGAGTCGGCATCGTTGGCGCAGGTGGGATAGGAAACGTCCATGCTAGACAGTATCGGAAGCGGTCCGACGTCGAGCTATCGGTTTTTGACCATAGCGAAGGAAGGGCCCGCGCCTTCCAGGAAAGGTGGGATGCGACCCCCGTCGACAGTTTTGAGAATCTGGTGAGACGGGTCGACGTTCTAGACCTCAGCCTTCCCACTCCTGTTCACAAAGATTTCGCGTTGAAGGCGATTGCGGCCGGCGTTCCCTCGTTGATCGAGAAGCCGCTCGCACGAACTTTGAAGGACGCCGTCGAGATTGCAGAGGCGTCTCGAAACGCGAGCGTGCCGATCATGGCGGCACACGTCGTTCGGTTCTTTCCCGAGTACGAGGCTGCGAAGCGCGTGGTGGCGAGCGGCGGGATCGGAACTCCATCGGCGGCGCGGGCTCGACGTGGCGGCGGGGCGCCCAGCGGGGCAGACGGTTGGTTTATGGACCACACCAAGAGCGGCGGTCCGCTCCTCGACCTCAGCATTCACGACTTCGATTGGCTGCGATGGTGCCTGGGAGAGGTCAAGTCCCTCTACAGCCGAACTGTTGGCGCTCAAACCGAGAAGGGACCCGACTTCGCGCTTACGACCCTCACGTTCGAGAGCGGCTGTGTCGCCCACGTCGAGGGAACGTGGATGGATCCAGGGGGATTTCGTACCCATTTTGAGATCGCGGGCAGCAAGGGACTCATTCAGCACGAATCGAGAAACAACATTCCGCTCAGAACCACGATCGCCCCTGAGAAGACCGAAGGCGCGCCCTTGCCGAACCTGGACGGAAATAGCACGCCGAAAGAAGACCCCTATTACCTCGAGATCGATGGATTTCTGAACGCGGTGAAGAACGGCACGGAGCTGCCGGTTACGCTCGTGGACGCCTTGTCCGCCGTCGCCATCGGAGAAGCCGCGATCGAGAGCGCAAAGACCGGTAAAGTGGTCGCGCCCGAGCGATTCGCGTAACCGCAGGGCCGGATTTGGCCCGGACGAAAGCGGTGTCTTGCGTTCATGTGCCAGACCAGGCTCTTTTGGCCCTGGTTCGACGGTTCAAACCTGGCGCCCAGTGACGCTTCGCCGGAACGAACCCTGGTCAAACGCCGCTCGGTCAACATACGCGGTCTGCCAGGGCGGTACCCTGAAGATTATGCGCCCAGACGGCCGTGCCAACGACCAACTCCGCCCTTTCACCCTCGAACGAAACTTTGCCAAATTCGCTGAAGGCTCCTGCCTGATGAAGATTGGCGACACCCACATGATGGTTACGGCCACCGTGGAAGACCGCGTACCGCCCTTTCTGAAAGGCAAGGGCAGCGGGTGGCTGACTGCGGAGTACAGCATGCTGCCGCGCTCAGGACGCCAGCGGAACCAGCGCGACCTGATGAAGCCCAACGGCCGCAACATGGAGATCCAGCGCCTGATAGGCCGCGCGTTGCGGTCTGTCGTCGATTTGGAGTCGCTGGGCGAGCGAACGATCACGCTGGATTGCGATGCGATCCGCGCCGACGGCGGCACTCGCTGTGCGGCGATTACCGCCGCCTATGTGGCGACCTACGACGCGATGCAGTGGATGATCGGCCAGCGAATGCTCAAGCGGTCTCTGCTGCGGGAACCGTTGGGGGCCGTCAGCGTGGGAATCTATCAGGGAACCGAAGTATTGGATCTGAACTACGATGAGGACAGCACGGCGGAAACGGATATGAACCTCGTGATGACGGCCTCGGGCAAGTTCGTGGAGATCCAAGGCACGGCTGAGAAGGACCCGTTTGCCGTCGACGTCCTGGGCCGGCTCTTGAAGCTGGGTCAGAAAGGTATCAACGAGCTGATCGCCGCGCAGCGGGCGGCTCTGGGCATCGAGTGAGCCCCCGGCTCGTCATTGCCACCCACAACCGGAAGAAGGCCGGCGAGATGGTCACCATCCTCTCGGCCCTTATTCCTATCGTTGAGATCCTGACTCTCGCCGACTTTCCCGGCGCCCCAGAGCCGGAGGAGACGGGCGTCACCTATCGAGAGAACGCTTCCATCAAAGCACTCTCCGGGCTGAAGGCAACGGGAGAGCCGTGTCTGGCTGACGACGCAGGTCTAGAGATCGACGCTCTTGACGGGGCGCCAGGGCTTTACAGCAAGCGGTTCGGAGGGGAGGGACTACCATTTCCGGAAAAGATGGCTCGAATTCTGGAGCTTCTCAAGGAAGTGCCGAAGCAGAAGCGCACTGCCCGCTTCCGGTGCTTTGTGGCTTTTGCCCAGCCTGGAAGAGATGATTGCGATGTCTTCGAGGCGACTTGCGAAGGGAGGATCGCCACTGAGCCCAGCGGCGCCGGCGGCTTCGGCTACGATCCCATCTTCTACTTGCCTGAGAAAGGCTGTACGATGGCGGATTTGACAGCGGAGCAGAAGCACCAGATAAGTCATCGGGGAAAGGTTTTGCGGGAGTTTGCCGTTTGGTACAACACTCTCTAGCTCGTTTCGTGAGCTGGATATTTATCACGTAAAATCCAAGCGGTGGTGCTGAAAGTCGCGAAAGCGTTTCTGGTGGCGATTTTTTTGCTTGCTACACTGGGATACGGGGTCATCTCGGCACGAATCGTGGATGGCCATTGGGCTGGGCAGGACTCGCTCTTGGGCGCGGCATTTTGTCTTGCTATGGCGGTTGTCATTTGGGAACTGCCTGTTGGCTCGAACAAATGATGTCGGGGCCTCGCTCGCGCTCACTTTCGCAGGTTTCTCACTGGTCCGGGCGAATAGGCCCGCCAAGCCCAATCGATCTTCACGGAACCTGAAATGCCAAAAGGTATCCTGATCAGAACAGATGCCGAACGACGTTCCGCCAACATCCGAAGAGATCCCGACCGAAGCCGAGTTGAAAGAGCAGACCGAGGAAGCCGGCCAACTCGTTGAAGGCGACATTCAAAAGCTGCTCGAGAAGGTCCAGACTCTGACCGACGAGCGAGACCAGCTCAAAGACCAAGTCCTTCGAGCGATGGCCGATTTTCAGAACTTCAAGCGGCGAAACCAGCAGGAAGCGAACCTTTTCCGGCAGTTTGCGACCGAGGCCTTCGTGCGGGACCTGCTTCCCGTGCTGGACAACTTTGAACGCAGTCTGAGCCACCTTCAGGCGGGAGCCAGCGTCGATACGGTCGTCGAGGGCGTGCGCGCCGTGGAGCGACAGCTTCGGAAGGCCCTGGAGAGTCAGAAGGTGGAGCGCATCGATTCGATCGGCAAGCCCTTCGATCCCGCGCTGCACGAAGCCCTTGGAACTGACGAGGTTGCGGACCAGCCGGAAGATACGGTCACGTCTGAGATCGAGGCAGGCTACAAGATTGCGGATCGGGTGATTCGGCCAGCCCGCGTTCGCGTTTCGAAGAGGCCTGGTTGAGCCGGCGCTGGTTCGGCACCGACGGCGTTCGGGGAGTAGCCAACCAGAGACTGACTCCTGAATTGGCGTTCTTCATAGGCCAAGCGGCTGGCGTTTGGCTGGCCGGGCAGGGTGGGCATCCCAGAGCCGTCATCGGCAGCGACACGCGCCGGTCGGGCCCCATGCTGGGGGCGGCTGTGACAGCTGGCCTCTGCAGTGCCGGTATCGACGTGAACGACGTCGGTGTGGCGCCGACTCCTACTGTCTCCTTCCTCGCCCGCACCGGCGAATTCGGCCTTGGCGTGATCGTTTCGGCTTCCCACAACCCGGCGCCGGATAACGGCGTGAAGTTCGTGGGCCACGACGGGCGCAAATTACCGGACGCCTCGGAGGAGGAGATCGAGGCGCGAATGGAAAGGCCCTTTTCCCGACCGACCGGCGGCGATGTCGGCGGAATCGAAAGGGATCGTTCGGGCATCGAGTCGTACCTTCAGTTTCTTCAAGGGTTGCTCCCGGAGCGCTTGGAGGGGTGGCACATCGCCGTGGACTGCGCGAACGGCGCGGCCTTCGAACTTGGGCCCGAGATTCTAAGGCGCTTGGGAGCCAAGTTGTCTCTCATCGGGGTTCAACCGGACGGGGTCAACATCAACTCGGAATGCGGCGCCACCAAGCCCGAGACCGTCGGCAAGTTCACGGCCGATGTGGGGGCTCAGATCGGAGTCGCGTTTGACGGCGATGCAGATCGGGCCGTGTTCTGCGATGAGCAGGGCCGGCTTATCAACGGCGACCGGACCATGGGTATTTGGGCGGCTCATCGCAAACGGAGGGGCGAGCTCAATCCTCCCGTGACCGTGGGGACGGTGATGAGCAACGGTGGGTTCGAGGCTTACCTGACCGCCCAAGGCGTCAAGCTTGAACGTGCCCCGGTCGGCGACAAGTACGTAGCCCAGAGGATCGAGGAGACGAAGGCGCTCGTCGGAGGCGAACAGAGCGGGCACATCATCTTTCCGCAAAACGGCCCTACGGGGGACGGGCTTGCCACGGCGCTCGAGCTGCTGCGCGTTCTTCGGGTCGAGGGTAAGAAGGCTTCGGAGTATCTGGACGCCTACGAACCATGGCCGCAGCTTTTGGTGAATGTGGGCGTGGAGAGCACAGAAGGCTGGCGGGACAAGGTGGCTGAGGAGCTCGCCGAGTCCGAACGCATGATCGGAAGTCTGGGACGCGTGGTGGTCCGGCCGTCCGGAACCCAGCCGATGATCCGAGTCATGGTCGAGGCGAAGGAGTACGACGTGCGAGACAAAGCGGCGGAAGCGATCGTTGCCGCAATGGAAAAGAGGCTGAACGGTCATGTTCACGGCCGGGTGGATCTGACTTATGCTCTTGGCGATTGACGTCGGCAACACCCACTCGGTCTTCGGGCTCTGGGACGGCTTGGAGTGGATTGCGGTCTGGCGTCACACCACCGACCCGGACATGACGGAAGACGAGCTTGCGGCTTGGCTTCGCCCGCTCTTTGAAATCAACGGTCTGGAATGGAAGCTGGAGGACGCCGTTTGCGCGTCTGTGGCCCCCGCCGTGAACGAGACGCTCGACCGGCTGTGCGAGCGGTGGTTCGGATTGAAGCTGAAGTTCGTAAGAGGCGGGCAGTCCATCGGCTTGGAGGTGGATTACCATCCGGTCGCTTCCGTCGGAGCGGACCGCCTCGCCAATGCTCTCGGCGCGCTTCAAAAATACGAGCCGCCGCTTATCGTCGTGGACTTCGGAACGGGAACCAACTTCGACGTCGTCGACGCAGAGTCGCGATACGTGGGCGGCGCGATTATGCCGGGTGTTTTGGTCGGCAGCGAGGCTCTTTTCCGGAAAGCGGCCAAGCTTCCTCATGTGGACAGATTAAGTCTGGTCGCGCCGCAGTCGGCTATCGGAAAGTCGACGGTCGAGTCGCTTCAATCGGGCATCGTTCTCGGCTATGCGGCGGCGATCGACGGTTTGGTCAGGAGAATCCGTACCGAGCTTGGCGGAGATTGCCGGGTTATAGCGACCGGGGGCCTCGGAGCGATGTTCCACGGGCTGTGCGAGACTATCGAAGCCTTTGAGGCGACAATGACCCTGGACGGCCTGCGGGTAGCGGCAGCCCGCCTGGTGTAGCCGTCATGCTGGAGGCCGGCGCCGCCTGTTCCGTAGGATGGGAGGCGATCCATGTTTGGTAAGGCCTCAGATCCTTTCCTTTCTCAATGGGTATCACGGCGTCGAAGTAGTGAGACCGCTCGAACCGATCATAGGTCAGAGTGACGGTAACGGGACCGAGCTTTCCGGGCTTGACCATGCCGAAGGCGTTGGACATATGCACTGCGGAGATTTCCAGCGGAAGGTGGATCCCTGAGATGTTAGAGGCTGCAAGACTCTTCGGATCGATCTTGGCCGTCTTGAAGTTGCCGAAGACTTGCGTGGTCCCAACCGAGACGGGAAGTGGGTGCGGCGTAAAGGCGCCTTTGGCAAAGACTTCGTTGAGCGCCTTGGAAGATCTCCGCTCTATCGGAAGCGTCTGGGCCGGGATGACGTAGGAGCCGATACCGGGCAGCATGAACGTTCCCTGCGGCATGTCGAGAAAGAGCTGTCCGTCTTTGTCGATCACCGAAAGTCCACTCCAAGCGAAGTCCTTCGTAAGCGTCGAATTTCTCGACCTCGAGATCTTGACGGAGACCGCGTCCTCTTCGCCTGGAAACGGAGTTGTGATCTGGGCGACGGCGTTGTGGAACGTCGCCATTCCGCCAACCTTGTCGTGGCTCATTTCCATCACTTGGCAGGATAGATCCCATCCATTGACCGGCTTGCCCAGGTAGCCGACGTTCACCGCATCCTTGGTGGCATAGGCAACGAGCCGAGGGTCGCGCTTGGCTTTCAGATCATTTTCAACCGAAGGAGGCAAAGACACTTTGCCAGAGCCAAGCTTCCGATGAAACCAGTCGAAGATTTCGCAGGTCGCTTCCGTACACCCGGGGCCATAGCCCGCAGGGACCGGCATCCACCAGACGTGCTCTCCATCGTCTCGGTAAAGGGTTGACGCCGCTTCTTCGCCATCGGGCAGGGTCACCCTGCATGCTTCCCCACCGGTGAGGGAGGCATACGAGGGATCATCGATCCGAAAATAAGCGGTCTGCACGCCGAATCCCTGTCTGGGAGGTCCCTGCCGCACGAAAAGATAGTGGAACTCGGGAGTTCTGAAGTTGTGACGTCTTGGCCTAAAAAGAGCGTGGTACGACCAGACGCCTGCTGCGCCCCCAATCACCGTCGCCAACGCCGTGACGGCAACAACCGCGGGCGTCAAGCCCTTTGTCCGTCGCCGCGGATCCATTCCCATTGAAGGATGCATATTCAAACTCGAAGAGCAACTATAACTTACTTGGTGGTCGAAGCCAAGCTGAGATTGGTTGACCTTTGAAGCGAGCGATCCGCAGGATTCTTGGCCGATGCGGGGACGACACTCAGGCGAGGTCTGGCCAAAGGAGCGGAGCGTCCCAGCGGATGCCGGTCCATCCAGGCTTTTCGAGCCAGCAGCTCCTTGCCCCTCTCGACGGGGATCGTGGCATCGAATAGATGCGCGCGCTCCACGCTCTTGTAGCTCAGCTTCAAATAGATAGGCCCAATGTCTCCGGGTTTGACAAGTCCCAGAGCCTCCGGCGCTTGTCCGTGTTCATGCTCCATAGGGAGCTCGATCGTGGAGATGTTGTCGATCGGGAACTTTGGGGACCCGACTTCCACAGTCATCAGCTGGCCCTTCACCTTCTTCGGGTCCCAAACGGTGGCGATGTGGGCCTCGACGTAGACGAGGTTCACAGGCCTTGATCTGCGGCGCTTGATGCGGACCTTTTGCTCGGGGATCGTATAGACGCAGACTCCTGGAACATCCATCGTGAAGGGCTTCTGGACCGCCAGGGTCAACTCGTCCTTGTCCGCCACAACCTTCAAGCCGGTCCATTTGAAAGTCATGGAGTTCATGGAGGTCCGTTGCCGCCAAACCTCGATGGCAAGGGCCCTTTGATCCGCGGGATACTGCACGCCGATCGTTGCCAGGGCGTTTTGGAAATCGGATCTGAGGGCAAACAGCGAGTAATCGGCATAGCTTGTGCGGCGAATGCGACAGAAATTCTCCCAGCCGGGAATCGGCTTGTCGAGATATCCGAGATAGATGCCGTCGTCCGTACCGAAGGCAAAGACTCGGGCGTCTTTCTTGCCGAGGCCGATGTACTGATTTGGCTTGGGCAGGCTGATGGAAAACCGGCTGGGGCCGCCGCCATTGACGTTGTCAACCTCGCAATCGGCGGTCGATGATTCCGGCCCGTAACCTTCGCGGATTTCCGCGACGTACGATCCGGTTTGAGGCATCCCATGCACTCCGACAATCTGGATCGGGCCGCGTGGAATCGTAAGCTCGAGCCTCACATTGACGTCGCGGACATATCCCGCGGGCGACTCTGGCCGAAGATAGACTTTCGTGGCGACACCGCGCTTGCGTTCCGCTTCCGTCGGGGAAGCCTGTCCGTCAAACAGGATGCGGGTCGGCTTGAACACCCGGACTGCTCCTCGAGGTTTGCGGCCGTTCAACCACAGGGAACCGGCCAGTATCGCCAGGCAGACTCCCCCAACAAGGAATATCAGGCCTTGGCGCCCTCTTGTTGTCCCATCCATGCAGAATAGACGTGCGGAGGAACCGATTATCGCCGCAATTTGGATATAAGGCACAGATGAGCGGCGCCGAACACGCCCGCGCTGTCTCCCAAGATCGGGCGAACAACTCGTGTACGAAGCTCCGAGTTGAAAACCCATTTCTCAAGGCTCTTCACTCCATCCGAGTACAGCTCGTCGATATTGCCAACCCCTCCTCCGAGGATCACCACGTCCGGATCGAGAATGTTCACGACGACCGAGATAGCCTCGCCAAACTTCGAGCAAAGCCGGTCGAGCGTCGCGGCCGCATGTGCGTCGGAGCGTTGCCGAGCGGAGTCGACGATCTCCTTGAGCGGCTTTCTCTTGCCGGAAAGGTGTTCGTAATGTCTTTCGAGCCATGGTCCGGCCAGCACGGTTTCAACGCAACCGGTCTTCCCGCAGTAGCACTTTTGGCCATTGGGTTCCAAAACGTTGTGCCCCCACTCGCCTGCGATTCCTTGGGCGCCGTTCAGGACCCTGCCATGCACCACGATGCCGCCGCCAACGCCCGTACCCATGATCACGCCGAAGACCACGTCGGCTCCCCTGCCGGCTCCCAGTTGCGCCTCGGCCAAGGCGAAGCAGTTCGCATCGTTTGCGACGATCACCTCCTTGCCCAACGCCGCCTTTAGGTCTGTCGGCAATGGGCGCCCGTTCAAGGCCGTTGTGTTGCAGTTCTTCATCCTGCCGCTTCCGGGATCCGCTGAGCCGGGAGTACCGATTCCGATTCGTTCGGCTTTCGCTCCCACTTCGTTCTCCATCATGGATACGAGCTCCGCCACCCGCGAGACGATGTGTTCGTACCCACGGTCCGCCTCGGTCGGAATGCGTAGGCGACAGACTGTCTCAGTGGAGGACGAGTCCTTGAGGACCGCCCCTTCGATCTTCGTTCCGCCTAAATCGATCCCCCACAAGCTGTTCACGACTTCTATTCTGATGGGTTCCTAGTCACGCATGAGCGACTGCAGCCATCGCTCCGCGTCCCGAGGATGTCGAAAGCGCTTGACCGGGAGTCCCGATCTGCACCACCCTTCGACGCGTTCCCGTTTACGCGGCCAGGACCTGATGTGCCAAAGGAGCAGCGAATTTTTCGACAGCACGTTTCTGAGCGACTCTCGGTTGCCGTTGCAGACGGTCTTCCCATCGAACAGCCGCTTGATGCACCGAACGAGCAACCGCCGAAAGGATAGCCAGCGGGGATAGTCGAGAGCCACGATCAACTCGGCCCTCGACAGCGGAATCTGGTGCCACTTCGCATAGGCCGTGTCCAAGATCCAGGAAGGACCCTCGCAGATGGCCTTAATCTTCTCCTCCTGCTCTTCGTCCGGAACCTGGATCCAGCCGGGAAGCCAGGTCAAATCGTCGACGGAGTGCCAGGCAATGCCCGTCCTCTCGCTCAGCTTCGCGGCAAATGTGGTCTTGCCGGAGCCGGTGACTCCATAGATCAGGATCTTCTTGGCGGACTCTCTGGGCACCGGAAGATGATGATACAGGACGGCCAAACGGCGAGATCCTCGGGGATTCGCGGCGTAAGCCGATAACCCTGCCTCTGGCCGAAGCTATCATGAGGCCATGAACGGTTCCGAGCCGACACTGCTGTTTTCAAGCTCCAAGGAGTGGAGGAAGTGGCTCGAACAGAACCACGGGGCGAGCAGCGGAATCTGGATGAAGATCTCCAAGAAGGGAAGTGAAACGCCGTCGGCGAGCTACTCCGAGGCTTTGGACGAAGCGCTCTGCTTTGGGTGGATCGACGGCCAGAAGAAGCCTCTCGACGAGTCGTTCTGGCTCCAACGTTTCGTTCCCCGGAAGCCAAAAGGCAACTGGTCGAAGGTCAACATCCAGCACGCCGAACGACTGATCCGCAACGGGAGCATGCACCCCGCGGGGCTGAGGGAGGTCGAGAAGGCGAGGGCGGACGGTCGCTGGGATGCGGCTTACGAGTCCCAAAGCTCAGCCACTGTTCCCGACGATTTGCAGGCCGAGTTGGATCGGAATCCTCGAGCGGCCGAGTTCTTTGGGAAGCTGAGCAGCGTGAATCGGTATGCGATTCTGTATCGGCTTCAAACCGCCAAGCGTCCTGAAACGCGGACCGGCAGGCTGGCAAAATTCGTGGAGATGCTGTCGAAAGGAGAGACGATTCACCCTCAAAAAGGCTAAGGGATCTGGCTCCCAGGCTCATAATGGGTTCGATGAAGAGTTTTCGATGCTGCATTTTCGTTGCTTGTTGCCTTGGCTTGAGCATTGCCGCTCTGGGGTCTCCGATTCGGCAACAGGATCAAAAGAATGAAGTCAAAGGGCAGCAGCAGCTCAGCGGCTCGATGGCTCAGATCGGAACCACATACACGCTCAAGAGCAAGCTGAACATCACCATCCTCGCGGCGCGCTACTCGGTCGATGCGTTCGACGGGTATACGGGCACCTTTCCGGGCGCCGACGAGAAGGTGCTCGTGTTCGACCTCGCCATCAAGAATGCTGCGCCGGACGATCAGTTCATCGATCCGAACGGCTGGTTCACCGCGGTCGACGACAAGGGGCAGCAGTACACCGATGGAGAGCTGATCCTTGCAAGTACCGGCGCCGCCGGCGTAAGCGTGACTCTAAAGCCCGGCCAGGGCTTGGGACAGCCGGAGCTGAAGGACCCGCTCCGCTTTGTGCTGCATGTAGGGGCGAAGGCCAAGATCAACAAGCTGATCTTTGGCGTGGGAAGGCTGAACACCAGCGAGGACGTGATGCGCTACATGTTTGTGGAGCCGCCCAAGGACCCCGCTCATGCCACGAACAAGAACTTCATCGCGCCTCTGCCGGACGACGTCCGCGATCCTTCCGATCCGCTCGGCGCCTTGGCCCTCGACGAGGGCAAGGCCGTGATCGGCCAGTACTATCCCTCGGGACCCTTCTCCATCAAGTGCACCGATCTTTCTAGTCCTGCTGGAGCGACTTTCGGAGGCAACCCTCCCGACGATGGCAAGCGTTTCGTGGTCGCCACGATCACGGGCCGTTACGAGCTCGGCAAAGATGAGACCGCCTTCGATCTGGGTGGCGGAGGTGGCCCGGCTTATGAAATCACCGATACGGACGGCGAGAAGTACCAGATGGCGGGAATGAGGAAGCTCAAGACCGACGAAGACGTCGATCATGGGTTCAAAAGAGGTGAGGAATATTCGGTCCGCCTCTTCTTCGTGCTGCCGAAGGAGGCAAAGATCAAACACTTCACCATGGCGGCTTCAAACGGGCGCAAATGGGGCTTTGACGTGAGCGGCTCTTAGTTTTCAAGCCGCCGCGATCACCCGAAGACCTTCAAAGCCGCCGAAGACCCGGGCTTCAGACCTGCTGCTTCCAACATCTGGACTCCAGCTTGAAGGTCGCGGCGAAGCTCGTCTTTAAGCTTGCTGGTTAAAGGCCGGGAGGTATCGTCGAAGACTGCCGCCTGGATCTCGGCGGCGATGACTTCCGCGCAGTGGATTGCACCATCCAGCGCGGCCATTGGCGCCGGGCAGAGCGGGACGCTGAACCCGATGGTGAGTCCTTCGTGTACGTCGTTGCGGTTGACCGCGGCCAGCGAGAAGCTCTCCACCTGCCCGATGGGCGTGACGCTGAAAAGCGGAGAAGGATGATTCGGAGATTTCCAGTCGAAGGAACCCGTGGGAGAGAATTCGAGACCGAGCTGGGCGCAGATGGGCCAAATTTGACGTTCGGGCACAAACTCCGCCCTGGGAATGACAACCAGCGCGGCGCCGATGTCGAGCTGCTCTCTTGTCTTTGCCAGCAGCTTAACCACTTTGTCGACGTCTTGCGGTGTTGGAAGCGGCATCGCGCGGCGACCGATGGCGCTGGCAAACTGTTCCGCGTTTCGCAGCAGGTTCCCGGCGGATTGGCGGGACAGCGAGCCGTGGGAGGTCGTCAGGTCCCAGCAGAGCGCGATCGAATCGTAGGAGCCGCCAGTCTGGGGCGTCATCGCTCGCCACTGCTGGTCAGCTGGGCTCATGACATACAGCTCCGGCTGCCCCAGGGCCGCGAACCAGTTCTGGGAAAGAAGCTGCGCGGCAGCGGAGGCGGGTGCCGAGCGGGGGCCCACCAGCTCGATCACATACTGGGCGCGATGCGCGGGACCTGGCGCCGGAGAGGGCACGATCGGAGGAATGAGCGCAATGGCCGGATCGGGTCCAAGGGGCGGATCGAACGAATACATCAGTCGTACTCGAGCTCGTGGAGCAGGCGCGGATTCATGCGCCACCCCTCCTCCACCCGGACGTGGAGCTGTAGAAAGACCTGCTTCCCGATCAGTTTCTCGATTTCAGCTCGCGCCTTGGTGCCGATGGCTTTGATGAACTGGCCCTGTTTGCCGATGATGATGGCTCGCTGGCTTGTTTTCTCGACCAGGATCGTCGCTTCGATGCGAGTCAGATTCTCTTCTTCTTCCCAGCCATCGATGAGCACGGCCAATGCGTGAGGCACCTCTTGGCGTGTGGCTTGCAGCAGCTTTTCGCGGACCAGCTCGGCGGCGAAGAAGCGGGTCGACTGATCGGTGAACTCGTCCTCGTCGTAGAGCGGTTGGCGTTCGGGGAGCTTTGAGACGATCAAGTCTCGAAACTTTTCCACGTTGTGGCCCTTGGTGGCCGTGGTCAGCATGTACTCCTCGGCGCCCAGCAGCTTCGAGTACGCGCCGACGTTGCGTTCCACGTCTTCCGGTTTGAGAAGATCCATCTTGTTCAGGCAGAGGATGATCTTCTCACTTGGCACGGAGCCCGTGATCAGCCGTGCGATCTGTGCGTCCAACTCGCCGGGATGGTGGGCGCCGTCCGCCACATAGACCACGAGATCGACGTCGTTCAGAGCCGATCTGGCTTGGTCGACCATGCCCTTCGCCAGCGTGGAGTGCGGTTCGTGAATGCCCGGCGTATCGATGAAAACGATCTGATAGTCCGAACCCGTGGCGATGCCGATCACCCGCCGGCGGGTCGTTTGAGGCTTGTCGCTGACGATCGAGACCTTCTGGCCCACGATCGCGTTCATCAGCGTGCTCTTGCCGACGTTCGGTTTGCCAAGGAGCGCCACAAGGCCGGCCCGAAACGCAGCGTTACTCATTCGTAGCTTCGATTGTAGCGCCTCAGAGAGGGCCGAAACCGAATCGCACGTCGCTTGCCGTTCGTACCTAGCTTTGATGCTTACAAAAGAGTTGGGCTTTGTCACAAGCCGACTGGCTGCTTGCCTGGGCTTCTTCGCGCTTTTGCGCCTGCTACTGACGGAAGCACGAGACATCCCCTTTTACTTTGCTCCTGGCGCGAGGTTTCCTTGGCCAACACTGGCTGCCGGCGGCGCGGTCGTGTTGCTCCTCACGTTGGCAACGTTCATGACCTGTGCCTATCTTTGGTTCAGGGCGGACAGCTTCGGAGGTCAAGGCACAAGTCAGGTGCATCCTTCCGTAGCGATCGACGGGCAAAGTCTCCGCTCCGCCGCGTCTTTTGGGCTTGGGCTCTACTTTGCTTTTTCTGGATTGGTTAACTTGACCGGGTATATCGTTCAAGTTCTGTTTGTTCCCTCAACCCTCCCCGCTTTCCGGCGAGCTGTTGCATGGAATGCGGTCAGCGACATCGTGGAACTGGTAGTTGGCGTCGCCTTGGTGCTCATCGGGGGACACCCCAAACTGTTCGGGAACATTGCCAAGATTGCCCGAGCAGATTTCATGATCGATGAAAAGTGAAGGCGAGCCGGAAACCCGGCTCGCCGTTAAGGCTCTTAGGAGGAAGGGGATTTAGCGTCCGCCGCCTCCACCGCCGCCCGGCCGGCCCCCGCCGAATCGTCCGAAGGGGTTGGAGGTCGCGACGAACGGCTTCCCGAGCATGCCGGTCCATGCCGTCTTCTGTTCGGGCGTCAAGACGGCCTGGATCGCCGAGTTGAGCGCTTCAGTGTTCTTCTTGAAAGCCGCGAAAGCGTCTTGGCGCTGCATTTCTCCGCTCTGCATCTTTTGAAACACCGAAGCATTCGCCTGCTGCTGTTGCTTTTGCAGCGAGTCGATCTGCGCTGCCTGAGCCGGCGTCATCTTCAACTGCGTTTGCAGGTCCTTGTCGGTCGTCAGCACGCTGTAGCTGTTGACCTGCATGTTGATCTGGTGCAGCCGAGTCTGCTGCTCCGGCGTGAGGATCTTGTTCGTCTCGTCCAGGGCCTTCTGCATGATCGGTGCCATCGCCTTTTGCATGGCGTCCCGGTCGCCGCTTGACTCTTGGCGAGCCTGCTGAATCTGGGAGAACGTCGACTCCCGGAGGTCTTGCAGCTTGGTTTTCTGCTCGTCGGTCAGCTTCAGATCGGTCTGAACGTCGTCGCGTCCCAACAGGAAGGCGCCTCCGCCTCCTCCGCCGAAGCCCCCGAATCCCTGGGCCAATGCGCCTGTTGCAAACACGCAACAGGCAGCGATAATGAAAATGAGTTTCTTAAGCATCTTTCGAGTTCACCCTTTGTTGCCAGTCGTCTGCGGAGCGGCAGTCTTCTTGATCTCACCCTTGACAGCCTTCTGGCCGTCAGGACCCATATCGCGGATCGTCTGGTCAGTCAGTTTGCGAGCGTCGTCGGGAGAGCTCACGACGTGCGGCGTCATGAACATCAGCAATTCAGTCTTGTTGGTGTCCTTCGACGTCGACCTGAAGAGATTACCAAGAATCGGGATGTCCCCAAGCAGAGGAATCTTTCTTACTGTCGTGGTGACTTGTTTGTTGATGATTCCGCCCAAGATCACGGTTTCGCCGTCCCTCACCGATACTGTCGTTTGAGCCTCACGCTGATTGACGACCGGCGCCTGAACGTTGCCCAGAGCCTGGTAGCCCTGGAGCTCGTTCGCCGTTTGGTCTACATCTAGAGTTACGTTCCCGTTGCTCAAAATGCGCGGGTTGATCGTGAGAATGATTCCGACCGGAAGGAAGGAATACCCATAAGTCGGGTTCCCATTGGAGTCCGTTTGGACGCTCGTCACGTACGGAATGCTTTGGCTGACGTTAATCTGCGCCTGCACGTTGTTCGTCGTGAAGATTCGCGGCGTGGCCAGAACCTGGAACTTGCTGTCGCTCTGCAGCGCCTGCATGAACGCGCCGAAGTTCTTGCCCGTGATCGTGTAGTTGAAGCCTGGCACGGTGCCCGGTCCGTTGATGCCGTTCTGGACTCCGAAGTTCGTGCTGCCGGTACCCACCGAAGTCGGGTCGGTCAGCAGCCGCGAGAGGGAGCTGGTCTGGGACCATTCCACGCCGAGCTTCGAGGAGGCATCGAGGCTGGCCTCCACGATGACGGTCTGAATCATGACCTGCCTTGGCACTCTGTCGAGCTGTGCGATCATTCGCCGAATGATCTCCGCGTTCTCCGGCGACGTGACCACGACGACGGCGTTCGTATTGAGATCCGGAATCGCCGTCACTTGGCCCGTCAGATCCTGCGTGTTGATAAGACGGCCCGAAGGATCGTGGCCCAACTGATAGGTGGTCTGGCCGGAGTTGTTTTGCCCGGCGCCGAACAGGCCGCCAAAGCCTCCTCGCTGGCCGCCGAAGCCTTGGGTCACGCCAATGCTCGTATAGAGCTCGCCCTCGCCGGCATCCGGGTCCGCCAACATAACGGGCAGCTCCCTTTGCCCCGACGACCGCATCGCCTTTTGATCGGCGGCGGAGGGCGCGGCTAGCTGCGCCAGGCGATTGGCCTTTCCGATCTGGCGCGCCGCCTTGGCCTCTGCGAACGTCGGGTAGCTGCCTGAGGGAGTGGGTCCACCGTCGGAAGGCATCATCGCAAAGAGTTGCGACGTGTCGCCGATGTCGCCGCCCAGGCCCAGGTTGTTCCTCGTATTGGAGTTGGGACTGTTCGTCACTCCGTTGTTCTGACCCTGCGAGCGGCCGATATTGCCGTTGAACAGATTCTGGGTCTGCTGGTTGGGCGCGGTCGTTCCGGGACGCGTGCCGAACGCCTGCTGCATCAGCGCGGCCACGCTTTCGGCACGGGCGTTTTCCAGCGGGAACACGAACGTGGTGCTTTGAACGGTTACATTCTTGTCGAGGTCGGCTACCACTTCATCGACGATCTTCAAGTCGTCGTCGGTCGCGGTCACGACCACCGAGTTGGTACGCGTGTCGGGAACGACCTGACCGGAGCCGGCAGTCTGGCCCCGAATGGCTCGGAAGAAGGCCGCGGGCCCTTGGTTCTGCGTGGTCGTCGCTCCGCCTCGTCCCTGAGGGACGTTTGCCGCGAGAACCGTCTGAATTTCGTTCGACGTGTCGGTGGCCGACGCATACTTCAGATGGTAGACCTTGGTGTGCTGCGGCAGATCCGAGGGCTTGTCGAGCTCGTCGATCAGCGTTTTGACCTGCACCTGGTCTCGCGAGGGCGCGTTGACGATCACGGAGTTGCTGAAGTCGTCGGAAGAGGCGCGCACGTTCGGCTGCTGCTGTTGGCCGAAGCCCCTGAACTGGAAGCCTCCAAAACCGCCCCGGTTGTTGCCGCGGTTGCCGCCAAAGCCACCGCCACGATTGCCAAAGTTGCCGAAATTGAACTGGCCCGGCTGCTGCTGATAGACATCGTTGAGCACCTTCGCAAGAGCGGAGGCGTTGGCGAACTTAATGGGATAGACGCGAAGCGCGCTTTGTTCTTGGCCGCCATCGAACGGTCCGCCCCCACCATCGCCACCTGGGATTGGGAACGGAGACGTCGGCGTGTTGTTCTTTGCGACCGCCTTGATGACCAGGAGGTTGCCCTCTTTGGAAACGGAGAAGCCTTTGAGACTCAGCGTGGTGGAAAGAATCTGAAACGCGTCCGACAGCGGCACCGGCCGGGCGCTGGTGAGCGCCAAAGTGCCCGTGAGTGAAGGGTCCTTGACAATCGTGATGCCCGACACATTCTGAAAGAAGGAGATAATCGCATCCGGGCTGGCGTTGTGAAAGTCCAGCTTCACGCGGGTCTTGGGGTTCAGCTTGAACCCGTCCTCCCAAGGTTTCGACGTCTTGGATCCGTTTCCGAAATCGAAGGGCGTCATCTGCCCCTGGGCGTAAGCCGAAACGAACGCGGGAACGAGCGCGGCCATGCACGCCCAACGCATTTTACGAACCATTCTGTCCTCCATTATCCGCGTTGTTGTTGCGGCCTCGTCTTCCTCTTCCTCTGCCTCTCCTCGCTGGAGCCGGCTGAATCGGCTGGACGCCCGGAAGAGGGGTCATGTCCAGTTGATTGGGATTGATATTTCCCTGCAAAGGGGCTGGTGGGTTGATTCCGACGGGAGCCAAACCACTTGGTTCGGGGCTCTTGGCAGGCGCCGTCGAGTCGCCCATTTTAACGATCGCGGTAGTGCCGTCGTCTCCGACCAGCTCGAGGTCGGAGTTCGTGATCCGCTTGACGCGCGCCTTCTTCCAGTGCTCGCCAAGGTTCAAAAACACGCTCTCGGCAGTCTTCTGCTCCTCGAGAAGAGCTTGCGGCTTGCCGTTGACCTGAACCATGCCCGTATACATCCAGTCGCCGCCGCCGGTCAGCTTGTCGGAGATTGCGAACGGATTGACGGCGCCGCCAACGGTCAGCTTGGATACAAGCGGCAAAAACGCGTTCTTCGGCTCCACCGCCAAGTCGGCGAAATGGGCGTCGTAATCCTCTTTGAGGTACGCGTCCGCCGGTCCGCTGGAGCTTTTCGAGGCCGCCGTGATGGGCTTGGGGCTTGTAGTGGCGTCTTGAGGGCTGGTGACCACGTAAGCAATGCCGCCGACGACGACGATGAAGAAGATGAGCTTCCAGTTGAACTTCGATGGGGGTGCGCTTGGTTTAGGCATAAATCACCGCTTCTTGGGCGCAACGGTCTTTGGAGCCGACTTTTTGGTCTTGGGGGCGCTGCTGGAAGCGCCGGTGCCGGCTGAGGCCGTCGGGACAGAAACCGCTATCGAATCATCGGCCACATAGGCCATCACGTTGATTGTGCAGGTCACGTGATCGCTGCTTTCGTCGGACGCCCCTACTTGGAACAGCTCGACGGCCAGGCGATTCTCGGGTTTTTCGAGGTCGCGTTCGAAGGCTAGCATGTCCGTGTAAGCGCCTTCCGCATTGATCGCGTAAGGAATTTGCGTCAAGTCACCCGTGTCCGCCGCGTGCTGCGGCCTCAGGGCGACAATCTTCACGTTGTGCTTTGCCGCGACGGCGTTTACGAGCGTCACGATTGAGCTCACTTGTCCGCTGATGCCTGCCCACGTCTGTTTTGCCACAACCTCCTGGGCCGCCTCCCCGTCGGCCTTGGCACTCTTGGCGGCCGTGGTAGCTTTGGCCGAAGCAGTCTGGAACGTCGCCTTCGCGCTGTCCGACGACCCCTTCGGCAGAAAGACCGCCACGATGCTGGAAAGAAGGAGGATGATCGAGATTGCCATGACAATCGTCGTCGGGGCACGATCACGGTCTAGCGAGAGATTCATGCCTGCCTCAAACCGCTACGTCGAGCTCCTGACTCGGTGCGCGATCTCATAGTTTTAAAAACGTCTAAGAAAAGCAAAAGTTCAGTGGACAACCGTCGCTACCCCTGCCTTTTGCTGAAGTGTAATTGGAAGGTTTCCAATGGGAAAAGCCGAGATGTTGAACTCAACCACCGGTATCTTCTCGATTTCGCCGTGATTTGAGTTCACAAGCTTTACATTCCTAAACCTTCTATCGTTATTAAGCGCGGCAACGTACGCGGGAATCCCCTCCTCTGTTTTCGATGTACCGCGCAAGGTTAACTCTTTACCTCGCTCCAAGTTAAAGCCAGTTAGCCATACGTCGGAAGGCGCCAGGTTCGCGGCCTCCAAAACGATGTCTCCCATCTTTTGAGCGGGAGCGAAAGCGTGCGCGAGTGTTGCCTCGATGCTCCTCTGCTTCGCCGCGAACGCCTCTTCGTCCTTCTGCTCCTTGGTGATGGGCACGAGGTTCTTGACGTAGTTGGCTTTCTCTTGGTCGATCCGGGCCTTTTCGTCAAGGTAAGAGCTCCAGGCGTTGTAGCTGATCCCCAGAGAGACGGCGAGAAAGAGTCCCGCCACCATCTGCCTTCGCTTACGGGCGGCGAGCTCGCGCGCGGCAACGGTCTCCGGAAGCTGCAGGTCGATCTTGAGCCGGTCGGGGTTCGACAGAGCCAAAGCTTCGAGCGCGGTCGAGAGGCTCGAAACGTCGGCTTCCCCAACCTGGACGCCTCCCGCCGCGATGACGGAAGTGCAAGTGAGGCCCGCCGCGTTGAACGTGCGGCTGATCTCAACCTCGATCGGCGCGGTTGGAGCAACCACGCGGCTGTAGCGCAAAACGCCGCCGGTCACGATGTCGACGGATGCGACTTCGTCCATCTTCTCGACGACGGCCGCATCCTTGAGTCCCAGAGACTCGGCAAGCATGGCCGAACCGAGAGCCACTGGAAGAGTTCTCAGAACTTTGATCCCCGCCGAGGCCATCTGCTCCTTCGCCTTGCGCAGCTCGCTTACGGGCATGGCCACGATCATCGCCAAACGCCCTTCCGCGTTGATGTCCGGCAGCAGGAGAAAATCGTAGGCGAGGTCGGTCGGGGGCACGGGAAACAGTTCGGCCAGCTTCACCTGGACGACGGTCCGGATATCTTCCGGAGCCGCGTTGGGCACGCGGGCAGCGCGAACGAACACCGACCTGCGCGAGATGGCCAGGAGGGCCGTTCGTCCGGCGTACGGCAGCAGCTTCGGGTCGTCGTAGCTCTTCATGGATCGCGCCTGCACGTCGTAGGCGACGATCCTCTTCGGCGACCATTCGATCACCAGGCCGGCGTTGTGAGAGCCTTTGCTCAAAAAGCTGCCTCAAGCGTCACGTCGTTATTCGTGCTGGAGGGCCATCCCCACCTGCCGGTCATATCGCTGAAAGGTTGTCTTTCCATTCGTAAAATCTTTACTGTCTTCGTTCCGTTCTGAGGCGTGACGCTCACGACCGCCTCGAGTGGGACGCTTGTCGATCCCGCAGTTCCGATCACTCGCACGATGAAGTTCTGGGACTTGATGCCAAACGCGTCCACAAAGTTTGCGGCTGCTCTCACGTTGGTCATGCCCGGCACGTTGAGGATGTCTCCAAGCTGAGTGAATCCGGTTGACTGTTGGTTGACGATCGATTGCGCTTCGTCTTCGGTCAGATTGGGAATCGTTTGAAGGACTGTTGCACTTGCGGTGTTCGGATTGATTTTGCCGGTCGCATTGACGTTTCCGACATAGTAAGTGTTCAGTAAAGACCGCAGCTGGTTTGTGTTCATCGTGGGGCAAGCGCGAATCACGGCAGCCCACGTTGTGTTGTTTCGGGCGTTGAACAGCTGCTGGGCGATGCTCGCGAACTGCCCGCGGCGCAGCTGGTTCAGATTCACGTTGCGCAAGTTCTGTTTGTTGTTGCCTTGCTGGTTTACGTTTTGCGACGAGCTGTCGGTAGTAAAGATCTCGGCGAACGTCGGCGTTCGGCCGTCCGGAAAGTTGACGAGCGGCGTGCTGGTTTGGTTTTGCGGCGGGTCGTAAAGGTCGGCCGGTGTGAAATATCGGACGTCTAGTAGTTCGCTTACCGTCGCGAAGGGCTGCAGAGAGGCGTCGTAGGGATTCGGCAGGCCATTGTAGTAGCTATCTTTCGCGCCGTCCGGACGGGCATTTTCCCCGGCAGACCGCCAATCCAGAATCGCATCGATCTGCTCCGGCAGCAACGGCAGCTTCTGTAGCTGGGCCTGGGCGGCCGTGTTGATGTTGATCCGCGCGGCGGCATCCAGGATCTGAAGCCTGAACGAGGAGTTTCGCAAGACGAAGCGATCGTTGCCTGAGTTGCCCAGCGTCGCCCAATCGTCCTGCAGCGTCGTTGCCCCCGCCTGATTCGCCGTCGAGCCGAGGGTCGCATTCGAATTCACGTTCGTGGTCGTCGTGGTCCCTTCGTCGGCAAGGACCTCCGCGGCTCGCTGAATCCCCGCTTCGGCTGTGACCATGGCTCGCCGCTGCTCCAGCCGGCTGATCTCCTCGCGGATGGTCACCTTTTCGCTTACCGCGGCCGAGGCCACGACGGCGACCAGCACCGTCAAGACGGCAAGCGTGACCACAAAGACGGCGCCCCTTTGTCGTCGATTCCTCATCCGGTCACCGTCACAGGGTCTTGGTACGTCACATCGCTGGCGGGAATCCGCACGACAAAGACGTGGTCGTACGTGTCGCCAGTAAAGCGGTAGGTGACGCGCACAGCCGCCGGGAGCCTTCCCGGCGCAGGCGTTTGAAGCCGGGAGTCCCAGCTTTGGGCCCACTGGGCGCCGTCAAAGAACTCGAAGCCTATCTGGCTCAGGTTTGGCGTGATGAGCTGCTCGCTGCCGCCCTGGGTCGGATCGTTATCGGCCGGCACTTGAGTTCTCAGAAAAAGGCCGGTCTTACCCGTCGCGCTGGATCCCACGGGGGACTGCGAGATCTCCACTTCGGTGGGGCCGCCCTGTGGGCCGAAATTCTGGTTCTGAGTCTCGAAATCGTCGTTGGAAGCGAGGTAAGCGGGAGCCAACGGCAAGCCCGTGGCTGTGAAAACCATCACGTTGGGGGTGCTGTATGCTCCGGTGCCGCTGCCGATGGAGACCCCGCCCGTGTTGGTGGTGTTGTTGTTGGTCGTCGCACCGGCGCCAGCCCCCGCACCTCCCGTCGTTGGACGCACCACGTTCGCGGAGGGCGCCTCACCGACGAAATACGAGTTCTCATCCGTCGTGCTGGAGGAAACCCACGCGTGATGCAGAAGGTCGATGATCGTGTCCTCGAAGTGAGTCCGCTCGGCCACCTTGTCCCGATCCGATCGCATGGTGGAGTTGAACCGAAGCGCCGAGTTGAGGGCTCGCATCGCCGTGGCGAGGACCACCACCACGACGGTCAGCGAGATCAACAGCTCCAGCAGGGTCAATCCTCTTCTCATGATTCGGCTTATCCGGGAGCGGCGGAGATCGAGGTTGCGGGCGGAACGTACATCATGCCTTCAACTCTTCCTACGGGATCTTTCTTTCCCGCAGGCTGCTTTTGGACGGTAAGCGTGACCGTATCCAGATTCGTCACCTGGGATTGGCCCACCTCCAGGTTCCAGGTGTAGCCCTGGATGTTCCGGTCGCTGAAGTCCCCGCTGGCGTTCGCGAGCGCCGCCTGGTTGGTGGAGATAAGCTCGTCGTACTTTTCTGAGGCGAGCCGGTCGACGTACTCCTGGTCGCGGGCCGCCTTTTCGTTATATGACACCGAGCTGAGGGCGGCCATCGCGGCGGTCACGCCGACCGCCAGGAGCGCCGCCGCGGCGAGCGATTCCAAGAGCGAAAAGCCGAACCTAGACCTTCTGAGCATACGTCCCTGCCTGCCAAACCTGGTCGGTCGTTTGTGGTAGCTGTCCCGCCGCGATGGATGGGATACCGTTCTTGTCGATCAGCAACGATTGCATCAGTCCGTTTTCGTCGATTTCGGCCCCGCCCCCGTCGCTGGAGCCGTCGGCGTAGAAGTGGATCACCCACGAGCCTGCATCGACGGTGTTGTTTCCTACCCTGAACGAGTCCAGCTTGATGGGGTTCGCCAGATCCATGGTCTTGACTTGCTGCAGATCGGCGGACGATTGCACCGAAGCCAAGGGCCGGTTGACCGGCGTCGCGATGTTGTTGGCGTTGGTGGTCATGTCTTGAGGAGGCTCCTTCTTCATGACCACCTGCGTTTGGGCGCTATCGTAGGTGAGGGCATAGGTCGTCTTCTGGTTGATCGCGTTGAGGCGCGCCTCGCGAGCGAAGTCCAGCAAGGCCCCGTAGGTGCTCTGCCTGGAATAGCCCTTCTGCATCGTGATCACGTTCGGAATGATCATCGACGCGAAAAGCACGAGCACAACGAGCACGACCGAGATCTCCACCAGGGTGAAACCACCTTGGCCCCGTTTCCTAGCTATGCGTCTGATACCGTTTCTCGACTACTGGCCGGCGTGGTCGTCGATGATGTCTTGATCGGTGCCGGTGCCGCCGGCGACACCGTCCTTACCATAAGAGGTGATCGTGTAGGAGTCCGATCCGCCGCTCTGTCCGGGGCTTTGATAGACGTAGTCGTGCTGCCACGGGTCCTGTCCGATCGGCTTGTCGAGATACGGACCCTTCCACTTGCCGTCCAGTCCCGGAGGCATCGTTTGGAGGGCCGACAAGCCTTCCTCGGTAGTGGGATACCGGTCGCAGTGGAGTCGGAACGTGTTCAGCGCGCCGTCCAAGGCCGCCTCGTCGCTCTTTGCCGCAGCTACTTTCGCTTCGTCTTGCCTGCCAATGACCCTCGGAACGATGAGGGCGGCCAAAATGGCGAGGATGAGGATAACGACCATCAATTCGATGAGCGTGAAACCCTTTCGAAGAGGAGAGGCTCCTCCGCTCAGGGATGTGGACTTTCTGTTCATTTGGTTAGCACTTCTCCTGGTGTTAGAAATCGATTCTTGCATCTATTTAACAAGGTCCTGGGCCGCATAGATGGGCAGCAGCACAGATAGCACGACGAAGCCGACGAAGGTGCCCATTCCCAGGACGATCAGCGGTTCGACGAGAGCCGTCAGCCGGCGCATTCCGTTGTCGACCTCGAAGTCGAGCGAGTCTGAAACGCGCCCCAGCATCTTGGAGAGGTCGCCGGTCTCTTCGCCGATAGCCACCATGTGGGTCAGCACAGGCGGAAACGCGCCGGCGTCCCGCATCGCCACGGCGATAGGTCGGCCCTCGCGAACCTCTTGACCCACCTGCTTGGAGCTCTCCCTAAAGACACGGTTTCCGGCGGCGAGTCCGGCGAGGTCGATCGCCTCGAGGATCGGCACACCCCCATAGACCAGCGTGCCCAAGACCCGAGAGAATCGGGACACGGTGGCCTTTTGGATCACTGGGCCCACGGCCGGCAGGTTCATCAGAGCCTTGTCGCGCATGTAGGCGCCCTGGTCAGTCTTGACGTAGGCCTTATAGGCGAAGAAAACGAACACGAGCGTGCCGATGATGTACATCCAGTCCGTCGTGAGAAAACCCGTGATCAGCAACAGCAGCTTGGTCGAACCGGGCAAATCGTTGCCGAGACCCTGAAAAACGCCTGAAAGGCGCGGGACGACAAAGGTGAGCAGGAAAATGATGACGAAGATCGCCGTGACGGTAAGGATCGCCGGGTAGATCAGCGCCGACACGATCTGCGACCGCCGCGCGACCTCCTTCTCCTGGAAGTCTGCCAGCCTGCTGGCCACCTGCGGAAATTGGCCGCTTGCCTCACCGGCTTTCAGCGTCTGGGTAAAGACCTCCGGAAAGAGCTTGGGATGCATCGCCAACGCGTCGCTCACGGGCCGGCCGGCGCGGACTTCCGTCAGCGTCTGTTCGGAGACGTCCGAAAGCGTTGCGCTTTCGGACTGCTCGGCCACCACTTGAAGGACCCGGTCCAGCGGCAGTCCAGCGTCCGAAAGATCGGCCAGGCGGCGCGTGAAAAGTGCCAGGTCAGCTCGGCCGACTCGTCCCCCACGCTTTCTTTCAGGCCCGGCCGAAGTAGCGCTGCCTGCGCGGCCCGCCTGTTCTTTAAGCTCCAGCAGAAAGCGGCCCTCGGCGGCAATAGCGGCCGTTGCGGCCTCTTTCGAAGCCGCATCGATGAAGCCGTTCTTCTTCTTGCCAGATGGGTCGAGCGCGACGTAGGCGTAGGTTGTCATAGCCGAAGCCTAAAAGTCTTCCCGTTGGGAAACGCGAAGCACCTCTTCAACGGTCGTCTTACCAGCCATCACCGCCAAGCGCCCGTCACCGAGAAGCGTACGCATTCCCTGGTTTTTCACAGCCCAATCACGCATCAGATTGGAACTCTTGCGGTCCACCGTCATGCGCCGGATTTCTTCGTCGACGATGAGCAGCTCATAGAGTCCCTGGCGTCCCTTGTAGCCTGTATTCTGACACTTCTCGCAGCCCGCCCCTCTCCGGTAGTTGGCCTTCTCGCCTTCCTTGATTCCGATCGCGCGAAGGAGCTCTTGAGGGGGATTGTCCGGTTGCGAGCAGTTCGGGCAGACTCGCCGAAGAAGCCGCTGCGCCACGACGCCCACGACCGAGGAGGCGACGAGATAGGGTTCGACTCCCATATCGAGCAGTCGAGTGACCGCGCCGGCTGCGTCGTTCGTGTGGAGCGTGGAGAAGACAAGGTGGCCCGTCAGCGATGCATGGATCGCGATCTCGGCGGTCTCGTGGTCGCGGATCTCACCGACCATGATCACGTCCGGGTCTTGCCGCAAGAAGGAGCGGAGACCGGCGGCGAAGGTGAGTCCGATGTTCGGCCGGACCTGGATCTGCGAGATGCCGGGTACCTGATACTCGACCGGATCTTCGATCGTCAGGATGTTCGTGCTCGGGGAATAGATCTCCTGCAGCGACGCGTACAGCGAGGTCGACTTACCCGAACCCGTAGGTCCCGTCGCAAGAATAATTCCATGCGGAAGCGAGATCAGCTTGCGGTACTTGACCAGCACGTCCGCGCCCATACCAAGCTCTTCCAAGCCAAGCAGCGCGGTGGTCTTGTCCAGAAGCCGCATCACCGCGCGCTCACCGAACACCGAGGGCACGATGGAGAGTCGAACGTCGATAGCTCGGCCGGCGATCGTCAGCTTGATGCGGCCGTCTTGCGGAAGCCGGCGCTCGGCGATATTCAGCTCGCCGAGAATCTTCAGACGCGAGATGATCGCGTTGTGCATCCGCTTGGGCGGGCGCAGCGCCTCGTGCAGCATGCCGTCGATTCGGTACCGGACCTTTACTTCGCGCTCGTAAGCTTCGATGTGGATGTCGCTGGCCCCGTCGCGAACCGCCTGCGCGAAGATCAGGTTGACCATCTGGATGACCGCGGTCTCGCCGGCCATCTTGGTGAGGTCGGCCAAGTCGGTCGAGTCGTCGATCTCCGCCGCGGCGCCGCCGTCGTCCGATGGAAGGCCTTGAAGGATCTTCTCGAGGAAGTACTCCTCAATCCTTTCGCGAATCAGGCTCGGGTCGCCCAAAACGGGCATCACCGGTCTTCCGATGAGAATTCCGAGGTCGTCGACCGCGCTCAGAGCGTTCAACGATCCCATCGCGACCACAAGCGTCTCACCGTCGAGCGCCAGGGGAAGAATTTGATTCTTCAAAGCGAACTCGCCCGGCGCCATTGCCAGAGCTTCGGGTTCGGGCTTGACCAAGTTCAGGTCGACCGTCTCGAATTCGTTCAGCAAAGGGGCAAGGGGATTGCCTTCGTTGCCTGTGGTGGGTGAGAGTTCAATGCTCATGGGTTCAAGTGAGTTGCGATGCCCGTCCTGACGCTTCCAGAGTCTCAAAGTTCACCTTCTCGCGGGATTTCGTCGGGTAGGAATCGTTGCCGCGGCGTGCCTCGCTGAGACTCCTCGCGGCAATAACAGGCCAGTATGTGTTCATACGGTCCACAAAGGCCCTACAGCGTGAAGAATTTGTGAATTTGAATGCTATTTGGCAAGAACGCCGCACAGCCAGGACTTGCCTCGAGATCGCATGAGTCCCGCGAAAGTCGTGTAACGCGAAGACGCCTTTCGATGCGGGCGGAAGCAGGAAAAAGCTTCCTTCGCGTAGAACGCCTGCGGCCGGCAGGCGTGAAACCCCTAAATGATGCAGGGTTCTGTAAACCCATAAGATTGCAAGCTAGATGACTTTCACTCTAGCTGGGAGATTTCATGAAGTAGTACAGGTACTCCCGTGAAATCTCGTGCGATCGAACACGCCTCTCTCAGAATATTCTCGACCCGGGAGGCAAGAGCCTGAAGAATGCTGGCTGCCCCGCGCCTTTGGGATGGCAGGGCAAAAGTCTTTAGTGTTGGCTTAACTATGAACGGCGAGACTGGATGTGAGCCTGAACGGATTGCTTCTCCGGAAGCGTTAAGACGAAATCCGAGAGATCCCTTATGAGTTCCAAGACGCCCGATATTGCAAGACTTTAGCGTAAGAATGAATCTCTTTCGCAGGTTAATGACTTAACCAGTACGCCGTTCCAAGCATTCAGATAGTTTATGTGCATTAACTAATTTAGCGAGCACCGTTTGTTGGAGCAAAAAACTAACATCAAATCGCGAATAGAAGACAGCGCAATAAAGAGCATGCTATTTTTAGAGAAGATGCTGTACTTTATAGACGTTCGGCAGCCAAAGCATGGAAAAACCAGGCTGTAAGCTGCGAGATGACTTTGTGGTTTTGGGCGTGCTGTGAGGCGATTGCATTAGACATGCCGGTGAAGGCAACTTAGGGTGTGTCGTTATTGCCAATTTTGGAGCAAGACGTTGTCAAAGGTTTGGGTGGGATTGAGGTTTTTCGTTGTGGGGGCGGTGGTGTTCTCGGCAGTTCTCTTGCCGATGTCGGCCATCTCGGCTCCGGTCGTTCAGCACCTGCAGAAGGGTAAGCACCAGCCTACCAAGACTCCCCGTGAGCGAAGCCCTTGGGCTACCTATCCAACGCGTGCCAAACGGCCTTCGAACCGGCGTCGCCGCCGCGGCAGGGTCGGCGATCAGGGCGCTAATCCGCTGCGCTGAGCCTTGCGGCCGCACCGGGTGGTAGAACTGCTGTGTGGGCACTTTCGACCGGTACAACGACGGGACACAGAACCCTCCACGCCTTCAGGTTCAGCACTCCCTCTGGTCGTTAATCGGCCTTCCCATGA
Organism: Fimbriimonas sp.; assembly: GCA_035550555.1. Classification (GTDB taxonomy): domain Bacteria; phylum Armatimonadota; class Fimbriimonadia; order Fimbriimonadales; family Fimbriimonadaceae; genus Fimbriimonas. Next base: position 37,768 of record DASZPA010000032.1, read on the forward strand.
ACGGTCCCGTGGAATGGACCTTGGACGAGAAGTTCTCTCGAGTGAAGGGGGCCGGGTTCGAGGGAGTCGAGTGTTGGCTGGGCGATGAGGACGAGGCCGAGCACCGATCGGCGCTGGATAGGCAGGACTTAAGACTCACACTGGGGCACCATCCCCACAGCTTGGACGATGTCAAGGCAGTGGTCGCGCGAGCAAAGCGGCTAAATGCCGAGTTCGTCTTCGCGCAGCCGCTCCACCCGTTTTATCCCATCAAAGACGCAGCGCGGTTCTGCAAGGAGGCCAGAAACGTCGCGAATGGGGAAGGCGTGGCTTTCTTTGTGGAGACGCACCGGAACAACATTCCCGAAAGCCTCAACCAAGCCCTGCAGTTTCTCGATTCTTGGCCGGAAGCCCGATTCACCGGCGACTTTTCTCACTTTGTGGTTGTCGGCGAGTTTTACGGCTTGGAGTATGAGAGAGCGATCGAGAGGATGATGCCCGTGCTCTCCCGCACCTCTCACCTGCATGGCCGAATCTCCAACGGGGAAGCTGTCCAGGTGGACGTCGGAGACGGCTCGGGTCAAACAGCCCAGTTCTTCGTCGACATCTGGACGGCCGTCATGCGCGAGTGGCGAAAAGGCGCCGGTCCCGGCGACGTGTTTCCGTTCGCCAGCGAGCTGGGTCCGCCGCGGTACGCGATCACCTTGCCAGACGGAAAGGAGTTCAGCGACCGCTGGGAACAGAGCCTTGTGATGAAAAGGCTGGCGGAACAGGCCTGGGCACAGTCCGCCAGCTAGCTCGCGAGTCGAAGCCAGAGCAAGTCTCGAAGCCTGCTGTCCGCCGTGGCGAGAGGTAGTGCCATGGAGTGAGCAGTCGCGGCGATAAAGCGATCCGCGGGATCATCATGCTCGAAAGGCAGCGAACGACTCAAAGCCACGATCTCGGTCGTCACCGCCGCTTGACGAAACCCGCAAAGGCCTGCGTAGCCCGTTATAGCCTTAGCCGGGTTGCCTTGAACCTGAATTCGTCCTCTTTCCGCTAGGAGGATCGCTTCCCAGATGCTGATTGAAGATAGAACGACTTCCTCCGCATTGTCGCGGATTTGGTTTCTGAGGGTTTTTTCGAGCTTGGGATCGTCAAGCACGTACCAGAGGAAGATGTGCGTGTCGATGACCATCATTTCATCGCTTCCCACTCCTCGTTTAAGGGTCCTACGATGTCCCCTACGATCTTCATTTTGCCCTTGGCAAATCCTGGCTCAGCAAACTTCCTTTTGCCTGAACTAGGTGGCACAAGTTCCGCCACCACCTTGCCGCGCTTCGTCACTCTGATGGTCTCACCCGTCATTCCAACTTTATCAAGCAACTGCAGACACTTTGCTTTGAATTCTGTCGCGGTGATAAGCATCATGCAATTGTGCCATATGACTGGTCATTAGTCCTAGTCATATTCGCCGACTTGATTTTGCGCGAGGAGTGGCGACGTTAGTATAGTGATGGGCGGTTCGATAATGAAGATCAGGTTGTTGACGAGCGTTGCTGTTTCGGTCGTGGCTTTGGGTTTGGTATGGGGTGAGAAGAGGTCACAGGAGCCGGTCTTCGACTTATCGAAGTTCCAGCCTTACGCGGCCGGCGTGGGGGACGGCGACTACAAGATTGCGCCGCCGTACGCCAACGCGCCCGAGTTGACGCCGAATGGCTCCGTTCCCAAGGGCCAGGTCTTTCATTTCGTGATGGAATCGACCGACAGCAAGATCTACCCCGGGATCTCGAAATACGCGTCCGGAACAGTGCCCTATCATCGGCGTGTGACGGTCTACGTGCCGAGCCAGTACCGCCCTGGAACGCCTGCGCCGTTTCTTGTTTCGCAAGATAGCTTGGGCAGCGGAGAAATCCCAACGATTCTCGACAATATGATCGCCGCGCATCGTCTGCCGGCGATGGTTGCGGTCCTGATCGACTCCGGCGGAAGCGATTCGAAGGGGAGCGAGCGAGGCTTGGAGTACGACGAGGTCTCGGGGAAGTATGCGTACTTCATCGAGACCGAGGTGCTGCCGAGAGCTGCCAAGGAGACCGGCGTGACCTTCAGCAAGGATCCGGACGCGCGGATGATCATGGGAGGAAGCTCCGGCGCCGCCTGCGCCTTCACGGCGGCC
>DASZPA010000033.1:0-8514 GCA_035550555.1 Fimbriimonas sp.
ACCGGCAGGCGGCAATTCAGCAGATGGCAACCTCTTGCGATCTGGTGCTGATCGTCGGCTCGCAGACCTCATCGAATTCCAATCGCTTGCGAGAGGTCGCCCAGTCGCTCGGTACGGAAAGCCACCTACTCCTCACGCCAGACCAAGTGCTCCCTGAGTGGCGGACCGACTACAGGGTGGTCGGAATCTCCAGCGGCGCCTCGACCCCCGAAAGCTTGGTCGAGGACGTCATCGGCGAGCTGATCCGCGGGCAAGAACATGTGCCCGTCACGGTTTTCGAGGCGGTCAAGGAAGATATGAGCTTCAAGCCGCCGAGAGACTTGATCCAGCTTGCGATGGCGAGATAGTCCGCGTTCCTCAGTATCCACAGGGATAACGCATTGGAACGCTCGTCGATAGGCAAGGCTCCCACGACTCTAGAAGGCTTGCCCCTCCTCCGGATCTTACGAGTTGTCAAGGCCCGTCACGTTCCTTAGCGCCCACGGCGCAATCTATATCAGCCCACGCCAAAGGTGTGGGGGAGCATCGACATGGATTGGCCGGAGGTCCGAAGGTCCGCCCCATGGCCGTCATGGAAAGGCACATCTCCACGAGAGTCCGACGAACGAGCGGCAAACCTATGGGGTCCCATACCAGGCTATGGGGCGAACCTTCGGCGTAGCCTGGTATCGAACGGACCGTCGCCCTTAGGATAAAGGACAGGCTTTAGAATGTCGCGGGCGCCCTTCGGCATGTGACGCATTCCATTGCAGCACTCTGCTTGTTCGTGGTCGCGTTGCGCGTCCCAAACCCGCCTCCGGCTTATCGAATACGTCGTTGTTGAAGTCTTGGGCGATTGCCGCAGCCGAAATACTGCGAAGCGGTGATGAAGCAGCCCTGGTCAAGGGAGCGCCTGCAATCCGCCGATTCGTGTTTACAATCGCCATCGGGCTCGGTCCGAGACCGAGCCCGATTGAAGCAAGGTTAGTTTCCTCGACGGCCAGGGCCGCCACCCTGTCGGGCGCCTCCTCCCTGCCGGGCGCCGCCTCCGCCGAAGCCGCCTCGGGCCGGACCGCCATTATCCCGATGGACGTGGCTCCAACCGCCTCGGTCGCCGACCGACCAGCCACCGGAGCGGTTGGTGCGAGTCACGGTCTGTTGCCGGCCGAAGTTGCCGCCTCGCCCGAATCCACCCTGGTTGCCTCGGTTCCCCCCTCCGAAACCGCCCTGGTTCACTCGGTTTCCGCCATCAAACCCGCCACGGCCCCAGCCAAGGGATTGGCGAGCCGCCTGGGCTGCGTCCGCTCCGCTATTGAAGCCGCCGCGCTGCGTCCCTCCAAAGCCGCCCCGGTTGTACGGGTTGTAGCCGCGATAGACCTGCCGCTGAAGGATTCCCGTGCCTTCGGGTCTCGTCACGGTATCTCGGCTGGACGACCAAGAACGCGCAACCGGCGGAGCGAAGTGTGCCGGGCCGGATACCAGAGAACCGCCTCGAGTTGGCGCGCCCAGCTGCTGGGCCCGGTTGAAGACCGTCTGTGCGCGGACGGCATCGACTCGGCCGTACCGGCCCGCGCTTCCGAACGCCTCGCGATTGGCGACGCTTGCCCCGAACTTGGCGTTGCCAGGATGGAAGCCAGGACCGTGAGGCCCCGGATCGACCAATCGGCCGCGGTCATGCAAGCCATGATCCCAACCGTGGTAGTGGTTCACCCATCGGTTGTTGAAGAGCCGCTGGCGGCAGAAGTGGTCGTTCGAGGGGAACCAGACTCCACAGAATCCCACGGAGAAGTAGGCGCTCCACCCGCGGCCCCAAACGCCAAGGGTGAAAGCCGAGGGATAGTGGCACTCCCACGGAGCGAGCGGCACCCAAGTGACCACGTCACCCTCGTAGCAGAAGTCCACGACCGCGGGAGACCAGTACTGATAGACTGGTCCGGGCACCCAGCACCAACCCCACCGGCGGCGGACCCACGACCCGTAGTGATAGGGGGCCCAGCCCCAAGGCTCGGCGGCCACCCAAGTCCAACCGAAAGGCTCAACCCAGGTCCAGCGGCCATCGTGGTAAGGCTGCCAATCTTCGGTTTCCGTTGGCGTCCACACTTTGCCGTACTGATCGTCCTCGTGCCAGGTCCCGTACTGGTCGAGATCCCCGGCCACGAACTGCTGGTTCTCAGGGAGGTTCGGCTGCGGCTTGGTCATGCTCGCATGCCGCTCGTCCACAAACTTGTCCCAACTGTCCTCTTCGGGCAGCTTCTGGACGGTCACATTGTCGTCGCTGTCTTTGACATCGAGGTAATCGCCGGCTTTGAGGTCGACCTTGCCCTGCGGTCCATCCAGAGTCGCCGTTCCTTCGCGGACACCCAGCTCCATATCGTCGTCCACCCCGATCCGAACAGCCGAAGGTCCGACCGACTTCACGGCGCCCTTCGGAGTGTCGATCTGGTAGATCGAGTGGTCCGTTCGGAGGTCGAGCGAGGCGAGGCCGTCGGTCAGCTTGACCTCTGTGAATTCTCCCTGCGAGTCGCTGAACATCGTCTGAAGCGTCGCGACGGCGCCGCTGCCGAGCCGGATCGCGCTGCCGTCGTCGAATTGGACTTCCGCGCGCGCATCGTCGCCCACCCAAATCTGGGCGCCCTCGCGCATCGGCACGTTATCGGTGGCCGTCGTCCAGTCGGTATTGCCGTCGGGCCGCCAAGTGACGTTGCCCTTTACATAAGAAAATCGCGCGATTCGAACCGGACCGTTGTTCTCGGCGGAAGGCCCGGGCGTGTCGTTCTCATCTTGAGCGGCGATCGACTGAGACGTCCCTTCGCCGACGTGGTACCCCTCTTGAGCCTGGGCGCGAGCTGTCGAGAATCCACCCCCCGCCAAGGCTAGCGCGGCGACAAGGCCGCCGACAAAAAAACGCCTTTGATACATATCACAACTCCAGACGCGCGCATGCGCGCGAGATTTCGGTGCTCCTTTCAATCCTTTACGACTCTTAAGCATCTTCGCGTTTCCCAAAAACTGCAAGTTGGCTTCTTACAATAGCTGACACACCGATTGGACGCCGGTTTGCAGGTTTAAGGTGTTCCCTGTCCTGGGTTCCAGTTCAGCATCCAGCGTGATCCTGCACTCGGAGACGGCGGTTGGTCCCAGAATTTGGATTGCATCGACTCGAAGCCCGGAAGCTTCGGCTCGATTTCATCCCTCCAGATCTGCTCGACCTCGATAAACGACTTCGGCCCGAGCCGATGTTCGACTCGCTGCCGATACTCCTCGAGCAATCCCTCAGCCTTTGCCCCGAGCCAACGGACTTCATCCTCCACCATCCTGGCGCCGACCTTCGGGTCCGAATCCCGAGCAGTCTTTCCCATCGCGAAGTGAGGTCCAGGCTCCGACGGACCCGGAAGAAGCGATACGTCCACGCAGTCCGGCTCGACCGCCCAAAGCAAAGACGTTTCGACCTTTCCCGCGTGGTCGCCGGCTTGGCCGTCCCCGTCAAAGCCGGGCTTGTTCGCCTCAAAGTCCGGGAGCCCATACAGCCTCATCGAAAAGTGCGGCTGAAGAATCGAAAGGACGGTTTTCAGATCTTGCCAATTGGGCCCATAGTGGCCGGTCAGCAGGATCGCGGCGTGAAAGCCAAGCGCATCCGCAGCCCGGACGTGATAGCACACGTTCTTGAAATGGATCCAAGGGGGAACGGCGGTCAGCCAAGGACGGTTCTCGCCGGCTTCGCGCTCGGCCCAAATCGCGTATCCGCCCACTTCGTGGATATGCCAATAGTCAGGTGGCGCCACGATGCCGCCATGCTCTTGCGCGGTTCTGCAGCAGATCGCATGAGCCTTCAGCGCGTCGAGCCCGAGGGCGTTGTGCGGTCCATGAGGCTCACACAGGCCGTACGAGAAGTAAACGACTGGGCAAGCGGAGATTTCCGCCTCCAGCTCATGGGGAAACATGCGCTCCCACTGAACCTTTCGCATGGTGGGAAGGTTATCGGTTTTCTCGGCGCACGATGGTGTACCAGGCGAACAGGTCTTTCTTCGTATCCATCGGCTGGTCACCTTGGTCCCAACCCACGGCGTGCGCCACCTTGCGAATCGGTCCGTCGTCGTTCACGTCGAACGCCACCACCTTCAGTCCGGCGTGCCGATACTGTTCCTTGGTAAAGGGCGATCGTCCATCAGCCCAAGGAACATAGGGCTTCTCTGGCGGCGCGGGCGCAGGGCACAGGTTGTAGATAACGAGCATGCCGCCTGGCTTGAGGGCGTCATGGACAGAGGCCAAGAATGCCTCGTCGGAGACCCCAAGATCGATCAGCATCCGCTTGTCGGCAGGCCGCTCGGGATGTATATAACCGCGCTTCAGAGTGTTCTTCGAAACGATCAGCGTGTAACCGTCGCCGACGGCCTCCCTGGTTTTCTCTTCCGCGGGGTAGCGGCCATCCACAAGCTTCACCGATCCCTTTTCGAACGAACCCGTATCCTCGGGCAGCGAGTACAAGGCGGGCAGAAACGGGTCGACGTCCACGCCTACGGCCTCCGCGCCCTGGATGGCAAAGAGACGCAGCTGCCCGATGCCTCCATATCCGAAGTCCATCAGCTTGATTCCGGAGAGGGTTTTCAGCCCGTGCTGCGCGGCCAGGTCGACGGCCCTCGCGTACGCAATCGGCGTGCCGTATTTCGTGTTGTAATACAGCGTGGCGTCGGCTTTGACCGTCTTCACCTTCGCCTTCTCTTCCGGCGCAAGAGCCTCGTATTGCGCCGGCGTCAGCCAACTCGTCCCTCGATAGAGCGTCCGGGGCGTGGGATCGGGCAGTTGGGCGGCGCCTTTGAGCCACTCTGTCGCGATCTGCGTTTTCACCAGGGGAAGCATGGCGTCGGCTTGGCGCCTGATGTCGTCGACCGTGGGAGAGGAGTGGAGAGCGACCGTAAATAGCAGTTGGAGGAACATGGGCATCTTGTTAGTCAGCCGGAGGGGCTTTTCGTGCGGCAGCAAGGAGCTCGGAGACGGGAATTTGGAAGACTTTCGAAAGGCCGTTACGCAGCGTAACGATATTGCGTCGAATCTCTTCGTAAGTGACCGGACGCGTGCGAGGCTTGGAAAGGAATCCGCGGTCACTGGCGAAGTAGAGCGTCTTGCCATCTGGTGACAGTGTGGGACACACGTCGGCGGCAGGTGTGTTGATCGGAGCCTGGAGATGACTTGGGGTCTGCCAGACGCCGTCCTTCTTAAAGGAGACGTACAAGTCTCCGCGCTGATAGATCGCACCGGGCATAAGGAACTCGTCCTTGGCTCCGAAGCATGAAAAGATCAGATAGCTCTGGTCCGGCGCGACGCACACGTCGTTGACGAAACCAACTTTGTTGACCGCTTCCACCGGCTTGGCGATATGGTTCTTGATCTGATAGAGGGCTCCCGCGCCACTTCGAGTCGACGTGACGAAGAGGTCGCCGTTGGCGGCTTGAGCGGCGCAGAGCTGGTGCCCGTTCTCGTTCACCGGGGCCGACAAAAGACCAGGTTTGCCCCACCGGGCGTCTTGCCTTACTACCGACCACACCTGGAAATGACGCTTGTCGCCTCGGTTTGAGACGAAAAGCAAGTGGGAGCCGTCCGGCGTGAACTGCGGATTGAAGTCCGTGTCGACTCCTGAGAAGGGGAGGACGGCCGGAGGTCGCCATCTCCCGTTGCGTTTGCGCGTCTCGCAAAGGACGGTCTTGGTCTGCAAAGTCCCTTGGCAAGAGACGACGAAGACCACCGTCCCGTCCGGCCCCTCGGTGGCGCTGACGGTTTCGCGAGGCGTCGAGATCACGCCCGGAGCGAGCATCCTGGGGACAAGGCCGGCTCTTTGTCTAGCGGGTCTCTCAACCAGTCCCGCGACGCCGCCAGACTTCGTTGCTAGACGAGACGGCGTTGGAGGGCTTGCATAATCAGCGTCGCCGGGGGCGTGAGTCCACGGTCGGCAGGCTTCCGAGCTTCGCGAGAGATCCTCCGGATGGTCGAGGAACGAGTTCCTTGGCATGAAATGCAGGCTGCGTTGCGTCTCGTCTGACACCTCCGGTAACCGAACCCGATAGATGTTGCCGAACCCGTTCAGAAGCGAACCACAGCCTTTCACAAGCTGCCGATAGCTGAGCCGGCTCTCGTTCTTGGGATCCGCGAAACCCGTTTCACTGGAGAAGTAAAGCCACTGGCCGTCAGTGGAGATGCGGGGCGAGTAGTCGCGGGCGGAACTGTTGATCGGGCGGCCTAGATTGCGAATCGGCGTCCAGTCGTGGCCCCTCTTGTGGCTGATGTAGATGTCATAGAGTCCGAGCGAGTCGCGGCGGCCGATGATGGCGGAGACGAGCGTTCTTCCATCTGGCGAGATCGAGGACTCCAGCGTGTTCCCTTCTCCGTTGATGGCGGCAGAAAGGGCCTCAGCCTTGCCGTACCGACTCTCTACAAAGGGAATTCGATACACCTTGTTCGATCGTTGATCGCGATCCGAACACACGTACAGGTCTCCGTTAGCCGCACAGCTCGCGAAATGCTCGTTCCCATCGCTGTTCACCGGAGCCGGCAAGTGGATTGGGTTGCTCCATCGCCCTCCCAGCCGAGTCAACATCCAAACGTCATAGTCGGACTTCTTTTCGGTGTGAACGGGCCGGTCAGAGATAAAGAACAGCTTCTTGCCGTCGGGCGAAAGGCACGGATCGAAATCGTGATGAAGGCCCGACCACGGCGCAATCTTAGGCGTCGTCCATCGGCCATTCCTCTTGGTGCTTACGCAAATCGCTTCCAAAAAGAAACGCGGCACGGAGATGCTGAAGTAGAACTCGTGACCATCCGGAGTGAGTGCTCCTCCAAACTCGTCTATCTTCGTCGAAATCACGCCCGGCGCCAACATTTCTGGCTTGCCAGCAAGAGTGATCCACGCGACGAAGGCCAACATCCGGTGGCGTTGAGGTTACGGCGAACTCGGCGAGGGGTCAGTGACTTTTCGTGCCGTGTTCTCCAAATGCGAATCAAGGCGGTTAGGGCCAAGGGTTAACTCCTTTCGCGCTTGATAGTTGTCTTGCCATGAGCCATAGCGAACGAGACCTTCTCCCTTACCTCCGCAATCTGGTCGACCAAGTCTGCAAGCCTTACGCAGAGCTGCCTCACACCAAGGGCATTCTTTCCATCGGCTCCGTCTCCTATGGAAAGGTCGATCCATACTCCGACATCGACATTGCCATCTATTACGATGAGCTGCCGAGCGACTCGGAGCTCAGGGAGGCCATGGAACGCAATGGCGCCGAGAATCTCGAGTGGGTTTTGGGCGATCGAGAAGAGGGATCCTTAGTCGAGTCTTATCTCGTTAAAGGAAGTCGAATGCCAGTTCGCTCATGCAACCGTGAAGGCATGGGAAGAGATGGTCGACCTCGTGCTTGTGCAACACAATCTCCAGGGTCCTTTCCAGAAGGCGCTTTCGGGGTTCTTGGCGGGAAGGCCCATCCATGGCGCCGAGTTTCTTCAGCCTTATCGCGAAAGGGCTAAGGGCTTACCCGGAGTCGCTTGGGCTGGAAATGGTGCGTAAGCACTTGGCTTTTCAACCTTTGTGGGCCTTTGAGGCCCGGCTGAAAGAGCGTGACGGGCTGCTGTGGAGGCAGCAGGCTCTCGTCGAGGGAGCCCAGAACCTGTTGGGCGTCTTGGCGGGCGTCAACCACCTCTACTATTCGACCTTCCAGTTCAAGAGGATGGGCGACTTTATCAGTCAGATGGAGCACAAGCCGAGGCAGCTCTACGAGCGCCTCACAGCCATGCTATCGGGCTCCGAGGCTGCTTCCGTGATTTTCCATGAGCTTGTTGAGGAGGTCGCCGATCTGGCTGAACGCCGAATGCCAGATGTAGATTTGACAACTGTGCGCCGCCAATTGGCACGAGTAGAAAGAAGCTGGCAAATCTCTGCCTAAGCTTCTTGCGATTTCTGAACCAAAGCTAAGTAGTTCCTGGCAAAAACCTACGAATTGGAGAAAGAGTTTCCAAGAATTCTATTAGCCATGGACCTTGTTTCAAGCCAGATCGACCGCGAATATCTCTCCGAGATTTCCGGCGGAGATACGGAATTCGAACAGGAGCTGGTTCAAACCTTCCTCGATGCGGCTCCGGACCTGATCGCGGCTTACAAGGCCGCCTGTGCAAAAAACGATGCGCTCGGCGCCTCGCATGCGGCGCACACTCTCAAGGGAAGCAGCCGATCCATTGGCGCATCCGCGTTCGCCACAGTGAGCGAGCAGGCCGAGATCGCCGCCCGAGAGGGCGACGTCCCGAAGTGCATCCTTCTGAGCGGCGACATCGATGCGGCTTTCAAAGTCCTCGCTTCTGCCGGCTCCGAGTTTCTCAAAGCAGCCTGAGCCAAACGGCTCATTCTCGGCTACAATAGAGACCATGAACGGGACTCAGGTGGTTTCCAACAAGGAAATGAATGCCGGGTCCGGTGCTGCGTTCTTTTTTGCGTTTTTCTGGTACCCCCCAACCTAACGCCGAAGGACGCACGACGAATTCGAGAAGGGCTCCTCCGGCAAACGG
>DASZPA010000034.1:0-2889 GCA_035550555.1 Fimbriimonas sp.
ACAAGAAGGCAGACGGCATCCTCCCGCCGGCGGTCTTCGGCTACAGGGAGAACGTGAAGAAAGTGCCATACGATCCCGATGGAGCCAAGCAGCTTCTGGCAAAGGCGGGCTATCCGGGTGGCGCCAACTTCCCCCAGCTCACGATGTACTACCGCACCGACTATCCCGACATTCGGATTGTCGCCAACGCCGTTGGAGAAGAGCTTGGCAAAACGCTCAATATCCATGTCACGTTCAAGCAGCTCGAATGGGGCACCTACCTGTCGCTTAACGACAAGAACCAGCTTCCGTTCTTCCACATGCGGTGGGGAGCGGATTATCTCGACCCGGAGAACTTCCTGAGCACTCTTCTCGCATCTTACGGGGCGGAGAACCATGTGCAGTACCACAACCCGCAGTTCGATGCGCTTTGCGCCAAAGCGGATGTCTCAATGGACCCGGAGGAGCGCAAGAAGCTCTACGCCCAGGCGGAAGACATGGTTCTGCAAGACGCTCCGTTTGTGCCGATCTACTTCCAGCGGGACGCCGAGTTGATCAGCCCTCGGGTCAAGGGGATTCGCGAATCTGTCTTTGGGCACCTTCCGCATAGCCAATTGTCCCTTCAGTAACGTTGTAACGGGGTTGCGACGTAGGCAAAATTGAAACCGTTGGCTCTTGCACACCAACCCCAGGCGCAACCAGAACTGCTATCGTTCCCACGGCCCCTCTCCGGTCCGTCGCTCGTTCCCGCGCGTCACTTTGACTTGCCGGCGAGCCGAGGCATCGGGTGGAGGAGCAACGGTGGCCCCACTCGCGGCCACCCGGCTCGCTCTTTGCCGTTCACGCTGGACGCGCCGATCCGATCCGGTCCCGTCTTGCGCCTGCATGTCGTGGGCGTTTTCGCGCAGTTTGCAGGACCTGAACACGAGGTAGCGGGCACGCTCGGCGCGTCTCTCCAGCTTCTCAAGGGCGAGACCCTCGTGTTTCGCCAGGAAATCGTGAACGGCCGCCACTACGCAGACGCGTCCGATCTTACTCCCGTCAACCGGACATCCGGCGACGGAACAAGCTTGAAGACCGTCGGTGAAACGGAGATCGACGGAGAGAGGCTGCGCGTGGACCAACTCACAGTCGAGCTTCGAGAGCCTTTGGATGCAGACCGCTTCAAGTTCAAGGCGCTCTCAAGTCCGGCCAGCTTCACAGTCTTTGACGTCTACGCGGAATCTGAAAGCCGCCATGGATGTCCGTTTCACACGGCGGGAGGCGGCGTTCCGCTTGCCAGGATAGGCGCCATCGTCCGCGTGGGAGACAGAGTCGAGTTCGCAAAGGCGGTCGATCAGTTGGAAGCGTCCATTCTCACTACCAGGGATCTGGACGAGGCACGGGGTCAGGGCCTCACGTTTCTCGCGGTCCTGACCGGCGCACTTCTCGAGACCGGCGGAAGCCGGCAGCTTTTGAGAGAGCAGCTCGAGGCGGCCAGGGAGCTGGATCGAGTCGGCACGAACACGGAGATTTTCGAGGCGATTCGGGATCGGATCGACCGCCTTGCTCCGCCGGCGATCCGCGAGGGAGCGGGTCCAACGGATCGCCTGGTCGACAAGGCCCTCGCCTTTGTTGAGCGTAACTATGCGCGCCGAGTTTCCGACGCCTCCGTCGCTCAACACCTCGGATTGAGCACATCGCACTTTCGCTTCCTGTTCAGGCAGGCGACCGGGCAGCCTTTCCACAAGTATCTGGTGGCCGTGCGATTGGAGAAGGCCCGAGAGATGCTGATGGCCGAAAGCGCCTCTCCGGTTGGAGCCATTGCCAAGGCGGTTGGATTTGTGGGGATCTCGCATTTCAGCAGAGCCTTTGCTCAGCGCTTCAACGCATCGCCGGCAAGCCTCCGTCGCGGAGGCGAGGCTTAGATGATCAGCGTGAAAGGGCTCACCAAGGCGTTTGACGGCCATCCCGTTCTCAAAGACATCAGCTTGGAAGCCAACCAAGGAGAGATCCTTGCCATCATGGGCAGCTCCGGCGGAGGCAAGACCACGCTCTTGCGTTGCATCAGCGGCCTGTTGGCACCAACCTCTGGAAGCGTGGTCGTAGACGGGCTGGACGTTCAGAAGCATCCCGAGGAGGCACGCCGGCGCATGGGAATGGTGTTCCAGTCGGCAGCGCTCTTCGACTATATGAACGTTACGGACAACGTTCTCTTTGGGATCGAGCGGCGCCTGAAGATCAAGGCGAAAGAGCGTGTGGATACGGCGAGGCTCGCCCTGGAAAGGGTTGGTCTGCAGCCGGAGGACGCCGTGAAGATGCCCAGTGAGCTGAGCGGAGGAATGCGGAAGAGGGTCGGCATCGCGCGAGCCCTGGCGCTCAATCCGATGGTCATGCTTTACGATGAGCCGACCACCGGCCTCGATCCGATCACCGTGTACAACATCGACAGCCTCATGGTGGGAATCCGAAACGAGCGCAACATGACGAGCATCGTCATCAGCCACGACCTCGGCTCCGTCATGCGGATCGCGGACCGCATCGCATTTCTGCACCATGGACGGGTCATCTTCTGGGGAACTCATAAAGATTTCGAGGCCTCGTCCGAGCCCGCTATCCGCGAGCTGGTGGACAAGTCCAGGGCGACGAGCCTTAGATAATTCCAAGGAACGGATTTCCTTGCCGCAGGGCGAGTGAACTTCCGAAACCCACCAGCGTTTAGGCCAAGAGCCATTGTTCGGGCTCATTCATATATGAAAAAACTCAGCCTTTCGATTTGCGTCGTCGTGGCCTTGGCGAGTGTAGCTTCACTTGGATTTGCGCAGAGACCGGGAGGCCCTCCAGGCAGGCCAGGCATGGGCGGTGGCATGATGGGCCGCCGAGGCAAGCCGGGCGAGCGCCAGAAGAAGATGCTCGACGGCCTCGGGCTTT
>DASZPA010000035.1:0-7254 GCA_035550555.1 Fimbriimonas sp.
GACTACGTTGCCGCCATATTCACCAATTTCGTCGAGTTGGACGGAGACCGCCGCGGATTTCGGGACCACGCCGTAGTGGGTGGCCCAGCCAAGCTGGACGGCCGTCCGATCATGGTTGTCGGGCATCAAAAGGGTCGAAACATCCAGGACCGGCAGTTCCGGAACTTCGGCATGGCGCGGCCGGAGGGGTATCGCAAGGCGATCCGGCTGTTCGATATGGCCGAAAGGTTCAAAATGCCGGTGATCACGCTGATCGACACACCTGCCGCGGACCCCGGAGTCGAGAGCGAGTCGCGGGGCATTTCCGAAGCGATCGCGGCCGGAATGTTCAAGATGTTCGAGCTGACCGTGCCCTGCATCTCCGTCGTGATCGGCGAGGGCGGGTCTGGCGGAGCGCTGGGGATCGCGACCTCGAACCGGATTCTGATGCTTGACAACAGCATCTACAGCGTCATCCCTCCGGAGGGGTGCGCCGCGATCCTTTGGCGCCAGCCGGAGAGATGGCCCGATGCCGCCAAAGCCCTGAACCTCACGGCCGCCGCAGCGCTGAAGTTCAATCTGATCGACGAGATCATCGAGGAGCCCGTTGGAGGAGCGCACAGAGACCCCGTGGAGACGGCTACCAGAGTCAAGGACGCGATTCTCAAGCACCTTAAGGTCCTGGGCAAGATGAAGGGCGAAGCGCTCAGGAAAGATCGGTACGAGAAGTTTCGAAAGATGGGCGTCTACGCGTCACAAGATTTCGAAGGACCGTCGGGCGAAATCCCTTCTTAGCCCTTCATGCATCCCATCCTGGAATTGGCGCGAACCGGTCAGCCGCCCAGGGCCTTCCTGGAAAGCGTCGGCGTCATCTTCGCCACCTTCGATGAGAGAACGCAGGATTCGGGAAACGCTTCCTACGGAATAGAAGTCGAGGGGGCGAAGTACTTCGTCAAGACCGCCGGAAAGCCGTCAAGGGCACACCTGGAGCGGCACGAAAGGATCGGTCTCCTGAGAAACGGCGCGGGGCTCAACCAGCAATGTCCGCACCCGGCCATGCCGAAGCTGCACAACGTGATCGAGTCGCCTGAGGGGCCCATGCTCATTTACGATTGGGTGGAAGGCGAGCTTCTGGGCGTTCCCAAAGAGAGGCGAGAGGACCCAAGATCCTCCTTCCAACGCTTTCGGGCCCTTCCCGTCGAAGAGATAACGAGGGCGCTATCGGCCGTTTACGATCTGCACCACCACCTGGCTCGAGCTGGATGGATCGCTTCCGACTTCTATGACGGGTCTCTCATCTACGACTTTCAGGCACGATGCCTGTTCGTAGTGGATCTCGATCACTATCATCATGGTCCATTCAAAAACACGATGGGCCGGATGTTCGGCTCCACGCGGCTCATGGCTCCGGAGGAGCACGAGCTGGGAGCAAGCATCGATCAGCGCGCTACCGTCTTCACAATGGGCAGGACGGCACTTGTTTTCCTCTCAGACGGCAGCAGCGACCGGGCTTCCTTTCGCGGTTCAGATGACCTGTTTGAGGTCGTTCTAAGAGCATGCGCTCGGGAGAAAGAGGATCGATGGCAAAGCTTTGCCGACTTCTGGAATGCCTGGCGACTAGCCGCCGAGTCGGATCCGCACTAAGAGATCGTTTAGGGCCGGCTTGGCGGAAGGCTCGCCCGGCAGATCTGATTTCGCGCTCTCGTCGTACAGCCTTTCCATCAACCTGTCGAAGTTCCTTTGATGGAAGTCGAGTTCCGGATGCACAAGCGCGCCCTTCTCGAGACCCGTTCGTTTGAACCCGATGAGTTCCCGAAGAAAGTATTCGCCATACTCCTCCGCAAGGCTCGGAAGATCCGCCTCGACTCGGCCTGTCCGCATCAAGTGGATTCCGGTTAAAAGCACCCGGTAGACGTAGAGCAGCGGCTTCGCGCGAGGCTCGGGCAGCTTGCGGAACAGTCCCCATTCCGTATTCGCGAAACCCGCATAGTGATGAACGTGGTGTTTGGTGACGCACCCTTTCCCAAGCTCTTTGAGCTCTTGAAATTCGGGGCTGGCCGATACAACCAGAGGCGAATAGAGCTGTTCTAACACGTAGCCGTTACGTCTGAGCATCAGAGTGAAGAACTTCCTGACGTCGTGCGTCACCAGATCCACCTCAACGCCCTCGACCACCTCGGACCGTTGGAGGGTCTCGTCTCCCAAATCCAATCCGACCACGTTCGAAGCGGGCAAGACGTGTGCTCCGCGGAGGTCGAAATCCGAGTCGGGCGACGGGAATCCATATAGGTGCGCGCCGCTGATCGTGGAGAACAGAAGCGGATAGGGGTGGCTTCGCACCTGCGCTTCAAGAATCTGCGGCTGCGGAATGTCAGGCATCCGCCATGCTCATTCGCGCACCTATGAGGAAGGCGTCGACCGCTTCTCTGTCCGGCTTCTCCGGCAGCTCAGTGAACATGTAAGCAGAATCTAACTGGCTTTGCAGCGCCGATCGCCAAGCCTCGACCTCACCCCACGACACTTTGCCTCTCTTGACCTCCAGCAATCTCTCTCGAAACTCTGAGACGTCCACCAGAACCTCGCCGTATCGGAGCAGGTGCGTGCCGGCGATCATCAGTCGCAGCATGTGCATCGCATGCTTCCAGTTGGTCGGATCTCCTTTCTCGCGGGCCGCCGACAGCCGGCCGAACTGCTGTTCGGCGTACCGCGAGTATTTCGCATAGGCGAGTTTGGAGTGGAATGCCGAGCGCATCGCGAGCAGGTCGCTCGCGAGTGGCGAAACGTGCTGGATCAGTGGAGTGTTCAGGCACTCGAGCACGTTCGGGTTGCTCTCCAGCGCGAGCTTCAGAAGTTTCTCCAACTCCCAAAAACATTCCTGCCGCTCCACGTTTTCAAGCTGCTCAGGCAGCTTCCTCAGCGACCAATGGAGACGAGCCGGAGGCAAGTAGAAGCCGCGAAGGTCCGTGTCCGACCCTTGGTCGGCGAGGCCATAGGCGCGGGAGCCGACTATGCATCGGTATTGAACGTATTCACTTAGGTCGTGCACTGGATCCGCCTCCGAGTCGCAGGAGCCGCAACAAGAGCACCACTGGCCCTCTGAACGGAGACGGGCCTGGTGTTTCTTTCGTGCGCGGCGGCTTACTCCAAGCTACTTCGCCCGCTTGTAAAACCGCTTGCTCACGATCTTCCCCGCCTCTTGTTTACCGCGGGTTTCGACCGTGCAGTGCGTCTCCAAAGGCACGTCTCGATTCACGAAAGCGAGCGCCAGGGCTGTGTCGAGCGTCGGCGACACGATCCCGCTGCTGACTTGGCCGATCGACTCGCCATCCACAAAAACGTTCATGCCTGGAGTCGTCAGACGCTTCGCCTCCAGCTTAATGCCGACCAACTTCGTTGGCGTCCCATTCTCGCGAGCGGAGTGGTAGTAGTCGCTGCCGACGAACTCTTTGGTCTTGCTTACGACCCACCCAAGCGAGGCGGCAAGCGGACTCAGGTCGTCTCGGAGCTCATGGCCGTAGAGCGGCAGCCCGGCCTCGACGCGAAGCGTGTCGCGTGAGCCCAGGCCGCAGGGCGCGACGCCGGCTGCCAAAAGAGCCTTCCAGAGCTTCTCGGCATCCTCGGCCGCGCAGATCAGCTCGTAGCCGTCCTCGCCTGTGTATCCACTTCGAGCCGCCGAGCACTCGACACCTCCGATGAGACCCTGCAAGACCCCAAACGCGGCTGCCCCGTTCAACGCCTCGCCGAATGAGCAGATTGAGCAGAGTTTCGCCACCGCTTCCGGACCTTGGACAGCGATCATCGCGGTGGCTTCGGTGCGATCTTCGATCGAAACTCCCGAGAGCTTGTGAGCGTTGAGCCATGCGACGTCCTTCGCGTGGTTATCGGCGTTGACCACCATGTCGTAGAACTCCGGCATTCGGTAGACGATAATGTCGTCCACACACCCGCCTTGATCGTTCGGAAGAAGGCTATATTGGCCCCCGCTCACGGGCAGCTTTGAAACGTCGTTGGTCGTGACGTGTTCGAGGAAGGGAAGTGTGTCTTCGCCGCGCAATCGCAGACGAGCCATGTGGCTCACGTCGAACATCCCGGCTGAAGACCGCACCGATTTGGCTTCGGCGATAATCCCGTTGTATTGGACCGGCATTTCATAGCCGGCGAATGGGACCATTCGGGCGCCCGCCGCGACGTGGGAGGCAAACAGAGGGGTTCGGCGCAGCGGACCGCTTTCAGACATTTTGCGAGCGTACCGAATGGCGAACCGACCGGATGGCTTGGCCCGTCTACCCTACACTGACTTCGAATTCACGCCAATTTGCGGTTGTGACCGTCGCCGATGCAAACCCAGCATCGTATTTCTTTGAGGTTCAAAAAGCGATTGGTACAATGCTAGTCGTGGCGCTTCGAAGTCACTCTGGGAGAGGATCCGCATGATTCCGTGTAAGCATTGCAACACCCTGAACAGCCTTGACAGCACCTTTTGCAAGCGGTGCGGAACAGGCATTCCGGAAGACGAGCTGACCGAGGCTCGCGCCAAACTGGAGGACATCGTCCAAGAAGGGGTCCACGCGTTGAACCTTGGGAAGGTCGACGAGGCGATGGCAATCGCCGACAATGCCGTCGCTTCCGATCCGTCTTCCGTCACGGCTCTTTCTCTCAAAGCTTCCTGCCACGAGCGCAAAGGTCAGATCGTGGAGGCGCTCGAATGCGCCGAGAAGGTCGTCGAGCTGAATCCCAACTCGGATTTGGACAAGATTAAGAGGAACCAGCTCCGCAACGCCCTCATGTCGTCGGCCCAAGCGGAGAGGCTGCCAAGCCGCTCGATGGCAGTCGTAGCGGGCGTCTGTGTGGCCATCCTGGTCATCTGTGTTCCGATCGCGGTCGCCCGGCAGATGCAGAAAAATGCCCCGCCCGTGGTCGTTGCGACGAACTCGCCCGCGAAGACCGATCTGCCCATGTCAACCGGCCAGCAGGAGACGCAAGCCCAGACGGCACAGCCTCAGCAGCCTGCTCAGCAGGTTCCGGCCCAGGACAATAAAGTCCAGTCCCCATACGACAACCTGGGCGACGTGCTTGACTACGGTGCGCCTGAGGAGCCAACCCGGCGAACGGTCCGAGGCGACAATACGCTGCCGCCGGGCAATCAACCTTCGGGAGGCGGAGGCGCGGAACTCAGCCCGTTCGATCCGAAGGTGAGTTCCACCGAAATCGGCGACCATCAGAATTCGCCGGCCCCATCCGGGTCTGTAGCACCTCGGAACGGCGGTGGCGATCCACCACCTCAAGTCGACGGCCAAACGAGTCAAGCAGCCGCGGTCCCGCCGGCGCCGCAGGGCTCGATTGTGATTAACGTTCATGGTCCAGGTAACGGCCGTGCCGGCAATCGAGGTGTTGCCGGGTCGGATTCGGACGGCGGCGAAGGCTCCAGCGCCTACTGGAAGGTCGGCAACCAACAGTTCCAGATAGGAAACTACAGTGGCGCGGCCTCCAGCCTGGAAAAGGCCCTCAGGAGTGGCGGAGACCCCGTTCAGGTCGCGGAGAGGCTCGGCCAGGCCTATGCAAGTCTCGGACGCAAGAGCGACGCTGCCGGCGCCTACCAGCGGTGCATCGATGCCTGTAACGCTTCGATTGCCGGCGGGAAGGGCAACGTCACGCGTCTCCGAGCCGTACGCGACGCGTGCCAGACGGCGCTTCAGCAGATCCAAGGCGGCTAGTTTCTTTGACGACCATTCGATTTCTTCTCGGACTGTGCGTCGGCGTCTCCGCCGCTTTTGGGCAGAGCCAAGCTCCCCAAGTGCTCATCGTCCCTCTCAAGAAATCGGCGACGACCGCCGATCCCTCGCTGTCTTTGGCCAACTATCTGGCGCAAGAGCTTGATCAAGATGGGCGAGTCTCGCCAGTCGTTTGGGGCATGACCGATCCCGCTTTCCGAGCCGCGGCGCTTTCCGGAAGGATCCGTTCCGCAAGCGACAACCCTTCATTGCCGAATGCGCTGGCCGTTGCTCAGGATCTCGGCGCGAAGTACGTTTTCACCTATACCGTCGATCCCAAGGGTAAAGGGCTGTCTGCGCACGGAGAGCTGTATCTGGTGGGACGAAGCGTCTGGAAGGACGACAAGAGGAACGTCACGTCGAAGGGAGGAGTGGACAGTCGAGAGGACGAGTCCGCATCGATCGCCCACACTTGGAACCTCCTGCTTCAAGCGTCCGCCTTCAAAGAGCTGTCGCCGCGGCCAAAAGTGAGCACGAGCCATATGAGCCCAGGCGAATCGCCACCGGTCGTGACTCCAGTCGCAACGGCTCCGCCACCGGATACGACGGCCGACGATATTGGCGCCCAAGTTGAAAAGCTGATCGCGTCAAAGAAGTTCGACGCCGCGTCGATGCTCATTCGCGACGCCATCGACGCCAAACCTCTGGAATCCAAGCTCCGAAATCTTCAGGTTCACATCTTGGAGCAGCAGGGAAGATGGAGCCAGGCAGCCGATGTGGCGTGTCGCGCCCTCGACATCCTTCCGGACAACCACTCGCTGCGGCTTGCCGCTCTGCGCGACCTGATGACCGCCGGCCGGGTGGATGAAGCCAAAGAGCAGCTCAACCAAATCGTCGCCCGTCATCCAACCGATCCAACGATCTATGTCCTGGAAGGCCAAACCTACCTGGCCCTGGGAGACGTGGAACATGCAACGGTCAGTCTGGACAGGGCGATTCAGCATGCTCCGTCGCCATCCGCCTATTTTTGGAGGTCGGTGGCGCGAGCAGCCTTGGGCGGCGTCGACGGACTCCAAAAAGACCTCGATTCTTACGCCAAGGCGCCGCTGCCGGACGGCGAATACCAAGACGCCTATGCCGTCGCCGAAGCGGTGATCGCCGATGCGACGGAAAAGGACGAGCAGTCTGCGCTGCCTGCATTTCAAGAGGCCGCCGTCTCGCCCACGGCCACCGCGACGGCCGACCAGATAGACCAGCTGGTTCGCCGCTGCAACGCACGCGCACAGTTTCTCGAACAGCTCAAGCCCCCCGCGAAATACAAAGCGTCTCACTCCCACATCCTGCTGGCACAGAAGTTGCTCGCAGTGTCTTTGCTGGACATTCAGGACTATCTCAAATCCACAAGCGACGACATGATGACGGACGCGAGGATCAACTTGGGAGAGGCCATGAAGCAGTCCAAGAGAGCCCGCCTCGAAGTAGCGGGTGAGCAAGGCCTAGTTCGAGATGGGAAACCCGATACCTCTTCTACTTGAGCTCTTTCTCGTAGCCGCGATCTCATTCT
>DASZPA010000036.1:0-21086 GCA_035550555.1 Fimbriimonas sp.
GAGTCCACTCCCTTCTTGAGAGCTGCCAGCCGGCACGGGCTTTTGCCCGTCGACGGGTTGCCCCTGCTCATCGCCCAGGGCGCTCGGTCCTTCGAATGGTGGCTTGGCATGCAGGCGCCCCGGGCAGCCATGATGGACGCGATCAGGTTTCGCGAATGAGAATCCTGCATCCAAACGACCAGGCGATCTCCGAGGCGGCTGAGGCGCTCCGGTCAGGCAAGCTGGTCGGAATGCCAACCGAGACCGTGTACGGCATCGCAGCGTCGGCGCTCGACGAATCGGCGGTGCGGCGCACGTTCGAGATCAAGGGACGTCCCGCGGACAATCCCCTGATCATCCATGTGCCAAGCCTGTTCGCTGCCCTCGACGTGGCAGAGGGAATGCCCGATTTCGCGCATGAGCTTGCGAGCCGATTCTGGCCAGGCCCACTCACCTTGGTGCTGCCTAAGCGGTCCCATGTCTCTGATCTCGTGACCGGCGGGCTTCCCACCGTCGCCGTCAGGGTCCCAAAAAACGTGGTCGCTCAACAGCTGTTGGAGGCCGCCGGGGTTCCGGTGTCCGCTCCGAGCGCCAACCGGTTCATGGGCATCTCACCAACGAGCGCGGAGGATATCGACCTCGCCATAGCAGAGGAGTTGGAGTTGATCCTGAACGGTGGGCCGACGGAGTTTGGCATCGAGTCGACCGTGGTCGACTGCACGATGAGCACTCCCCGAATTCTCCGTCCAGGTGCGCTTTCACGGGAACGAATTGAAGCCGTCGTGGGAAGGCCCACGGGCCGTGAAAAGGTTCGCCAACGCCTCTCACCAGGAATGTATCGCCGCCACTACTCGCCAAAGACTCCGCTGAGGATCGCCGAACGGCTGGAGCGCGGCGAAAAGGGCCTTCGGCTGTCCGGGCCAACGGGCCCTGGCCAGGTACTGATGCCCTCCAATCCGGAAGACTACGCCAAGCGACTCTATGCAGAGTTGATCGACCTGGACGGACAAGTAGAGGAGATTATCGTGGAGGCGCCGCCTCAGACTCCGGCGTGGGAGGCCGTGTGGGACCGCCTCAACAAGGCTGCCTCGAAGCTTCAGGAACCTTAGCCGCAACTCCTCTGCCTAAAAAATCACCGCCCTACTGGGCGCACAAGAGAAAAAATATGGCTAAGAAGAACCTTTCTGCTCTATTTGCGCTGTTCGCTGCATTGATCGTTACCGGATGCACTGTGGAAGACAAAACGCCCGACGTGGTCACTACCCCTGGCTCATCCACGACGGTTATCAAGGACAAGGATACGCCTGCGCCCAGCGTGAACATCACTCCGCCTGCGCCCTCCACCCACACCGAGACCAATTCGACGACAACGGTACCGAGCGACGGATCGCCGAGCACGACCACAACTACAAAATCAACGACTACAACCGGTTAGCAAACTGCTTTGAATGAAAGGCGCACAGGCTCACTGAGCCTGTGCGCCTTTCGCTACTCTGAAGCCCTGGTTGCTAAAGGAAGCGCGTAAGTCGATGCTGCCGATGTCGACCGAGTTAAAGAAGCAGCACGCGTTGCGACTGCACCACCACGAGCCCCCACGCGAATGCATGATGTGCGAGGACTTGTCGTCCGGCAAATGTCCAGCACAGAACTGAAAAACGTTGCCGTATACGTCGTATAGCCCCCAAGGGTTCGGCTTGAAGGAGCCCACCGGCGACGTGTACATGTACCCGTCCGAGTAATCCGCCTCGAGGTGATCTCGGCCATGCCAGTAGTTCGCGTACTGGCCAAGCCTATCCGGCGTAGGGCCGAAGAAGTAGTCGGTCCGAGTTCTCGCCCGCGAAGCCGCCTCCCACTCATCGAGCGTTGGCAGCCTGACGCCCGCCCATTTGCAGTACTGAAGCGCATCGTGAAAGCTGATGGTCGTGACAGGATGATTCATCTTCTCTTCAATCCCGCCGCGGATCTTGCCGTTTGGGAACCTCCAAGATGCCGTCCTGTCTTTCAGCCAGCGAAACTCTCGCAACCCTGGCTTGAATACCATCGCATTGTGGAACCGCTCGGCATCGGTGACGTAGCCGGTTGCCTTTACGAACTCCGCGAACTGGCCATTGGTCGTATCGTACTTCGCGATTTCGAACGACTTAAGCCGTACGGTCCGCAGCGGGTTTTCAAGGTAGCCAGACTTTCCCAACCGATAAGAGCCAGCCGGGACGGTCACGAAAGCTGGGCCGAAAAGGGCGAGAAGGACCACTACCCCTTGCGGCTGCGATAGTAAGCCATGGCGCGGTCGGTGGTCAATTTGGCATTTGCAGCGTTCGCGGCGATGAAGGATTTGTAGCTTGTGCTTTCATCCCCATAGAGCTTATGATAGGTGATCGACTTCATGAACGGCTTGAACTTGCCGTCCCTCATCAAGCAGCAATAAACGGTCAGAATGTCCTTGTCTCGCGGCGTCCTTCGATAGGCGGCGGCCAAGTCGGGAATGAGGTCGTAGGCGTCGAGCAGAATGATCGCTTGCTTCACATTGAGGCCAACTCGCCGATTCGTATGGATCATCTTTCGGAGAAGTCCGACCACTGTTCCACGATGCGATTTCATAAAATCCTCTTGCCTGTCGCTCCACTCGTAGTCGCCTTCAAAGCTATCCGGAACGTGCGAGAAGATCTTCGACTCCTCGCCTAGAATCGGCGGCATCGGATCGCAGTTCTGGGCAAAGTTCTCTGCATGCTCCATGCAGTAGGTGAACTTCTCCTTCGTGCTGAGCGCACTGAAAGTCTTGGCGGAAATCACCTTGTTGTCGCTCCCATTGTCCTTGATGTGTGCGATAAGCGAATGCACCTTCTTAAGACCGTAAGGAGGATCGGTGGTTACCAGTCGATACTCGTGGTAGGCCCTGGAAGCGGCGGACTGGACCGGCCGGTCTTGGGCGACGCCCATTAGGGGGCCGGTCACGACTACCGAAACTGCGAGGCAAAAGAGAGTTTTCATTGCGGATTTCCGATTGGCAGATGCCCGAGTTGGCCGCGGGTATTCGGCAACTGTCCCATGTTAGTGAAAGTGGGCCTATTGATTCAAGGGGTGATGGTGTTTGGCATGATTACATCGGGCGTACGCAGCAGGGGACGCGTCGCGATCATGTTCCTGGCGTAGTCGGCAAGTTCCGGCGTGAGCTCCCGGGGAGACCTCTTTCGCTGCTCTCGGTCAAACGTGGTGCCGGCCTGCGAATCCCGGCTCAGTACCTCGCTCATCACATCCCAATCCACGTCGCGAATGCCGCAGAATTGAAAGAGCTGTTTGAGGATCGATATGGGTTGGGCGTTCAGATCCTCGTATCGCGCCGCAATAATCGGAATGCCGGTCTCGACGAGCTGCAGGTAAGCCTCCATAGAGCTGATCCAAGAGAGGATTCGAACTTCGACGGGATTGAGCGCCTTGTCCGGCCGTATGTAGTCGTGGATGATCCCAAGCGTTCCGGACCATCGGGCCTCCACCTCTCGATTGCTTTCTTCGTCGAACAGGTCCCAGTCGTGCCGCCATCCTTTTACGATCGAGTGCATCCACGCGATTCCGTCGCGGTAGAGGAAAAGGTGCCTTGCGTGAGGGAACTGCAAGCCGATCAGGTCGCCGAGGTTGAGGACTTCGCTCCTGGGCTTGACGGCTACCCACTTGCTCGAAGTCCCCAGGCGAGGCTTACACCGCCATCTGATGGACGCCGCGATCATCTTTTGAAGCAGTTCGTCCGTCACCATCTGCTTACGGCGGTATCCCACCATCTGCGAGAGGTCGTCAGGCTCGGAAAGGCTTTGGACCTCAGGCGCCGCTTGGAGCGCCTTGCTCAGCAGAGTCGATCCGCATCGGCCCACGGAATGCACGAAAATGATTCCGTTCGCCGGCTCGGGAATCTCTTCGGCGATTCTGTAGAACGCGTCCAACGGCATCGCGGCCAATCCGACGGCCGTCTCTGCCTGACCCTGATAGTAAAACGGGGCCGCCTCCACGGCTATCGGATCTTCGTTTTCAACGAACAGGACGGACTCGTTTTCGAGGTCGATGCAGTAGAGCGTGAACTTCGGATCTCGAAGAATCTCGCTCGGCTCGATCTCGCCGGCATCTTCGGCGACGAAGTCCGTTCGGGCGACGATGGAGATCGGATAGGGTCGGGCGATCTCCTTGATCGTGAGTCGGCGAGCAGCGGATGGCAATCTCGGTAGGATACGCGATCCGGCCAATGAAATAGCTCCTCGCGCGGGTGGCAAGGAGCTACCGACTTCTGGCAGACGCTTAGCCGCCGCCCAAGCAGCTCGCACCCTCTTGTGGGTTGATCGAGGGGTAGAACGTGTCGCCATACTCGTACTGGCCCAGCTGCGGGATAAGGGTTTGACCCAGCGACTGATACTTGGCATGGCCGTCGGCGAAGGCATAGTTGGAACCGTTGCCATACAGGTCGTACCAGACGCGGGTGACGTCGACCTTGTCGTTCTTGTCGACCAGAATGTGCTGCTGAATCTGGTCCGCTGTCCAGAACGCGTACTTCCCGTCGCCTGCCTTCATGAGGTCGTACTGGGGAGCCACCATCACGGCGCCTTCTTGCGTACACGGTTGGCTGGGGTTGAATCCGCTCAGGCCTTTCTTTCCGGAGAAGACCACTGGCGTGGGCGCCAGATTCTTGAAGCGGCGGTCGGCCATCGCGATCATGTTGGCCGGCGTCGGGAACGTAGTGAATGGCACCGGAAGCCAGTCGTGGGCGGGCAACACGTTGTAGGCCGGAATGTAGCTGTTGGTCGCCTGCCAGTCGCAGTACATCTGGCCAGAGGCATCCAGCTTTCCAAAGTCGGCGGCGCCGTTGGGACAAGGATTGCTAGGTGTGACCGGGTTCGGATCCGCGGGGGCAAGAAAGATATCGTAATTCTTGATGTATGGCTGGAGAAGGAATGTGAAATGGATCTGATACTTGGCGTCCGGGTTGTAGGGCGCCACCGGCTCGAGTGGAGCGCCGAACTCGTACGAGACTTGTGGAGTCGTATCGTCGTAATCGTTAGCGTACATGTAAAGAGATAGACCTATCTGCTTCATGTTGGAAAGGTCAACGGCCTTCTTCGCAGCCAGCTTGGCCTGGGCAAACACCGGGAATAAGATCGCCGCAAGAATAGCGATAATTGCGATCACAACAAGGAGCTCAATAAGGGTAAACGCGGAGGTTCTATTTCTGTGCATATTGATTTCGACCATCGGTCGGCCAGAGCTGATTCCCGAACCGCCAAACGCACCCCGTTAATCAGCGCACGACGATCAACTAAGGACCCAAAGCTCCCGCTCCAAGCCCTCGATCCATCTCTCTGCCTTTACCAAACAAGCTGGAACTATTGCGTTTATTTGCCACGTTTCAACGCAAACAATCACATAGTGCATCCGTAAGGGCTTGCGCCTAACGCGTAAACATCTCCAGCACACAATACAACGGCCCTATATAGGCGTCGTTTGCAGAATACAGGAAAGAACGGGCAGTGGCCCGTTCTTTAACAAACCATTAACACAAACAAGTACTGTGTTAATTAGCCCAATTTATCGGACGGAAGGCTTAGCGTGCGGCCTTCGGCGGGGAGGCCGGCTTTATCCGGCGATAGGTGAAATCTTCCATCCACCTTTCTTTGCCATCCTGATACCAAGTCCACTTGCTTCGATAGGTGTCTTTGTCGATGAATTCGAAGACGACTTTGTCCATGTGGCCGACGTTCCGGCTCTTCATGTTCGTACCGTCCAGGAAGGTGAAAGTGACCGTTTTGCCGTCGTCTGAGGCTTCGGAGGCTAGAAGCCGCGGCTGGTTTTTGGCCATGCAGTAGTGGGTGAGCAGCAGCCGTTCGCCATCCAGGTGATACATCGTGACCATCCCCAGGTTCGAGGTCTCCATCAGTACCGCATCACCGGCGATAAGCTTGATGTCGAGGTCCTCCTTCATGCCGCTCTTGGACTCTCCATGCCAGCCCCCTTGCATGAACTTCATCTTGTTGAACAGGCTCTGGCTTTTGACGGGTCCCTTGGCCGGCGCGACATGGCCGGCAAGCAGTGCGGAAGCAATCGATAGTGCTGCGATATTCATGAGTTAGGCTCCTTCGCCCCGACTCCGGGACGCTATCCATTCAACGACCGGAGACCTTCGAGATCGACATTTCTGGGTGATGCTACTTTATTGAGATTTTAGATCGCCCCTTCCTGTACGCATCTCACTATCCTTGTCTCACCCACATCGAGCGTGAGGCAGAGGAGCGACGTAGGCTTGGTCTTATTGGTTCGCCGCCCATCACGCAGCTTCGGATTAGGCCGTTCGACCTCGTCGGCAGGCCCCAAGGGCGGTATTGTCATCGTTGCGATGATCTTCGCGCCACATCAACACCCGATTTCCCCGGCTTCGCTCTAAGCGGAGCTCGGGACGCATCTGGGTGTACGTCAGTGGCCTTAGACTACCTACCTTGGAAGTAGGAGGACGTTGGTTCGAACCCAACCACCCAGACCAACACTTCCGGTTCGTCTAAGTGGCAGGACGTGAGACTCTGACTCTCAAAATCGTGGTTCGAATCCATGACCGGAAGCCAAGATTCCGCGTCTTCTAACCGGTAGGATTCAACGCTTTGAACGTTGCGACGCAGGTTCGATCCCTGCCGCGGAAGCCAGCCACAACGTCACTCCTTCAGACCCGTATTCGCCAGACTAGCCACGACCTGCCGCTGGAAGAAGAAGAACAGGATCAACACCGGGATGATGGAGACCATCGCTCCGGCCATCTCAACGTTCTGCCGGTCGGCAAAGCGGCCTTGGAGAAGAGCTACGACCAAGGGGAGCGTGTAGCGACTCTCGGTGAGCAGGATGATGAGCGGTCCCAGGAAGCTATTCCAAGATCCGAGAAAGGAGAGGATCCCAAGGGTTGCCAGCAGCGCCTTCGAAAGCGGAAAGATGATCCTGAAGATGATCCTCAGCTCGCTCGCTCCTTCCAGCCTTGCCGACTCGATGAGGCTGTCGGGGATGGATGAGATGAATTGCCTCGCCAAGAAGACTCCGAACGCTCCTCCGAGGCCCGGCACGATGAGAGGCGCCCAGGTGTCCAGCCAGCCCAGATCCCTGAACAGAAGGAAGCTGGGGATCAGGAGGACGGCTCCAGGGATCATCATCGTTGCCAGCAGCACGACGAAGAAGAAGTCCCGCCCGGCGAACCGATGCTTGGCGAAGGCGTAGCCCGCCAAGGTGCACACGAACATCGTGCCGATGGTCGACAGCATCGCGATGATCACGCTGTTCGCGGCTGCTTGATAGACCTTTCCATCGCGTGCGAGCTCTTGGTACGGCTCGACAGTCCAGTGATGAGGAAAGAACGTGGGAGTAACCTGCTGCACTTCCGCTTTGGGCTTGAAGGAAGTGATGATCATGAAGTAGAAGGGAAACGCCATCAGCACGCCGCCCAACGAGAGCAGGAGATAGGTTCGGAACATCTCTCCACGCGTCCTTCTCATCTCAGACCTCACCCCGCTTGTAGACACGAAGCTGGACGAGTGTGAGAATGAGAATCAGGAGGAACAAGACGTAGGCGACCGCCGATGACTTGCCCATCTCGAACGTTTCGAAGCCGTAGTGGTAGAGCAGTGGAACGACCGTCTGTCCTGCATCGTTGGGTCCGAACCTCGCGGAGGCGCCGCCGCTCTTTCCTGCCAGCGTGTAGATCGTGTCGAACACCTGAAGGCCGCCGATGCAGCCCAGCACAGTCACAAAGAAGACCTGTGGACGCAGTCCGGGAACGGCGATGTTCCAGAATCTCCTGATCTCTCCCGCACCGTCCACCTCGGCGGCCTCATACATCTCTTGTGGGATCTGTTGAAGCCCAGCCAAGAAGATGAGGATGGTGAACGCCAATCCCTGCCAGATTGCCAGAGCCATCACGCACGGAAGAAAGGTCTTCTCGGAGCTGAGGAAGAGGATTGGATCTTTGACGAGATGAAGCTTGAGTAGGACCGCATTGATCCAGCCCAGCTTGGAGTCCAGGAAAAGCAGTGAGAAGATGAGCGCGACGGAAACCACGCCAGTGACCATCGGAGAGAAGTACAAGAACCGCCACCAGCGCTGGGCTCTGAGTTTGGCGTTCAGAAGATAGGCAAACACCAGGGAGATCACGATGCCGGTCGGCACCGTGACTACCGTGTAGTAGAAAGTGTGAGTGAGACTCTTTGGCAGTTCACCAGACTTGAAGATGTCTCGGTAATTCGAATCGCCCGTCCACTCGGCGGCGGAAAGCGGCAAGACCGGATTGTAGTGCGTGAACGAGAGATAGAGCGCCACCGCCGCGGGCACAAACACGAAGACCAGCGCCAAGACCATTGGCGGCGCAACCAGAGCGTAAGAGATCAACTTCGCCCGATTGGCAGGCTTGCTGAAGACGAAGGCTACTCCTCCGAGGAAGATGAGAAAGGCGCACCACTTGGCAACTTTCAGGGCGTCGACCGCGGACTCAGCCTCCGACATGTGAGCTACCACGCGGGCATATTCAGCCCCTTCGTCCCGCGCTTTGAGTAGGATCGCCATGGCTCGCGGCGTGATCTCCCTGTAGCCGGACGCCACCTTGTCCCGGATCTCGCGCTCGATTTGTTCGTGCTCTTCTCCGTACTTGCCCTGTCCGAACGCTTTGACATACTCGCTGCGACTCAACTGGTGCTTGGCCGCCATGTCCTGCAGGCGACCCTGAATGTAAGCGCCAATCGAATCTAAGAGGTTGGACTCGAGCGGCGCGGCATCCTCCGAGCCTTGAACACCCTGCTGGGTGTCGTAACTGGCCACGATCTCTTTGAACGCCTTGACCAACTCCAAGTCCGGTTTGATCTCGGGTGTGTTGTTCCAGAACGAGTCGTTCTCCGGAGCGTAGTTCTGAACGATCGTCGAGAAGAAGAAATCCGAATTCTCCCCCCGGTGCAGGTGATCCAGGATGATCTCGTGTTGGACAGGCAGACTGGTGAGATACATCAGCCAGTCGAACGCTTCCTTCTTCAGGTGAGAGTCCCGAAAGATCACCGCCGCCGTCCCCGCCATGATGTTGTACGACCTGCCGTTCGACGCCTTGGGCCAGGTCGTCATGGCCCACTTGCCGTCGAGGTCCGGCCTCGTCCTATGAAGTTGAGCGAAGGCGCCAGTTGCTGTGATGTAAACCGGAGTGGCCGTCCCCATCTCGTCTGATCCGAATACACCGGTACCACTGCCGTTCAGGTTTGAACCAGGGCTGTTGTGCATCCACCACAAGTTGAGCGCCTCGACGATCGCATCCTGGTACTGAGGGTCCAGCCAGTCGACGGTCGGGTTCCCCTTCGCATCGAGATGGATGCTGACCTTGCCGAACGGCATGGTGTACATCGGCAGCGACCACTGAGCGGCGCCAGGAAATTCGAAGAGGGTCATGTAGCCGGCGCCGTCCAGCACGTCCAGCGCGTGATTGAGATCGGCGACGGTCTTCGGCGGACTCAATCCGAGCTTCTTGAAAGTATCTGTTCGGTAGTAGATGGCTGGAGTGGTCGTGTCGAACGGGACTCCACAGAGGCGGTCCCCAACGCTTGCGAGCGGAAGAGTCTTTGGCTGGTACCGGGATTCAAGCTCCCTGACGCGGTCGGGAAACTCCTTGCGAAGGTCGATCACGCCGCCGACCACACCATAGTCGTAGGGGCCGCCGTTGTTCGTGACTCCGATGTCCGGGGGCAGGCCGGCAGCCATCGAAACGAGGTACTTCATCTTGAAGCTGCCCCAAGGAAGCGGGGTGAATTCGACTTTTACATGCTCGGTCTTCTCGAACTCCCGTCCTAGCCTGGTGTAGAGCTCAGTGTCTTCCAGCCCTGCGCCGACCATCCAAAAGCGCAACACGGGCTCCGCCGCAAATGCCGTGAGCGCAAGCAGCGTAAGAGTGACGACGGCAAAAAGCTTGTGGAGTGGGTTCACCTTTGAACGCCAATGCCCTCTTGGTCTCAGAGTGCCCGGGGTGGGATTCGAACCCACACGCTCTTGCGAGCAAAGGATTTTAAGTCCTCTGTGTCTACCGTTCCACCACCCGGGCTTGAGCGATTTAGTATACGCGGCGTTCCTGGCGGTATAGTCCGAGCCTTAACCCATGGACGAGTTCGCCGCTTGTTCGAAAGAGGACCAGATCTCCCACTTGGAGGCGCTCGGCAGGAATGCTCTGGCCGACTTCGAAGTCGTGCCGACGAGCATGTCGCCGCTTGTCCATGCCGAGAACACAACGTTCCGAGTGCAATCCTCTGAAGGCGAGTTCTGCCTGCGCATCAGCCGCCCGGGTTACCAATCAACCGCGAACATTCGTAGCGAGATCGTGTTCCTTGCTGCCCTCTCGGAGGTGGGGCGCCACGTTCCGAGGCCGTGGCAGCCGCGGGTTGTAACTGCCTCGGCGCCGGGCGTTCCTGAGGAACGCGATTGCGTCCTGTTTCACTGGATCGAGGGCGAGATTTGTCGCCAGGGACTCAGCCGCGAGCAGGCCATCCAAAGCGGGGAGCTCGCCGCACGGCTGCACGCGTTTGTCGAAGGCTGGACGGAGCCCCCTGGTTTTGACCGGCAGCGGGTCCACACCTGGCTCCTCGACCACAACGAACGCCTGAACGTCGAAACGCCTTCCCCCATGGTGCGCGAAGAGGACAGGATGCATTTACTGCAAGTGATGGAAGAGAGCAGGCAGTTGGGCGCCGGACTACCTAAGAGTCCGACTTGGATCCGACTCATCCACTCCGACCTGCATCCGGCCAATATCGTCGTCCGAGACGAACAGGTGTTCGCGATCGACTTCGACGACACGGGCTACGGGTTCCTCATCTACGACTTTGCAGCGATGCTCTCGTTCAAGGTCGGCAAAGAAGGGTTCGACGATTATCGTGATGCAGTGTCGGAAGGCTATTCCCGGATTCGCCCGTTGCCGCCGCAGACGGAGGAGTTGCTTCCGGCCTTCTTGCGCCTCCGTATGGCTTCGCTGTGCAACTGGGTCACGGGCCGCGCCGACAACCCGGAACTTCGTGAAATCGGCCCAGATTTCATCGCCGGAATGTGCGAGAGGATCAAAGGGTTGCGGTAGCCCTTACCGACTGTATCCGCGACCCGGCTGTTGACCGATTCTTGGTCGCGTAAAGCCCCGCAATAGGTTCACGCATTCAATGGAAACCATGGTCCTGGGCAGGTTTATGCGACTACGACCTAGGAGGCTGTTGCATTGGAACGCACGCCGATAGGCAAGGCTGCGACAATTCTAAAAAGGCTTACAGCTTATCCAGGGTCTTACGACTGACCAAGTCCGAAAGGTCATCAGCGCCAACGGCGCGACCTATACCAGCCCAGACGATAGGCGTGGAATAGCGGCAGCATCGATTTTCCGGAGGGCCGAAGGTTCGCCTCATAGCCTCTCCACACGAAGACACGAAGCGGGCGGCAAACCGATGAATAGGTCCCCGTACCAGGCTATGGCGCGGACCTTCGGTCCTTTACGCCTGCGGCGTCAGATCCCACACCTTTCTGTGTGGACTGGTATAGGTCGCGCCGTTGGCGCTGCGTGATGAAGGACAAGCCCGGAAGGTCGTAGGAGCCTCTTCGTAAGTGACGCGGCTCCAAAGCAGCCCTCCCAAGTCACGATCACGAACCATGCTTGAACTGCGTTAGTAGCAACGCCCCTTGAATCTGAAACCCCGAATCGGCCACAATAACCAGTTACAGTTCATCTTCGCCGGGGAGAATTTCGGCCGAAGGGCGAAACGTTATGAAAGAAGGAATTCATCCCAAGACTTACCCGGTAATCTTCGTCGACGGCGAGCACGAGTGGACCGGCATCTCGACCCATAAACCGACCTCGACCCGCACCATCGACGGTGTCGAACATGGCGTGGTCAACCTGGAAATCAGCGCCTACAGCCACCCGTTCTACACCGGCCAGAAGAAACTGGTCGACACAGCCGGTCGCGTTGAGAAATTTATGCGCCGCTACGGGCAGCAAGCCGCCAATAATCAAGGCAAGAAGTAGGACCGAGCTCCTGCTGACGCCCTGACATGGATGTTCGCAAACGAAGGAAGAGAGCGGCCGTTGGGGCTGTGTTTTTGCTGGCGCTTGTCGCCGGCGGCTTATTCAAACTTCGCTCGATATCCGATACTTGGCGAGATGCCCTGAGCCTCCACTATTGGGAGGACCGTATGGCAGGCCGCGATCTTTACAACGCCGGCGAGCACTACTTCAAGCGGGGCAATCGGGCAAACCAAGACCTGCTGCTTACCTTTGACGACGGTCCGCACGAGAAGTCGGCGCCAGAAATCCTCGACATTCTCAAGGCCGAGCATGTGCCGGCAACGTTCTTCGTCGTTGGTAAGCGAGTGAAGCTGCACCCGGAGCTGGTGAAGCGAATGATCGCAGAGGGCCATGAGGTGGGCAACCACACGCAGGACCACCTTCGGCTCGACCTTCTCACCTCCAAACAGATCGAAAACGAGATCCAAGACTGCGAAATCAATGTGGAGAGGGCTTGCGGGCGGCGCACAACGCTGCTGCGCCCACCGGGAATGCGGCTCACTCCCAAGGTCAACGCGGAGGTTTCCTCGCTCGGCTACACGATCGTAGGTTGGAACCTCGGTGCAAAGGATTTCATTCCGGATCAGCAGATTACGGATATGAGCGCCGAGGAATCAAGGACATTCAAGACGACGCCCGACGAGATCGTGGACCGGGTTCTCAAGCAGGCCAAGAACGGAGTCATCATACTTCTCCACGACAATCCGGTCACCGCGGAAGCTCTTCCAACGATTATTGAAAAGCTGAAGGCGGAGGGATACCGGTTCGTATCGACGGCGCAGATGATGGACGAGCTGCCTCACCCTATCCTGGTCGTTTCAAATCCGCCGTCGATGAGGCTGGCAGCCAAGCCCAAGAGGTAGCTGCTGTCGCAAAGCTCGGATGGCCTCCCACCTACCCGCCCCCAATCCGACCCCTCTCCGCGCGTCGACGCCATAAGGAACCTTTGCCGACATTCTGTGAACAGAAAACGGAAGACTCCCCACACCTGGTATGAACGCTTGGAGCCGGGCAACCGATTCCATTAAAGGGACACGCACTACACGGCCATATCCACATGCGACCGCTCGCTTTTCTTTTCACCCGGACTTTCGTGAACGGCATCAAGCGGGCGCTCACCAGTGGCAAGCGCACGATCAGCCTCCTGGCTTTCGCCGCCTACTACTACTTCGTGTTGATGCGTTCGTTTGATCGCGGCGGACCGCCGCCCATTCCGCTGCCTGGGGGCCCCAAGCTGCAGATGCCTCCAACGCCGGTGATCGATGGCGCGATCTTTGGGATTCTCGCGTTCGTGTCGATCTTCATGATGATCGGCGTTCTCTCGCCACGCGGAGGCTTTCGCCCGGCGGACGTGGATGTGCTCTTTCCAACCCCGGTCAACCCAAGGCTCGTCCTGTTCTTCCGGATCGTTCGAGACTATCTCTTCACGCTCATCGCTCCGCTTTTTTTTGGTCTGTTGGGAGGCAGAGGAACGTCCCAGAGCCTCCAGTTTCTTTTTCAGAACTACCCCAACCACGGCGGGGGCATGCTGCGCATGGCATGGGTGGCCTGGATGCTCATGTCGTTGGCGTGGGTCTCGCTCAGCTATGGTCTGAGTCTGTTCGTGGGCCGCAGCGACCTGCGCAGCGATTTCAACAAGAAGATCATTAACTGGGGCATCGGAATCGTCCTGTTCTTTGCCGCCGCATTCTGCTTCATGCAGCTTCAGATCAGCTTGAGCTGGGATACGGCTCTGGCGCTTTGCAACTCCCTGTTTCTGCGGATCGTCTTCTTCCCCGCTACCGCCGCGACCGCCGTGGTCATTGGAGACATGACCGGAAATATGGTGATGATGTGGACGGGACTTATCGTTTCGTTCGCCATCATCGCCCTCGGCTTCAGCCTTGCGTTGACCCAGGTGGGCTGGCTTTACGACCAGGCAGCGGCAAAAGGCTTTGGAGCCGCAACGATCCGTGCCCTGAGAAGAAGCGGCAATCAGTACGGCCTCTTTGCCGAACGCGCTCGGCAGGGAAAGGTTGGCAAGGGCCGTTTGGCAGCCATCATCTCGAAACGAAGATTTCACGGAGCCTATTCACTGGTGTGGAAGGAGCTTCTGTTGCAGACCCGGGGACCCATGTCCGGCATCGTGATCTCGTCGCTAGCGGGAATGGCGTTCGCCGGCTCCATGGCTTCCATCACCCGGGGTCACGGGGGCCTCGGCGAAGGAGCCCTCATTGCGATGCTGTGCGGGATGGCCTTCATGATCGCCATGCCCCTTGCCCAGGGCGGCTTTCTGGAGATGCTGGCCAAGGTAAACCTGCTGAGGCCCCTGCCTTTCACACCTGGGACCATCGTCTTCTGGGAGGTGGCGGGCAAGGCGCCGATCCCCAGTTTCCTCCTGTTCTCGGGCGCCGTCGTTGCCGCCATCGTTCAACCGGGGCTTTGGGGCTCTGCCGTGGCCGGCCTTATCCTGGCCATTCCTTTGCTGCTTGTGGTGACCGCAAGCATCCTTCTCTCCGTGGTTCTCTTCCCAGACTACGACGACCCGAGCCAGCGAGGCTTCGGACGGCTCGTGATGCTGCTGTCCATCGCCATTTCAGCGAGTCCCGGCTTGGCGCTCTATCTGCTCTTGACCCTCGTGTTCAGCGCTCCGAGCATTCTGGCCGCCATTCCTTCGGCGGTTGTGTTCATCGCGATCACCTGCGGCCTGGCGACCTTGGCAGGCAATCTTTACGCCGGCTACAATCCCACAGAATAGCCTATCGACTATTTGGGGCCTAAACCCGGCGATATTGCGAACTCTTTCGCAGGGACGAAGCGTCCAAATTTTAGAGCACGGTTAAAATAACGTACGGTACACTACTCAGCTTCCCCACCGTAAACCGACGGGAACCGTTTGTTCACAGAAACTGTTCTTTCTGTATAGACGCAAGGGGGCGGTCTTGTACACATCGACACAGCATGCGTCCGGGAGGACGCCCCGATTATGACGGATACTTTTAAGTTAAACGAAAAGGATGAGGTTCGTTTCAACGAACTGGTTAAACAAACTTACAGGAAGGTGTTCAACATGGCGTACCGCCTTGCTGGAAACCGGCCTGATGCGGAGGATCTCGCGCAAGACGCCTTCTATCGTGCCTACCGGTCGTTTTCCGACTATGAGGGAGACCGGCCGTTTGAGAACTGGATCTTTAGAATCGTCACGCGCTTGTTCCTTGACCTGTTGCGCAACCGCCGGCGAAGGGTGAGGGCCGTTTCATACGACACTCCTCTGGCTCGGGAAGGGGGCGAAGACAACCTGTATTTCGACATGGCCGATACGGCGCCGAGCCCGGAAGACACGATTCTGGACAGCAGCTTCAGCGAAGACCTGCAAAAGGCCCTGAATTCGCTCACGCCGGAACAAAGGCTCTTGGTGACGCTGGCCGATGTCGAGGGCGTTCCGTACAAGGATATCGCCGAGATGTTGGACAAGCCGGTTGGCACTATCCGCTCTCGGCTCCACAGGACGCATAAGCTGATCAGAAGCCGTCTGGACCAGATCAAACGTGAAGGTCAGGTTCAGAACGGCCGCAAGCGCATGCTCAGATTAGCTCCGTCCCATTAGCTGACGGAAGCCAAGAACTCGCGAGACGAGTTTCTGTTCTGAAGCTTTAGGCTGCTCTGTGGGGCAGCCTAAGTGCTATTTCGCCTCTGGCTCCCAGCGGAAACGCGCGCCCGCAACCAGGGTGAGCACGAGCGCGAAGGCAGCGAGTACGCCGGCAGCTGGAATGGCTTGGGCCAATCCTTCACCGCGCCACGTCATGGCATCGACTCCGTCGACAGCCCACCGGACGGGGGTCAAGTAGGACACAGGCTGAATCCATGACGGCATGAGAAAGGCTGGGAACCAAGCGCCGCCCAGAAGTAGCATCGAGAGGATCA
Organism: Fimbriimonas sp.; assembly: GCA_035550555.1. Taxonomy (GTDB): domain Bacteria; phylum Armatimonadota; class Fimbriimonadia; order Fimbriimonadales; family Fimbriimonadaceae; genus Fimbriimonas. Next base: position 15,956 of record DASZPA010000036.1, read on the forward strand.
CCAAAATCGAAAGGCCCCGACTCTGCTGCTCGGTCTTGCCCAAAGCAGCGATGAACAGCCCCGTTGCGGCAACCATAGCGCCAAGCGTTAAGGCGATCAAGCCAAATCCGACAATGCTGCCGTTGATCCGGAACCCGAAAATGGCCATGCCGGACGCGAAAACTATGCAGTAGGTAAGGGTCGAGAGAATTGCCGAGCCCGTTAAGCGCGCAAAGAGGAGGGTCCAGCGAGACACAGGTGAAGCTCTCAACCGTGACCAGATTCCATTTCGGCGGTCACGCATCATCAGCATCGCAGCCTCGAGTGCTCCAAAGAACAACGCTTGAATTCCCATTCCCGCAAAGGCGTGCGCGCTGCCGCTCCACTTGGCGGTATCCGTATTTGTTTGGGTCTTTTCTTCAATCTTGAAAGGCAGTACTTCCGCGCGACCATAGATGTTCTTTACGAGAACGCTCGTGACGCTCTGCATGATTGCGCCCTTCGCAACTTGCGCCTCCACAGATTTGGAGGGATCTGAGATAACGGGCAAAGAGGGTGCCTCCCCGCCTTGCATGGCCGCCGAAGACGAGGCTCCAAAGCCTCTCGGCAGGATGATGGCCACAGCGACGTCGCCGCTCTTTACCTTCTCCTCCGCGATTTGGGCGGCGCCTTCCTTAACCGACACGGTATTCGATTCTCTGAGCTTTTGGATCATCGCCTTTGTCGTGGCGGAGCCGTCTTGATCCGAAACCATGACGGTGACTTTGTTCGGCAGTTTTCCATCCGAGGCGCCTCCCATCACCGATCCCAGAAACGAGGCTATCCCGATCGGGACGGCAAGCGTGATGATCATCGCCTTCTTGTCGGCGAAGAAAATCAGGAGATCCTTTTTGACGAGTTGTAGGAAGAGCTGAAGCATGGTGGAATCAGTCGCGCAGACTTTTGCCGGTCGCTTGAAGGAATATCTGTTCGAGGCTGGCCTCGGCGGTTCGGACAGAGATGATCGCTGCTCCGTTGTGACAGAGGAACGTTAGGGCTGCTGCCAAGCTGACGCCAAGATCCTCCATCTCGAACCTTAGAAGGGTGTCCTCCGCATTCCAGTTCAGAACGCCCGGGATTGCGGTTTCGGAAGGCAGATCAATCGCTCCATGCAAATAAACGCTGACCTCCTTGACCTTGGAATCGGAGTTTTTCAGCGTCCGCAGGTCACCCTGAGCAACGATCCTTCCGTGGTCCATGATCGCGACCTCCTGGCAGAGCCGTTCGACCTCCTCCATGTAGTGAGTGGTGTAGATCAGCGTTTTGCCCTGCTCCCTGAGTGCCGTGAGCGTTTCGAAGATCGCGTTCCGCGTCTGGGGATCGACGCCAACGGTCGGTTCGTCGAAGATCATCAGCTCAGGGTCGTGAAGCAGTCCCACGGCAATGTTGAGCCTGCGCTTCATCCCACCCGAGAACCTCTTCACCGGCTCTCGTGCGCGGTCGGCCAGCCCAACTACCTCCAATACACGGTCAATCGCCCGATCGCAGTCCGCGCCGAAGAGCCCGTACAGCGCGCCAAAGAAGTGAAGGTTCGCGATGGCTGAAAGATCCTCGTAGATCGCCAGCTCTTGCGGCACGTATCCAATTCGCTGTTTGGCCTCTGCGGAGCGTTGCGCGACCGAGACTCCGTCGAGCGTGACGTCGCCACCGTCGGGGTCGACGGTTCCGGCGATCATGGAGATCGTGGTCGTCTTGCCGGCGCCGTTAGGACCGAGGAGTCCGAAACAGATCCCCTTGGGGACTTCGAAGGAAAGGCCATCGACGGCTTTGATCTCGCCGTATCTCTTCGTGAGGCCGGTTACGGTCAGCACGGAAACAGTATTAGCGAGCGGGTCTGGCCATGTGGGCCCTAGTTCCTAAGTCGTCCGGCTGCGATGGGCCGAATGGCGGCTCTGGTTCGCCCCCCAAGGCACAAGACGCCAAGAGTTGGGGAGTGATCAGCGCTGTTGGGTAGCCGAAAGACTCTTGTGTCTTCGCGCCTCGGCAGCTAGAAACGAACGGAGACCAACGTTATCTCCGGGCGAGCCCTGTCTTCGAACAACGCGCCGCGCACGACGCCGCTGTGGTTCGAAGCGAAGAATTGGCCGCAGGCGTAGCCGAGGGCCGCTCCGGCGAGAACGTCCAGCCAGTGATGGCGGTGGATCTTGATTCTCGAGTAGCCCACCAACGCTGCCGCGCCGTACCAGAAGATGCTTTGCGAGGGATGGAAGTAGGATTGAGCTGCGGCGATCTCGAAACTCAGGGAAGCGTGCATGCTTGGAAAGCTGTCGTGCTCGCCCGAATCGGGACGACGTTCTCGGGTGAGCAGCTTCAGCCCCTCCGTCAGTCCCCCAGCCAACAAGAGCCCTTCGCCGGTTCTTGCCGCGTGATTCAACGCGAGGGAGCCGTCTTGGATGAAGGACGACCCTAGCCCTGCTGTCCACATGGCGGGTCCGCCGATGTTGCTCACGTCTTTCCAAAACTGGTCTTGTGCTTGGAGGGTGGTAGCGGTGAGCGTAGCGGCGAGAGCAAGTGAAAGCCTGGTCAACTTGGAAAGGCTTTTACTGCAAACCGGTCCCTTCATGCTGCCGCACCCAAACAAAAACGCCCCGGCTTCGCAGCCGAGGCGTCTCTTCCGACCCTTCTTTCAGCTTTTGTTCTTGAGGTACTTCATCAGGAAGACTGCGGCGCCGTTTACCAGAACGAACTGGAAGATCAGCATGAGCAGATCGATGTGGACGGACATTCCTGCGAAGGCGGCGAATCCCGCGCCGTCTCCCATCGGGTTTGAAAAGATGAAGGAACGGCCGATCGAGTGGGACTCGGACACACCCAGGAGCGGGTTGCTGACTGTCGCCACTTTCGGCACCCAAAGAAGCATCAGGACGTCAATTGCCGCCGCAATTCGGAAAACAAGCTGCTGCTGCGCACCAAGGGATCGCTCCCAATTCAGAAACTGCGCTTTTCGCTGATCTAGTTGGTTCTCGCTCATCATTTCAAATCTCCTCCGTTACTCCTGCCCGCCTCGGCTTTCTCTGTTGCCTGCAGGCTACGTTTAGAAGGAACGGGTGAGCCCGCGGGCTCTTACAAAAATTTGCAGAAATCTTTTGATAGGTTCAAAAACACCTTGAAATGACAAGCCAAGCCCCGCGGGCAAGGGGCGATTGGTCGGGCAGTCGCGAAGGACAACTGGGGCCAAAGTATCTGGCCGAGCGGACCTAACTGCCATAATCTTCTTGAACAACTCGATCCCTTGGTTTGGGATGGTGACCCTATGGCAATAGCAGAATCAAAACCCGCACAGCGGTATGAGGAGAGTTATCTCTACCGCCTTCGTCATTCGGCCGCCCATTTAATGGCGCAGGCCCTCACGGAACTCTATCCAGGCATCAAGCTCGCGATCGGACCTCCGATCGAGAACGGATTCTATTACGACGTCGATCCGCCGACCCCGATCAAGGAAGAGGATCTTCCGAAGATCGAGGCGAAGATGAAGGAGCTAGCAAAGCTCGATCAGAGGATCGTCCGCATCGAATCGCCGGACCGAGACGCAGCTCGCCAGACCATCCTCGAGGAGACGGTTCTGGGACAAAGCCCAGAGGTGGCCGAATACAAGCTGCTGCTTCTGGATGCGGTACCTGCGGGCGAGAAGGTCACGTTTTACGACCAGCAGCGGACCGACCGCGCCGGCACGCATCACCGGTTTATCGATCTGTGCCGTGGACCTCACGTCGACACCACGAAAGAGATCAAGCACTTCAAGCTGATGTCGATCGCGGGCGCTTACTGGCGCGGCGACGTGAAGAACAAGCAGCTCACTCGCATCTATGGGACGGCGTGGGAATCGGCGGAAGAGCTCGAGCAGTACCTGCACAACCTGGAGGAGGCCAAGCGCCGCGACCACCGAATCCTTGGCAAGGAACTGAAATTGTTCATGTTCTCGCCGCGCGTTGGAACGGGCTTGCCGCTATGGCTGCCGAAGGGTGCGACGTTGCGCGACACGATGGTCGAGTTCCTCAAGAAGGAACAGTTAAAGCGCGGATACCAGCCGGTGATTACGCCGCACATCGCCAGCATCAAGCTGTACGAAAAGTCGGGCCACATCCTGACCTACAAGGACAAGATGTTCCCCTTCATGGAGGACGAGGAGAAGGAGACCTACATCCTCAAACCCATGAACTGCCCGTTCCACATCGAGATCTACGCATCTCAGATGCGGAGCTACCGGGACCTGCCAGTTCGGCTGGCGGAGTTCGGCAATGTCCACCGGTACGAGCAGAGCGGCGAGGTTGCGGGCATCCTCAGGGCGCGCGGCTTCACGCAGGACGACGCACATCTGTTCGTCCGGCCCGACCAGCTTCTGGAAGAGTTCATCGGCGTTGTGGAGTTGATGAAAGTGGTGCTCGACCGGCTCGGCCTCACCGACTTCCGGGCAAGGCTCGGAACGAAGGACCCCGGGTCTGCCAAGTATGTCGGACACGACGATAACTGGGTTGCCGCGACCGAGGCCATTGAGAAGGCGTGTCAGCAGATCGGCATGGAGTACGAGATCTCGCCGGGCGACGCCGCGTTCTACGGCCCAAAGCTGGACCTGATCATCAAGGACGCTCTCGGCCGCGACTGGCAGATGGGAACCGTGCAGGTGGATTACAACCTGCCGGAGCGGTTTGAACTGGAGTACATCGCGGAGGACGGGAAGCCGCACCGGCCGATCATGATCCACCGGGCTCCGTTCGGCTCGTTGGAGCGTATGATCGGACTGCTCACAGAGCAGTACGCGGGAGCGTTCCCATTCTGGCTTGCGCCGGTACAGATTGCGATTCTGCCGATTGCCGACCGGCACAACGACTCGGCGTTCGAGTTGGCGGCGAGCCTGCGGGACGAGCACGGGTTCCGGGTGGAAGTGGACGACCGGCGCGAAACCTTGGGCAAGAAGATTCGAGAGAATCAGCTTCAGAAGGTGCCGTTTATGGCGATCTTGGGCGACCGAGACATCGAGAACGGAACCGTCGGCTTGCGAGGCCGAGAGGAGGGCGACCTCGGAGCCGTCTCCGTCGCCGACCTCACCGAGAAACTAAAGACGGCCCGGCAATAAGCGCTGACCAACTCACCAACTCACCAACTCACCAACTCA
>DASZPA010000037.1:0-2494 GCA_035550555.1 Fimbriimonas sp.
TACCACGAAGCGGTTACCGATGCACGTCCCACGTTAAGGGAGCCTAAGCGACCTACCTGGGGAAAAGGCACCCATATTTCTCCTGATCAACCATAGATGGTTGTGGCAGCCTTGTGGCCGTTCAGCCGTTCCAATCCGAACAGTCTTCTGGTTCGGGCCCGCGTTGAGAACCAAGCTGGACGCCAAGGCAGGTTTACTCCCGGGACGATATCTACGGGGTGCGATTCATCCCGCGGCTACGAAAGAAGGCGGCTGTCGTTTGGACAGCCGCCTTTCCTCGTTCTACGGGCGTGAGCCTAGTTGCAGTTGGGATGAGCGCCGTCGGCGTCGGTCGTCCAGTAGCAGATGTTTCCAACCGTCTGGTGCCAGTCCAAGTTGCGGGCATGTCCGTCCGTCCACTGGACGTTTAGGCGACCGCTGTGGCGCGATGGGATCGCGGTCATCGCCTTGGCAAAGTCGGTGGAGGTTCCTACGCCCGAGCCGCTTCCGTCCGCGTTGACCGACCAAGCGCCGCCACCCTGGTTCATCCAGTAGTAGAGGTAGAAGTCGCTGGTGTGCTGGGCGGAGATGAAGTTCGCCTCGGTGGAGCCGTCGCCGGGAGCCGTCAGGTTGCCGAAGTTCGTGAAGCCGCTGTTGTTCAAAACGTCGGGCGCGGCGCCGTAATAGCCGGCGTCCATGATCATGATCGTTCCGGCAATGCGCGGAATCCCCGACTGAGTCGGAGGGCTGGGAAGGTTGGCGCTGCCGCCGTTCACGTTGGCAGCCGGCGAAAGATACGCGTCGTTGTGAGCGTAGCTGTTCTGACCGCCGTAGTTGAAGCCGTCCTTGGCGCCGTTGCCGGCGTGGAACTGCTGCGAGTTCGGACCGCCCGGAACGAAGCCGTTGGTCGCATCCGGATCCTTGAAGAGCGGATAGCTCTTGGTGTACGGAGCGAGCATGTAAACCCAGAATTCCCGCATGTTGACCGGGCTGCCCAAACCGCCGGCCTGGTCGGGAGCCGAAGCGTTGAGGCCGTTCGGCTGGTTGCCGAGGTAGTCCTGGCAGACCTGGGTCGCGGAGTAGTTGTTGGAAGCGTCGCCGCCACAGTTCCATCGGTGGGCGTAGAGCGTGTCGTCGTAATCGTTCAAGTAGATCATCGTCGCCGTACCGATCTGCTTCACGTTGGAAAGGCACTGGGTCTTCTTGGCGGCTTCCTTTGCCTGGGCGAAGACCGGGAAGAGGATGGCGGCCAAGATCGCGATGATGGCGATCACGACCAAGAGTTCGATAAGCGTAAAGGCTTTCTTCATAGAATGCTGCTCCGGACGAGAGATTCGCCCGTCAACAGGCGCATCGGTCCTACTCAAGAGTCTGAAGACCGCGTTGGGCCGATAACACCGCCTTAACCGAGGGTTAACCCGTCCTTAACCAATCCGAAATCGAACCGGCAATTCTGTCAGTCATGGTTATCGTCGGGCTCCCCTGCCCAATGACGGACGCTTATAATGCAACGGAGGAAAGGATCGAAGTGTCTTTCAAGCTGACTTGGATTGCGGATGTACTGCGTGGTGCAGGCCTTAAGGTCGATGAGCAAGACGGGTGGCAGGACCGGGGCCGGGGTGAGATGGGCGACGTGGTGGGCGTGCTGTGCCACCACACAGCCGGGCCCGCCACCGGCAATATGCCGAGTCTGAACACGATCATCAACGGCCGCCCCGACTTGTCGGGGCCGCTTGCGCAGCTCGGATTGGGGCGAGACGGTACGTACTACATCGTGGCAGCCGGTAGAGCGAATCATGCCGGAGCGGGCTCCTGGGAGGGAATCACCACCGGCAACTCCAGCTTCATCGGAATCGAAGCCGAGAACATGGGCGATCCGATCAAAGACCCTTGGCCCGACGTCCAGATGAAGGCTTACCGGCAGGAAGTGGCTGCCATTCTCAAGCATCTCGGCCGAGGCGCCGAGTTCTGCGCCGGCCACAAAGAGTACGCGCTGCCGAAAGGCAGGAAGACCGACCCGGATTTCGATATGGACGCGTTCCGAGAGGCCGTCCGCGCCCTTCTCGAACCCGACGATCGCCCAACGCTCCAACAGGGAATGAAGGGCGATTGGGTCAAGGTGGTGCAAAGCAAGCTCGGAATTGACGTCGACGGAGACTTCGGTCCCGCCACCGAAGCGGCTGTCAAGGAATTCCAGACTCAAAACGGCATCGAACCGGACGGAGTGGTCGGTCCCGAGACATGGGCCGCGCTCGACAATATCCCATAGGAAGGTAGCCGCGACCTGGGAGACTGTTGCACTGCATTTGGCCCTCCTGACTGATATTCAAACACAGCCAAAGCCAAACCCCTTCCCGCCGCGAGAGAGGCCGGCGTGAAGTGCGCCGAAAATCCTGACACCTGTCAAAGGGGGTACCACCCCTGGAGGAAGATGTCCGAAGTGAAACCCAAGAACCGCGTTCACAGCCCCGAGTTTAAGTGCCGAGTCGTGCTGGAACTCATCCGCGGAGACATG
>DASZPA010000038.1:0-4821 GCA_035550555.1 Fimbriimonas sp.
CGTCTTAGCGAATAGATCCTCAAATGACGCTTAGGCAGGGTGGGGGCGATGCTCCGGCAGATCGTCCAAGCGATAAGGCGCGCCTGACCCTCCACCCACTGCTCCTTGGCCCATCTTAGAGCCTGACCAGAACATACAAGGTGCTGGAGAAGCTTGGCGCCGGGAAGAAGCCGGCCGTCGAGGTTTCGCTCAACGGGTTGACGTACCGTTCCACGGTCGGCTCGCCGGGCGGCGACTATCTGATCTCGGTCAGCAGCGACGTTCGAAAGAGCGCGGGGATCGAGGCCGGAGACACCGTGGAAGTTTGGCTGGAACTGGATACGGCGCCACGCCAGGTGGAAGTGCCCGAAGATCTGGCCGCCGCGTTGGCCGGACTTCCCGAGGCTCAGAAGCTCTTTGAGGGACTCTCCTGCAGCAACAAGATGCGGCACGTGCTCTCGGTGGAGGATGCGAAGACCCCTGAGACGCGGCAACGCAGAATCGAGAAGGCCGTGGCTGCGTTGGCCGAAGGAAAGAAGTAGGAGACTCCAAGGCGATTCGACGGGCTTCGATGTCGGCTGACTACTCGGTCCCCATGCCTTGTTCGGCGAGCCAGTCCTTGAGGATCTCGCGTCCGGTGAGGTGGTGGCGGTCGACACGCCGGCCGGACCGCTTGGACCAGCCTGGGGGACCCTTCATTTGCTCCGATCGATGAAAGTCGGCAAGGCGCTCGTCGTACTCGGCGATCTCAGGGTCTCGATCGTAGTACTCGCGGTACCAGATGGAGGACTGGTTCAGCCGGGGCTTAATATGCGCGGTTACGGGCTCCTCGGGCCAACCCAGACAAAGGCCGAAAGCCCCGAACGTTCCATCGGGCATCCTGAGCAGCTCCTTGACTTCTGGAGCATGGTCACGAAGGGCTCCGATGTAACAGATTCCGAGGCCCAACGATTCCGCCGCGCAGACGAGACGCTCGGCCGCAAGCGCCGCATCGACCACCGCCATGATCAGGAACTCCAGATAGCTCAGCCCGGCGGCCTCTTCGCCTACCACCCTCGCGGCATGGCGAAGGCGATGGTGATCGACGATGAAGGCAAAGAACCAGGGTGCCTTCCGCACATGCTCGTAACCTGCGCACAGCCTTGCGATTTCAGCCCTCCTTGCCGGTTCTTGCACGCTGACGATTGAATAGAGCTGGAGGTTCGAGCTGGTCGCGGCACTTTGAGCGGCTCCAAGCAGGCCGGTGACCAGATCCTCGGACACGGGACGATCCGAATACTCGCGCACGGACCGGTGCATCAGGAAATCACCGATCTGCGGAAGTATCTGCGGAGGATCCGTACCGAATCGCATCCGCCACGCCTCTTCCGGAGTCTCCGGCCACCGGCTCATGGAGTCCTGGGCGCATCCTCAGGCTTGGTGACCTTCTGAGGATGCTGCTTGAGGTATCCGGTCAGGACTTCGGCAGCCAGATAGGTCCCAAGCAATCCGACAATGGTGAAGACGACACATCCAACCGCCAGTTGCGGAATAAGACGCCGACCGCTGAACGACCGGCTGTTGACCGTGACTTCCTCTTCAGGTTGTTGAGAGGCTCCAGAAGCCGTTTGTTGATCTGGATGCACGTTTCTATTATGAAGCGCTGAAGAACAAGAGGCGTGTCGCCCTCAACGGGCTCGGTTTCGCGTCCGCGGTCTTTGGCTCCAGAAGTGAACGGACTCTCCAAGAGCCTGACGCAAGCAAGGTCTCTTCGGAGCGAGCTACTGCCGCGGGTGGACGTTGATGCTGTTGGGATCGATCGGCTGACTCTCGTACTCGCCGACGGATCGCGGCAAGGCGGAATTGCCGGCTGGCTCCCAACCTTGAACGGGCTCATATTGGCGGAACGCATAGTCGCCGGCCATGACCGAGAAGAACGTGAGCCAAGTGAAGCCAAGCATTGCCCAGAACTTTGTAAGCTGAGTGCTCCACCTGACTCCCATGAAGATCAGCACCACGAGCGTCGCTTTCGCAAAGGCAATTGCCAAGGCGATGAACTGGTTGAGAAGCGTGTTGTCAAACGGGTGAACGCCGACGTACACGGTCAAGCCCATCAAGACCAACAGCATCACGATCGTGTACACGTAGGTCCGAACCGGAGTGATGTGGTGATGCGTTTCGAAAGGTGCTTTGGCGGCCATGGTCTTTAGTGGGGGAGGTGGGGCTCCGGCATGAGATAGAAAAGCGGGAATAGGAAGATCCACACCAGGTCGACGAAGTGCCAGTAGAGGCCCACCATCTCGGTTGGAACGTAGTCGATCGTCACGCTCTTGGCTCGTTTGCCCCACAAGTAGATGAGGGCCGAGAGGATGAGGATGCCCACGAAGACGTGAACGCCGTGCAGACCGGTCATTCCGAAGTACAGACCGTAGAAGAGCTGCGCGTGGTTGAGATTGACGTGGTAATTGCCCTTCGAATACTCCGCGCCGAGAACGACGGCCTGATTGTTCGTGAACCCTATTCCAGGATAGAGGTGATCTTCTATCTTCGACGTGTATTCGAAATACTTGATGACCAAGAAAGTGCAGGCGCAGACGACGGTCACCAAGAGGCTTAGAATCACGCCCTTGCGGTGGTGAAGCTGAGCGTAGTGAACGCCCAGCACCATCGTGAACGAACTGAAGAGCAGGACCGTCGTGTTGATCGCTCCCTTCGTCACATCCAGGTGGTGGTGAGCCAGCCAGAAGTCGGTCTGGTAGTTCCAGCGATAGAGCGTGTAGACCAAGAACAGCGCCCCAAAGAACATGATCTCGGTGACGAGGAATGACCACATTCCAACGAGATAAGACTCGTTCTGCTGGTTCATATCCTCGTACTGGTGGTGCAGTGCGGGATCGTGCTCGTGCTCGTGCGGGTGGGCGATAGCGGCCATTGGTTTAGTTCGTTACTCTCCCTTTTCGATCTTGGGATCGGCGCTCAGGTGCTCACCGTCTTTGGTGACGCGATGCTTCGGCTCGGTCGGATGGATGATCTCCTGCGTACCGCGCTGCTGCTCGTATTCAGCCACAGGGTCAAAGTCATAGACTTCGTCCGTAACGATCGGGATCTCCGTGAAGTTCGTCGTCGGAGGCGGCGACGGCACCGTCCACTCCAAGCCATGAGCTCCCCATGGGTTGGCGGACGCCTTCTTGCCCTTGAAGAGGGAGTAGGTCAGGTAGAACGCCGGGAGAGTCAGGCCGAGGGCCAGAACCGAAGCTCCGAGCGACGACATGATGTGGTACGGCTGATACTCCGGCGCGAAGTAGTAGTAGTGATACCGGCGGGGCATGCCCATCCAGCCGACGATGAACTGCGGGAAGAACGTGACGTTGAAGCCGATGAACACCAGGATGGCCGAGACCTTGGCGATGCCTTCGGAATACATCCGGCCCGTGATCTTGGGCCACCAGTAGTGCAGACCGCCCAGGAACGCGAGCACGGTTCCGCCGACCATCACGTAGTGGAAGTGCGCCACAACGAAGTAAGTCGCCGTCAGGTGAACGTCGGTTCCGACGGAGCCAAGAAACAGTCCCGTAAGGCCGCCGATCGTGAACAGTCCCAAGAAGCCGAGGGCGTACAGCATGGGCGAGTCCAGCCGGATGTTGCCCTTGTACATGGTCGCTGTCCAGTTGAATATCTTGATGGCCGAGGGTATGGCAACCAAGAAGCTGACCAGCGAGAAGACGAGCCCCTCGTACATCGACTGGCTGGAAACGAACATGTGGTGGCCCCACACGATGAATCCGAGCGCGGCGATGGCCATGGAGGAGAACGCCACGAAATGGTAGCCGAAGATGCGCTTGCGGCTGAAGTTCGCCATGAGTTCCGAGATCACGCCGAACGCCGGCAGGATCATGATGTAGACCGCCGGATGGCTGTAGAACCAGAACATGTGCTGGAAGAGGATCGGGTCCCCTCCCAACTCGGGCGAGAAGATCGGCAACTTGAACGCTCGCTCAAAGACCACGCAAAGGAGCGTGATCGCGACCACAGGCGTTCCGAGCATGATGACCACGCTGGTCGCATACATCGACCAGACGAAGAGCGGCAACCGGAACCAGGTCATGCCCGGCGCGCGCATCTTGTGAACCGTGACAATGAAGTTGAGGCCCGTCGTGATCGAGCTGAATCCGGCAATGAACACGCCGACCAGGACCATCGTGATCTGCGTGTTGGAGTAGATGCTGGAGTACGGCGTGTAGAACGTCCATCCGGCGTCGACTCCGCCCGTGAGCAGACCAGTCAAGATGAACCCGCCGCCGATGATGTAGAGGTACCAGCTCAACAGGTTCAGGCGTGGGAAGGCGAGGTCCCTTGCGCCCACCATGATCGGCAGAGCGAAGTTACCAAGCGTGGCAGGTATTGCCGGAACCAGGAACAAGAACACCATGACCACGCCATGGCCGGAGAAGACTTTGTTATAGGTCTCGCTTTCGAGGAGCTGGCCGACGGGACTGGTGAGTTCCAACCGGATCAGTCCGGCGAAGAACGAGCCTACGAAGAAGAAGAACGTGACGGAGACCAGATAGAGCATCGAGATGCGCTTGTGATCTCCCGTGCTCAGCCAAGACCAGAGGGTATGCGAAACGGTTAAGTAATTCGGCTCACCTCCTTTTTGCTTCTTGGTCTGTTGCGAGATACCGATAGCGCTCATTACTCGTTTCTCTCCTTTGCCGGTCCGGAACCCACAGCGGGGTTGCCTTCACGAATGGTCGGGGTTGCGTCGTGGTCGTCCGTCTTTGCGCGGACCGAGTTCACCGACAAGGCGCTCTTCACGTCCTTGCCCGAAACTGCCGTCGCAGCACCCGCCTCATTTGTAATACC
>DASZPA010000039.1:0-3395 GCA_035550555.1 Fimbriimonas sp.
CATGTCTCCGCGGATGAGTTCCAGCACGACTCGGCACTTAAACTCGGGGCTGTGAACGCGGTTCTTGGGTTTCACTTCGGACATCTTCCTCCAGGGGTGGTACCCCCTTTGACAGGTGTCAGGATTTTCGGCGCACTTCACAGCGACCCCTCCCGCGGCGGGAAGTTGTTTGGCTTTGGCGATCTTGCAAACTGCTCAGCGACCCTATTGAATGGTCGATACGACAGTCTTCTAGTCGTGGTCGCGCGCTTAGGTGCTGAGGACCTGCGCGCTTCGCGCCGGGATATAGATCTGGATCGACTGATCCTTGCCGTACATCGGGACTGGTTGCCACGGGTAGTTCTGACCCGCCGGGATAAGGCCCTGGCCTCCGAACTCGGGACTGTCGGTGTTGAGAATCACATAGTAATCCCTCGCGTCAGGAATTGGGATCCGAAGGTTCGGGAACGACTCCGTCGGGTGGAAGTTAAAGGCGAATACGAGCCTGCCGCGACGGTAAATGAGCTGGCGAGTGTCCTCATGAAGGGCTAGCTGCTCGATTAGCTCGTCCTGCAGGAGAGCGTACTGCTCGTCGAGCGCCATCATCGCCTTATCGAAGTCGCGCAGCTCGTGGTAGTGGAGGTGCGGTTGGTCAACCAGGGACCATTGACGGCGGGCGTAGTGGTGGGAGTAGTTGTTTTCGGCGCGAGGGAAGTCGATCCATTCGGGGTGGCCGAACTCGTTGCCCATGAAGTTCAGATACCCCTCGCCAGCGAGGGAAAACGTAAGCAGACGAATCATTTTGTGCAAGGCTAAGCCACGATCAATCACCAGATCGTGATTGAACTTGCTCATGTTGGAGTACATGCGCGCGTCCATCAGCCAGAAGGCGATCGTCTTGTCACCGACCATCGCCTGGTCGTGCGACTCTGCGTAGCCGATGTGCTTCTCGCTGCGCCGGCGGTTGAGAAGCGCCTGAAAGATGTCTCCCAATGGCCACTCCTCGTCCTTGCGCTCCTTGAGAATCTTGATCCACAGGTCGGGCACGCCCATGGCCAGACGGTAGTCGAAGCCGAGTCCTCCTTCGCTCACGGGGCGCGCCATACCGACCATTCCCGAGACGTCTTCGGCGATCGTAATTGCCGCGGGTTTGACTTCGTGCGCCAACTCGTTGGCCAGCATCAGGTAGGCGAGCGCGTCCCAATCGACGTTGTCTGAAAAGTAGTCGTCATAGCTACTGAAAGCCCGGCCGAGTCCGTGGTCGTGAAAAAGCATGCTGGTCACGCCGTCAAACCGAAACCCATCGAGGTGGAACTCCTCCAACCAGAAGCGAACGTTGGAGAGCAGAAGACGCAAGACCTCCGGCTTCGCGTAATCGTATGTCATCGAGTCCCAAGCTGGATGCAAGCCGCGCGCGCCCGAGTGGAAGTACTGGAAGTCGGTGCCGTCGAACCGGTTGAGCCCTTCGTCGACATTCTTGACCATATGGGAGTGGACGAGGTCCATGATGACGGCAAGACCCAAGCCGTGTGCCGTATCGACGAGTTGCTTGAGCTCTTCGGGCGTTCCGAAGCGCGAGGAAACGGCAAAGAGGTTCGAGACCTGGTACCCGAACGAGCCGTAGTAGGGATGCTCCATGATCGCCATGAGCTGCACGGCGTTGTAGCCGAGGTCGGCGATTCGGGGCAGCACGTTCGTGGTGAATTCGGTGAAAGTGCCAACTCGGCCATCTTCGAGCGCCATACCGACGTGGGCTTCGTAAACCCTCAACCCGCCGGATCTCATGGGGTTTTGGTGCTTCCACTTGAACTCTTTCGGCGGGTTCCAGTACTGGCCCGCGTAAGAGGCGTCGCCGTCACGTATGATTCGGCGAATGTAGGCGGGAATCCGGTCCATGGCGCCCATCTCGGATTGAACGTGGACCTTCACGCGTCCGCCGTGGACCAGCCGGATGGCGTAATCCTCATCCGGTAAAAAGGTCACCCACACTCCCCACTCGTCACGAGTGAGCGGATTGGCCGACCGGTCCCACTCGTTGAACTCGCCGCAAAGGAATAACCCATGCGCTCCCGGCGCCCATTCGCGGTACCAGACGCCGGTCTTCCCATCGCGTTCGCCACGATTGAGACCGAAATAGAGGTGTCCCAGGCTTGCTTCGCCGGCAAGATCGCCTCCGATCAAGTTGGCTTTCGTGCGAAGATAGTGCTCGTATCGCGAGCGAAGCGCGTCTCGGTACGGCTCCAGCCACGGATCGAGGGCGATCAGCCCCGTTCCATCCGCCTGTTCTTGACTCTTCGTCACGGCAGCTTCATTGTGGTCCAAAGCGTGTTTTGAACCACAAAGACACGAAGGGCACGAAGTCTCACGAGGGAGTCTTCTCGATCTAGCTCACATCAAATGCGGCGCGACTCTTGGTGAGACTTCGTGCCCTTTGTGTCTTTGTGGTTACCTGGAGCCCCAGCAGCCTAAGCCTGTCGTTTCTTCGACCTTGTATATCGGAGAAACGAACCCAGACCCGCGAACTTGAAGGTAGGGTCCACGTAGTGCTCGATCACATAGAACATAAAGTAGTACCACCGGCAGAAGGCCCACACCGTGATCGCCAGGAGCCCCGCGACCTGCCAACTAGCGGCGAGCGCCACCAAAGCGGCGCCCGCCAGAACTCCTAGAACCAAGAAGAGCCATCCCTTCGCCAAAATCGCGCGTGGATCAGTCAAGTCGTCGGTGAGCCGCATCAGTGCGCTGACGCAAGAAAATAGCCGTCCGTTCAAAAACTCCCTGACGACAAGCGTAGTCATGTGATATGATGACTACGGCTGTAGTCTTATGAGCGACGCGAAACAGAAGAACAGAACACTGGGCGAGCTCGAGCTCGACGCGCTGCGATTCGTCTCGGAAGTCGCTCCGACCACCGTTGGCGAAATGGCGAAAGCGTATGGGACGCCTCGAGGACTGGCCCGGACGACCATCCTGACGGTCATGGAGCGGCTTCGGGAAAAGGGATACCTCACACGCAAAAAGGTCGATGGGATCTACCGCTATTCGCCCAAACTGCGGCAAGACGACCTTCTCCAGAACTTAGTTGCCGACTTCGTCGAGCGCTCCTTGGGCGGCTCCCTTAGCCCGTTCGTGGCCTACCTGGCGGATGCCGGCAAGCTTGAGCCCAGCGAGCTCGAGGAGCTTCGCAAGTTGGTGGAAACTCTCGAGGCCAAGGAGGCGAAGCGCGCATGAGGCCCGACCTTCTTGGTCTGTGGACAGACACGATGTGGCGCGCCACATGGCAAGGGTCGCTGTTCGTGATCGCCGTCTGGATCGTTTGTCGTCTCTTCAAAAGGTTGCCGGCATCGATTCGGTTTTGGCTTTGGTGGATCGCCGGTCTCCAGCTTCTTGGCCGGCTACTGCTGCTCACTCCGATC
>DASZPA010000040.1:0-10743 GCA_035550555.1 Fimbriimonas sp.
TAGCGAATAGATCCTCAAATGACGCTTAGGCAGGGTGGGGGCGATGCTCCGGCAGATCGTCCAAGCGATAAGGCGCGCCTGACCCTCCACCCACTGCTCCTTGGCCCATCTTAGAGCCTGACCAGAACATACAAGGCGCGCTCATCGATCGCACCAGGGTGAAACTGAAAGGCGCCGCCTCCGGCGGATTGAAAGACGCGGACACGTCCGCGGACTCCCAAGATCGCCCGATCAGGCTCCCAGCAATGCCCAGCCAATGCGTATCGTCGCCGACAAATCGGCAGCACTTCAAAAGCCATACCTCGCCCCTTGGCGGAGAGGTCGGTGAGGAACGAACCGGGAGAGGGGTTTTCCGGTCGCATAGCGCTAGAGTCCACTGAATGGCAACCTGATGGAGGTTAGCAGAACCGGGCTTAGAGTTAAGTTCTTCCCTGACTTGCGGAGTTCGCTTCTCACCAACGTCTCCCCCGCTTCGTGTCGGCCCGGCCCTGGAGAGTAAAGCATCCCCCGCTTTCACAAGATGTTGGTCGGGGCGGCCGGATTCGAACCGACGGCCTCATGCTCCCAAAGCACGCGCTCTACCAAGCTGAGCTACGCCCCGACAGGGCTCATAGGGTACCTGAGGCGCCGGCCAGCTTCGAATCGTCTTCCTGCTCGAACGTCCCGTAGTAGTACGGCGTCTGCGACTCGAACTCCCCGGCGCAGGTGTCGACCATTTTGAACACCGGCATCACCTTCTGCTGGTCGATCAACGCCAGGGCCTGCTTTCGAAACGGCGTGTCTCCTGCCACCACGCCCAGCAGCTCGACAATCGAGCGCGAAGGATAACCGATCAGAAAAGCTTCCGAAATCAATTCGGAGAGTCCCTCCAAGTTCTCTTCCCGTCCGCGTTCCATAAGCCGCGTTTCGATGTCGATCAGTTTTGAGATCTTTCTCAGAAACCACTTGTCGACGCGGCTGATCCGGTTGACGGCGTCGACACCCCATCCTCGCCGGATCCCCTCGGCCAATGCCCAAAGCCGCTCGTCCGTAGGCTTGCCGATCGCCTTCGTCAGCTCATCGTCCCTCAATGCCTGGATGCGAGGGTGCCGAAGGTCTTTGGGCTTGATCTCCAGACCGCGGATCGCCTTCATGAACGCGGCCTCGAAGGACCGGTCGATCGCCATCACCTCGCCGGTTGCCTTCATCTGAGTGAAAAGCGAGCGGTCACCCTTGGCAAACTTGTCGAAGGGCCAGCGCGGAATCTTTACCACGCAGTAGTCGAGGGCAGGCTCGAAGCAGGCTCGCGTGGTGCCGGTGACCTGGTTCTCAATCTGGTCCAGCGTCTTTCCAACCGCGATCTTGGCGGCGACGCGCGCGATCGGGTAGCCGGTGGCCTTGGACGCGAGTGCTGAAGATCGCGACACGCGCGGGTTCACCTCGATCACGTAGTAGTCGAAGCTCTCGGGGTTCACCGCGAGCTGAACGTTGCAACCGCCCTCGATCCCAAGCGACTGGATGATCTTGAGCGAAGCCGTGCGGAGCATGTGATACTCGAGGTCGCTCAGGGTCTGCGAAGGCGCCACGACGATCGAATCGCCCGTATGAACCCCCATCGGATCGAGATTCTCCATGTTGCACACGGTGATGCAGTTCCCAGCAGAGTCGCGCATGACCTCGTACTCGACCTCTTTCCAGCCGAGCAGGGACCGCTCCACCATGATCTGGGACCGCATGGAAAGCTTAAGCCCCTTGCGTCCGATCTCCCAAAGCTCCTCCCGCGTTTCGGCGATACCCCCTCCGGTTCCACCCAACGTGTAGGCCGGTCGAATAATGCAAGGGTATGGGACTACGTCCAGGACCGCTTGCAACTCCGCCTCGGTTCCGATGATCCACGATTCGGGCACCGGTTCCTTGATCTCGCGCATCAGAGATCGGAAGCTCTCGCGATCTTCGGCTTTCTTGATCGCGCTGAGAGGCGTCCCAAGCACCCGCAGGTTGTACTTCTCTAACACTCCAGCGTCGGAGAGCTGCGTGGCTAGGTTGAGCCCGGTCTGTCCGCCGAGGGTCGGTAGCAACGCATCGGGCCGCTCCCGCGCGATCACACGCTCGCAGAAATCGGCGTTCAACGGCTCGATGTACAGGGCGTCGGCAACGCCGGGATCAGTCATGATCGTGGCGGGGTTGCTGTTGATGAGGACGACGGTATGGCCCTCTTCCCGCAAAGACTTGCAGGCCTGAGTCCCCGCATAATCGAACTCCGCAGCTTGCCCAATGACAATCGGGCCGGAGCCGATTACCAAGACCTTCATTCTAAGGTGGAAGTTTACCGTCCCAAAGATTTCGGTGAACGATCCGCCTCAATGCCGGCACTAAACCGCAATGAAGCGAGGCTTCGTTGCCGTCATTCTTCTCACCGGCCTCGCCGGCGCCGGCGTCTTTGCCTGGCAATCCCTTCACCGCCGGATGAATCTTCCCTCCACAGAGGTCGCCTCGGTTCCTTGGACGCCGCCAAACACCAAGCTCGATCCCGATTACGTTCGCGCGGCGAAGGCTCTTCTTGGAAACGGCCTCTCCGATCCGAGAGGACGAGTCTTCGAAAAGGTCATCCTCAATCAGCCTGGGTTAGCCGATCTCTACGGTTGGGTCTCCGCTGACCATAAGAGAGTCACCTTGCTCAACGGCGTGGAAACTGTCGTGGACGGCCACGTTGAACCTGCCGATTTGAACACCGCACTGAATGATCTCCTCGCAGAGACTTCCAAGCGGCCGTTCTTCGGATACTACTACTTCCAGCTAAGCCCGGCAACTCCGGCTCTGTTGCTTCTTGCCGGAGATACCCGCTTGGCTGAGCGCGCGTTCGAAACGATGCCCCACCTGCACGAGGGAAACGCTGCGGATCAGCTTCTCGCAAGGCTGACCGAGGCCTATTACCCCGTGGCCACAGGAGATTTAGTTCGTCGGAGGGACCGCGATGGTTTGGAGGCGGCGGCCCGAATGGTAAGAGCGATCAAGGTCAGGCTGCGGTTCGTCCAGAGCAAGTCCGCGCCCGCCAACGCCCTGCTCTCTCGTCAAGAAGATGAACGAAGGATTCAGTCCAGCCTGGAAGCGGCCCAGTCCCTTTATGCAGACCTCGAGAGGCGAGTCAAGAAGCCGAAGCCGGAGCCGGTCGATGTTGCCTCGCTCCAAAAGCTCGACCGGCCGACGCGCATCGCCACGTTGATCGATGACCTGGATACCGTTTCTGGTTCCGACGATCCGGTCTGCAGAGCACTTGTCGCGGAGGGGGACGCAACGATTCCCGCTCTGATCGACGCCTTCGAGCGAGACACCCGCCTGACTCGCTCGTTTCACATGGCCAGCATGAGCGCCAGTTTGGGAAATCCCGGCCCGCCAAACGTTCAGCCGGTGAAGCGCATTGCGGAGGACCTCATTCTAGAAATCTGGCCCTCTTCGGTTCAATGCTCTTACGATATGGCCTCCCTCACTGCACCCAAACTGCGAGCGTTGTGGAGTTCACAGAGGGGCTTGACCGAGCCCGAGCGCTGGCTGCAGGTTCTTCGAAATGATGGGCTTGGGACGAGCCGATGGCTGGAAGCGGCGAGGTTTCTCACAAAGCCGAACGGCGAGGCCTGGTTCGGTGGAGACGTCGACATTCCCTACGACAGGTCGAAAGCTCCCATGACCGGCGAGCCCTTACGTGCCAAATACGGAGAGGAAATCGCAAGCTTGATGGCGAAACGGATCGCGCAGGTCTGCAAGGCCGGCCAGGGTGGCGCTCCGTATGCAATGGACGCGATGCAGCTTGGTCATTGTTTGGTTGAGTGGGCGCCCAATCGAGCCGTTCCCTCGTTGAAGCTGGCGACCGACGCCTACCTGGAGAAGTTTCGACAAGAGCGAAACGGGGGCTCAAAGCTCACAGGCACGATGGGAGAGTTCTCGAGTCCAGCAGGTATCGCGATTGCCGATCGTCTTGCTCTGGGAGATGAGTCCGCGATCGCGGACTACAAGCTCCTCACCGAGTCATTCCGGTCCCTTGTTCCGCGCGTCAGCCCGACCCTTTTCGCCCCCGTCTGGAAAGCTCCTGACAATCTCAAGGTTCGTCAAATCGCCGTGGCCTGCCTGAACCGATTCGCGGCCGGTTTGTCTTCGACCGATCCGGCGGAGGAGTTCAGGGCGATTGAGGACCTCACGAGGTCCCTCCCATACTCCCCGCTGCTCAGCTTCCAACCGTATCGCCGATTGCTTGTCCGCGAGATGGAATCGGATCGCGTACTCGGTACGGGCAAGCCCTTGGTCCAAGGCGGGCATCGCTATGTGCAGTTCCAGTTGGGGAACGGCATGTCCAAGGGAAGCTTCGGAATTCCCTCTTCGGACTCTCCGATAAAGGTTGGAGCGACCTTTCCGGTTACGATCGGCGACTATCTGGCCGGCGGACTATCGGGTGGTTTTCCAAAAAACGCTCCCAAGTTCAGCCTCCTTTGGACAAGAACCCGCCGCGAATCGGCGCGCAAATCGCTTGAAACCTGGCTCGGTGACAACCACAGGGATTGGCTCCAAATCGCCAGATCTACGTTGAGTTACTCGGAGAACGAATAGTCCCGGTATCCTCGCAGGCATGACGCGAGAGCCTATCTCTACCACCGGCGCGCCCGGCGCAATCGGACCCTACAGTCAGGCCATCAAAGCCCAAGGTTCCTTCCTGTTCCTAAGCGGTCAAATCCCCCTCACGCCGGACGGAGAGCTGGTGAGAGGAGACGTGAAGGAGCAAACGCAGCAGTGCCTCAAAAATATTGCTGCCGTGCTGGAGGCAGCAGGCCTCACGTCCGCAAACATCGTAAAGACCACGATCTTCCTCAGCTCCATGGATCACTTCGCCTCGGTGAACGAAGTCTACGGCTCGTTCTTCACCTCTGAACCCCCAGCGCGCTCCACCGTAGCCGTGGCCGGACTGCCGCGTGCGGTGGACGTGGAGATCGAGGTGACAGCGGTCTATTGAGGTGTCGAGTTTGCGGGTTGGCAGGTTTTCATGTTCGCAAGAGCGAAAGGAACGGGTCTTCACTCCCCCATCCGTCTTGCCAACATGCAAACTTGCCAACTTGCAGCCGCCCCCATCAATTTCCCATCAAAACCAAGCCGGAATCCAAACCGATATTGCGGCGACCGCGTAACCTAGTTGAAAGCTTATGACCGAAGCGCGTCCCGATCCGGACGCTCTGCTGAAGCGCCTACAACAAGAGGAGAAACCCAACCAAGGACGCCTGAAAGTGTTCTTAGGTGCGAGCGCTGGCGTCGGTAAGACCTATGCGATGCTCGCGGAGGCTCACCAGCTTCTCGAGCGCGGCGTGGACGTGGTCATCGGCCTCATCGAGACTCACGGGCGCAAAGAGACGGACGCGCTGGTTCGCGACCTTCCGAAGATCCCCACCCGGCCGATCACCTACCGCGCCGTCACGCTTCAAGAGTTCGATCTCGACGCTGTCCTCGTCCGCAGGCCGGAGATTGTTCTCATCGACGAGCTGGCCCACTCTAACGCGCCCGGCTCTCGCCATCCCAAGAGGTGGCAAGACGTGGAAGAGATCTTGGCCTCGGGCATCAGCGTCTACACGGCGGTCAACATTCAGCACCTGGAATCGCTGAAAGACGTTGTCGCACAGATCTCGGGCGTGCAGGTCCGCGAATCGGTCCCCGACTCCTTCATCGAACGAGCCGACGAGATCGAGCTTGTCGACATTTCGCCGGATGAGCTGCGCGAACGGCTTCGGGAGGGCAAAGTTTACGTTCAGGAGCAAATAGACAAGGCTCTGGATGGTTTCTTCAAGAAGGGCAACCTGATCGCCTTGAGGGAGCTTGCGCTGAGGCGTGCTGCCGACCAGGTGGACGCTCAGATGCAGACGTACCGAGAGAACCAGGGGGTCCGGTCACTGTGGGCCGCTCGAGAACGGGTCCTCGTCTGCGTCGCACCAAACCGATTGGGTGAAAAGGTCGTCAGAGCGGCGTCCAGAATCGGCAGTACAGCCCACGCCCAGATGTACGCGCTTTACGTCGAGAGCGACCGCCAGCAGGGCCGCGCAGCCGAGGATCGCCAGCGAGCCGACGACGCGCTGAGACTCGCTGCCGACCTCGGCATGGAAACCGCTCGCCGCTCCGCACATGACATCGTCGGCGAAATCCTTCGCTACGCCCAGCTCCGCAACGTGAGTTTGATCGTTGTCGGCAAGCCGATCAAACCGCGCTGGCGAGAGATCCTCCACGGGAGCGTCGTGGACGAGCTGGTCCGCCGAAGCGGAGAGATATCGGTGCAGGTCATCACCAGCGAGGAGCCCTCGGTCCATGCTCCGTCTGGGTTCCAGCTTCCTCCAGGACAGATCAAGGACTATCTTTTAGCGGTCTTCGTGACGGCAGTGGTGAGCACCTTTGGGGGAATGCTCTACCGGAGGTTGCCCCATGAGAATGTGGTGATGCTCTACCTGCTGGGCATCTCGCTCACCGCGGCAAGAACTGGCATCCGCGCGGCACTCCTATGCAGCCTACTGAGCGTCGCAGCTTATGACTTCTTCTTCATCGAACCTCGCCTCGAGTTCTCCGTCTCCGACGCGGCCTATCTGCCAACGTTCGGAATCATGTTCGGGGTTGCCATCCTCATCAGCAGCCTCACGTCTCGCCTCAAGGCACAAGCCGAAGCTTCGGCCGCAAGGGAAAGACGCACTGGCGCGCTGTACGATGTGAGTCGCGAGATGGCCAAGAGCCGCGGCAGAACCGAGATTGCCGTAGCCGCCGCCAGGCGCATCGCGGAGGATTTCGACACGGACGTAGCCGTACTTCTCCCAAACGAGCGTGGCCGACTTACTCCCATCGCGAGATCGCGGTCGCACTTCGAGAACGACCACCGCGAAACACCTGTGGCTCAGTGGAGCTTCGATAACGGCAAAGCGGCGGGCTCCACAACCGATACGCTCCCTTCCGCGACGGGCCTATATCTGCCTCTCCGAGTGGGCGAAGCCACCCTTGGGGTTCTGGCCCTCAAGCCCCAC
The DNA here is from genome assembly GCA_035550555.1 of Fimbriimonas sp. Classification (GTDB taxonomy): domain Bacteria; phylum Armatimonadota; class Fimbriimonadia; order Fimbriimonadales; family Fimbriimonadaceae; genus Fimbriimonas. The sequence continues at coordinate 7,014 of DASZPA010000040.1, forward strand.
TTCCAAGGCGAGAAGCTCGACCCGGCGCAGCGGACCCTGCTTGAGACCTTTGCGAACGGATTGGCGCTGGCGATAGAGCGGGCGAAACTTGCGCGCGAGGGCGCGGAGGCTCGCTTGGAGGCCGAGTCGGAGAAGCTTCGCAGCGCCCTCCTCAGCAGCGTCTCCCACGACATTCGAAGCCCCCTGACCGCCATCGCGGGCGCGGCCAGCGCGCTCGTTGAGGAAAAGGGCGACTCGAAGACCCTGGCCGAGACTATTTTCCGCGAGTCGCAGCGCCTCAACCGGCACGTCCGCGACCTCCTCGACATGACTCGACTCGAGAGCGGAGCGGTGGAGCCAAACCTGGAGTGGAACAGCGTGGAAGAGATTGTGGGAGGTGCGCTCACCCGCACCGAAATCCAGCTTCAGGGCCGTAAGGTCGGCGTCTCCGTGGATCCCGATTTGCCTCTGGTGCACGTCGACGCGCCTCTTATCGAGCAGGCGTTGGTGAATCTCTTGGAGAACGCCGTCAAGCACACGTCGCCTGGCACGCCCATCGAGCTAGCGGCGAATCTCGTCAGCCCAATGGTCGAGATCTCCGTCGTCGACCACGGCGCGGGCCTTTCACCTGCCGATCGGGAGCATGTGTTCGAGAAGTTCATTCGCAAGGGGGGCAACGAATCGGGATTCGGTTTGGGGCTGGCCATCACAAGGGCCATCGCGAGGATCCATGAAGGCGAGGCTAAAGCCGCCGAGACGCCGGGCGGCGGGGCCACCTTCCTGATCAGCTTCCCGGTAGGCTCCGGTGCGCCGACCATTCCTGCCGAGTAACAGATGTCCAACAAGACGCGGATTCTGATGATCGAAGACGAGCGCCCCATCCGGGCGTTTATCCGCGCCAGTCTCGGCGATTCCGACTTTGAGCTAAAGGAGGCCGAGAATGCGCGAGAAGGCATGGCGCTGGTGGCCCAGCTCAACCCTCAGGTCGTCCTCTTGGACCTCGGCCTTCCCGACATCGACGGCATCGATGTGACACGTCAGCTTCGCGAGTGGACCGATGTGCCGATCATCGTCCTATCGGCTCGGGGCCAGGAGAAGGACAAGGTGGATGCGCTGGACGCAGGCGCGGACGACTACCTGACCAAACCCTTCAGCCTTGGAGAGCTGATGGCCAGGATCCGCGTCGCGCTACGTCGGCATAGGGGTCATCAGGTTACTGAAGAGCCCGTGTTCGAGGCGCACGGAGTGAGGGTCGACCTGTCGACGCGGCAAGTCTTCAAGGATGGAGTCGAAATCCACCTGACGCCCATCGAGTACAAGTTCCTCGTACTGCTGATCCGCCACGCCGGCCGAGTCGTCACTCACAAGCAAATCCTCACGGAAGTCTGGGGACCCGCCTACGCCCATGAGAACCACTACCTCCGCGTCTACTCCGCCCAGCTCCGCCACAAGCTGGAATCCGACGCTGCCCGACCCAAGCTCGTCACCACGGAAGCAGGAGTCGGGTACCGGTTGAGGGTGGAGTAGCGCAGGCCGTGTAATCCTTGCACTAAAGCGCGGCTTCGTCGTGGTTCGGCTTGATTTCCCCCCGAAAACCTGCCATACTATTCTTTCGCACCGCGGGGTGGAGCAGTCTGGTAGCTCGTCGGGCTCATAACCCGGAGGTCACAGGTTCAAATCCTGTCCCCGCACCCATTTTCAGGCTGTCCATACCGGACACATGGGTTACACCTGATTGCTCCGAAAGGATTCCCAAGAGCTTGTAGGCGCCTTTTTTTTGAGATCCACATAGCCGAGGGCATTTTCCATGAAGGGAAACGAGCCTGTGTTTCCATCCACTTGTCTGCCAGCCCCATGGTTTTACCGTCGGTCGGGCAGTCCCTCGATCCCCTAAGCCAACCATCGAAGGGTTATGCAGCCTTGAGGCCCTTGAACCGCTTCAACGCAACGATCTCTCATCCCGCCGCTGCAGGACGCCTCCGGCCTAACTTGGCGCTTCTGTCCCCCGCATTCGGCTAACCGGGTCGAGACTCAGGCGAGACCGTCCGCGCCAACGGCGCGACCCATGCCAGCCCACACCGAAGGTGTGGACCGCATCGAAACAAACCTCTGGAGGCCGAAGATCGGTTCCATAGCTCCTCCGGAAGACGCATTGGGATGGAAGATCCGACAAACCCGTTGGCACGCTTCGCCATCCCCACCCCGAGATCGCTTGTCAGAGACGACAACTTCGTGTATCATATCGTCAGTCGAACGATCAGGCATCGCCTTTTTGTTCGTACCCAGCCATACATATATACATAGATTGGCCGTGGCGGAATTGCCGCGGCCTTTTTTATGCCGGCGCGGTAGGCTTTCCCTCGTGCGATCGTTCCTCCTCGCCTTGGCGCTGTGCGTCGCCTCCAGCTCCCTTGCGGGCCAGCAGCGTATTCACCCGATCCATGTGGTGCCGCTCGACCCCGCACACCTCGTGGACAAGCGCATCTCTTCTCTGCCGGCGGTCATCCACCTAACCGCCAAGCAGCGAAAAGGACTCCGCGTCATCTACCTGAGCCTCGCCATCGCCGAAAGGAAGATCCTCTACTCCAACAGTGGCCGCTTCGCAAAGCGACAGCAGGTCAGCAAGCTCCTCACATCGGCCGACAAGAAGATGAAGAGCCTGCTCTCGCCGCGGCAATACGTGATGATCAAGAACTGGGAAGAGGATCAGCGGCGAATGGGAACCGTTCCTCGATACAAAACCAAGCCGCGCTAACATAGGCCTCCGTCTAGCTTGCAGGTCCTGCAACCCGCCGCAGGCGGACCCACCGTCGAAGGGCGCTGCGGCGGACCGCAAACAAACAGACCCGGACCGCCTGACAGGCGATCCGGGCCGCTCAGAAGAGCCTTACTTCTTGACGAACTTGCGCTTCGTCTTGTCGAAGCCCTGGTCGACCTTCTTCGGATCGAAGTGCCAGACCGGACTTCCTGAGCGCTGGTAGAAACACTGGTAGCTCGAGAGCAGCGACGCGATCAGACGGCGGGTCGACCGACGAACCACGTTCACCTCGGCCAGCAGCGTCAGATAGTCGGCGCCCTTGGGCCAGTGGCTCATCACCTGGATAAGCAGGTCCAAGGTGCTGCGCCCTTCAGCCGAAGAGCCGATCTGGCGAAGCTCCTCCATCCGTTGCGAGCTGATGTAGACGACCGGGTCGGGCTGGTCCATCCACTCGAACTCCAACACGTTGGCCCGCGGCGTCTTCGTGAGGGTGAAAACGGCCCCATTTTCGATTGGCTGCTCGTACCACCAGTCGATCAGGTTGTACATGAGCCGCGCCTCGGTGTTCATCCAAACCTGAAGCTCGCGTCCGCTGCCGTCCAAAAACACCATCTCCTGCAAGGCCGGAGTCGAAGACAGCCAGTCGGTTGGAATCTGGCAAAGTGGGAACGTGCCAAGCTCGCGGTGGATGGACTTGAGAACCAGCCGCACGGAGTCGGGCATCGTCTTGGGAGCCGCAACGACGTCCTCGTCCAGCACGTCCGTTGCCAGCGGATGCTGAAGCAGCTTCCTGAGCGTCGAGCTGAGGCCCTCGTCCGTGAGCTCCACGTCGATCAGCTCGCCGTCCTCATCCACTTCGTTGCTGGCGGTGAATCGGAACGGCTCCGGAACCTCCTCGATGTAATCGGGCACTGTGCCGGCCCTGCGGAACCGGTCGCCTCCCACCCACTGGATTTCGGAGTTCGACTTGAGCGCGCTGAGTAGGATCGCGAG
>DASZPA010000041.1:0-5278 GCA_035550555.1 Fimbriimonas sp.
GGACGATGCGGGCGAGTCGGTCCTGGACCGGCTGCAGATCGTCCGCAGGGTTCGCGACAGGAAGTCGGGCTTCGGCCTGGTGGGAGCGGCATCAGGTCTCACGATTGCGCGTCAAGAGGGCGTTCCAGAGTCCGTTGCGCCGACGATCGACTGCGCCGGCAGGTGCCAAATTTCAGCCACAGGTGCGGACGGCGAGCAGCACCTGAACGTAGTCGCGGCCAGCCGCTCGAGAGTCGGATTCTTGTTCGACCCTCCCCGCTCCTATCCCATGCCGCCGCCGGAGGCGATCGCCAAGAACGATGGGACGCTGCGCTTCGCCTCCGCAGACGTTGGGCAGCAGGGCGACGGCTACATTTTTGACACTGGCAATCTCAATTCGGTGGTTCTCACCAGCCTCAAGTTTGCTCCGGACGGCTCGACGTTCGGACCGATCCAAATCAACCGGCAAGGGTTCTCTCCCGTCAAACCCAATGAGACGCTCGACCTGGGCGACGCGTCCGTGCATCCGCTTTATGCGCTGGCCGATCCGTTGGATGGCCAAAGAACCGCCTGGCTGTTGCCGCTCTTGGGATTGGCCGCGGGCTGGCTGCTCTGCTCGGCATCGGTCATACGCCTCAAGCTGTTCTCGAAGAGGGCGCCGCGGCCGCTCCGCAACGTGGCGCCGATTTCGGCAGCCTTCGTGCTTTGGGTCGTCGCTGCCACGCTTTTGACCGTCAGAGTGATCCTCGCCTACAGGGTCTCGCTGTCTCCTCCTTTCAACATGAACGCCTCCGCGGCAGAGTCTTACCGCACTTGCTGGGCAAAGGCAGTCTTCGCAGCTGTGATCGTTCCTCCGCTGTTGGCGCTTGGTGTGCTCGTAATTTCGCGCCTTCAAGATCGCAGCCAAGGCCGCGAGGCTCCAAGCTGGCTCGACTATCCCACGCTTCAACGGACGGCTGACGGATGCTACATGCTGGCGCTGGGCACGGCGACTCTGGAAGCCCTTCACAAGCTGCTGCACCTGTTTCCATTCCCAAGTACCGCCTTGTACGGCGTTGGGCTGGTTGTGATCGGAATGGTCTTCCAAGGCGTGGCGGAGAGCTTTCGCGGCCCCGAGCAGCCCTCCCTGCGCAACAGCCGGCTGCAGCGGGTTCGGTGGCTGACGCCATTGCTGCTCCTCTTTAACGACCCGGGCACCGTGATATTCCTGGTGCCGCTCTGCTTCGCGATGCTCGCAGCCGGCTTTGTGAAGAGCCTCGACGGCGATTCGAGGCCGTACCGCGCCAAGGTCGGCACCGGGCTCGTGTGCGTATCGATCGTCCTTGGCATTCTATTCTCGCCCTCCATCGGTGGGAAGCTCCTTGTCAGCCGGTTAGCCGCACCGCTGGTTCACGCGAGCGCATTCCCGTACCGGTTCGTGGCGACCGACGCCGACGCGGCCCAAGAGCTGATGGTAAATCCCGCCGCGAAGTACGGCAGGTTCCGGCCTCTGGAGATGGAGCGGGCGCTCCTTCAGCGTTGGCAGATGAAGGCTTACGTGAAGGGAGCGGGCAGCGGCTACTTCCGCGCTCCGCTCAGCAACGCGGGAATGACCTACGCGACGATGCTCTCCGACGCCGCATTTAGCGTGTTCTTGGTAGGTGAGCATGGAAAGACCGTGGGCCTCTGCACGATCACGATGCTGCTGCTCCTCGCATTGGCGCTCTTCGCCACGGCGTGGCGCCAGAGTCAAGCACGCGAAGGGCGGGAACATGTGCGCGCCTTGTTCGCGATCTCAGGAATCGTCGGGACGGGCGGGGTCTATATGGGGCTCGGAAACCTGTGGGCTGCGCCGTTTACCGGCGAAAACGTTCCATTGCTCTCCCTCGACTCCTACAAGGACCTGGCGCTCAATGTTTCGTTGCTTTTGGCTGCGCTCGTCCTGATCGCCCTCTCCGCGTCCACCGCCGCCGAGAGAGACATGCAGGTCCGGCGGCAGGCGGCGAAGTTCGCGGCCTGGTGGTGGGCCTTTCCGGGTCTTCTCGTAATCGGTTGGGCGATCTTGGGCTACCGGCTGTACACCACGGACGGGGACCCGGCTCAGCCGTTCAATTTCAGCCCGAAAGTGCTTGACCAGCTCGCCGCCGTCAGCTCGGGGATCGAGAAGGAGGCAGGGCAAAAACACACGGCGGCAAGATACACCTACGCCTACCAGCGGGCCTCGGCGTTCGTTCAAACGGCAGTAGCGAACTACGAAGCAGGAGCGTCGACCCAGACGCCCTTACTGCCCGGCCACGGGCGGAGCGAAGTGCTTGTCGACCACTCGTTCTATTCGGTCAGGTCGCCCTTCCAGGTCGATCCCGGCGTACCTTGGCACGGTTCGCTTGTGGCAGTCAGCGCTTCCAATCGCCGACGGCTCTTCTTGAACGGCGTCCGTGAGCCCATCGAGCTTCAGAAGGGAGCGCCACCCGCCGTGGTGGTGCTGGGGCAGCGGGTCAAGGCGACGGTCGCCCAGTCGATCGATTTGGAGCAGCCCTCAGCCCGGTACGGCCGGATCGACTATGGTGGCATCAAGCTGGTCGGAGACAAGCTGATGTTCCGCTGGCGAACCGCAGGCAAGCCCGGCACGATCACGATCGACGGCTTGGAACCCAACCTCGAGCAGAACGAGGTCGAGCTCGTCCCGAATGACGTGATCACGCTGACCTACCCCGGGCAGGACGGCTTGGAGCAGTCGTTCACGATCCTCTACACCGGACCCAGCGACTCCAACTTGGCTACCGTCTCTTGGCGAAACGGCCACTACACGCGCAGCTTTCCCCAGGGCGCCGACTTCCCACTTGCACGGTCGATCGCCGAGGCGGTCGACGACTCGAAGCCGAAGGCCGGCAACGTGGCTGTCTCGCTCGATCTCGATCTTCAGCGAAAGCTCCAAGCCGAGCTTCGGGGCTGGGCTGAGGAGCGTTCGCGCCCCGTGACCGGCGGCGCTCGCAAGCCGGATGGGCTGCCGTTCACGGCGGTCAGCATCTTGGATTCGCACACGGGCCAGATCCGAGCCTTGGCGGCAGTGCCGCAAGTGTCGCCGGACGAAGACTTCCAGCAAGTCCGCAACCGATTCTCAAACGACCGGGACGCTCTCGTCGCGTCTCGCTCGAGCTGGGACTTCGTGAATCGGACGATTGGCTCAACGGTAAAGCCGCTCAGCTTTGCCGCGCTGTGCAGTCAGCTCGACGGCAAGACGTTTCACCTGGAGGATCTCAAAGTCGACGAACAGGCTGCGGTGGAGGGAGACCCTCCCGCATACCGGAAGCTTGGCGACATCGAGCTGAAGCGCGGCAAGCTCATCGGACTCAAAGAGGTGCCTCGTCCGCAGGTAGACATGTTCACCTACCTTCGAGACTCGCGAACCTGGCCGGCTATCGTCACCTCGACCATCGGGCTGGTGTCGGACAAGTCCGACCCGAAGCTGCAGCGCTCGGAGCTTCAAAGCCTCCTGCAGCCCGGGAACGGGCCCGTGTGGACGGACGGAGCTCGTGTCGCTTTCCGCCCGCGAGAAGCTCTTTCAAGGGTGTTCGTCCCTGGAACCAAGAAACTGACACTCAACAGCGTCGAGCTGGATCAGACGGCGTACTTCCAGGGCATCCAGACGTGCTACGGTCCCAACGCCGTCTCTTTCGACTTCAACGACGCGACTCGGAGCGATGAAGGGTTCCTGGGCGCGATATCGTTGCCTTACCGCGACCAGGGCCTGAAGGAGCTGGTCTTACCGGACCTGCACGTCACGGACACCACGAGCCTCACCGATCTGGACGGGCAGCTCCTGCGGTACATGATCGGAGCCGGTGAATGCCGTTGGAACGCTTTGACCATGTCCGTCAACGCGGCCAGGCTGATGACGGGAAAGAAGGTGATGGCCACCTTCGGCGACCCTCCCCAGAAGGTGGCGGACATGCCTTGGCCGATCAGCGACTTCAAGGGTTGGCGAGAGCCGCATCTGCTTGCGCCCCTCCAAGCCATCACCACGATCCCAGCGGCGGACGCCGGCGCAATCCGCTCGGCGGTCGCGTCAGCGGGCTACCGGATCGCCATGAAGACCGGAACGATCGACGACGGCGCCGGTAAGCACAGCATGGAGAGCGAGATGCTCATGTTCACGATCGGAAGGTGGGATGAGTCTCGAGGCTTTGTTCCGGGTCAATCGATCAGCGGCTTTCTCTCGATCAGGTCGGCAAAAGCCACGAACGGCGAAGAGATGATCAAGGGCGACCTGGCCCGGCGGATCGTGCCGATTCTGGTTGCCTATCTGCGCCGACTGGGACCCCCGACCCACCGCTGAAACACTCTCCGAAGGTGCCGAGTCGAACCTTGTAACCGGCTAGTCAGCCGTTAAAGGTTTGAAAGGAGAGCAAAACAATGGCAGGTATCAACGATCCTTACAGCGACCCTCCGGTGGTCATCGAGCACAAGACAATCAACCCGGTCGTGGAGCGAAACACGACCCTCGTCGAAACAGAGGACCGTTCCTGGGGACCCTGGGCGATCACTTTTATCCTCGGCGTAGTGGCGCTCGTCGCAGTCTTCGCCTACTTTATGATCGATCAGAGCGCCAGCAATTCGGCGTCCGCCCCGGCGGTGGTCGAACACTCTACGACCAAGGTTCTGCATGACGACGGTGGCCGAGCCCAACCGATTATCGTGACTCCTTCGGCACCGGCTCCGCCTCCGGTCGTCCATGTGAGTCCGCCTAACGTCAACGTGACGCCGCCCGCATCGAATCCGACGATCAACGTGACGCCTCCGGCCTCCAACCCCACGATCAACGTGAACCCACCGAGCAATACGCCGGACCCGGATAACAACTCGTCCAACGACAATCAGGGCAACTCGAACCCGGACAACAATTCCGGCGATCAGTAAGCCTGATCGGTAAAGACGCATTCAGGGCTCCCGAGATCGGGAGCCCTGAATGTTCTATGGCTACTCGCCTTCTTTCTTCTTGGGAGCCGGCTTCTTGGCCGCTGGCTTGGCCGGGGCCTTGGCGGTGGGCTTTGGCGCGTCCTTCTTGTCGGCGTATTGCAGGCGGACGGCCTTTTCGGCCTCTTTGATCTTCTGCTCTTTGCGGTGGCGTCGCGCCCGGATTTCTTTGTTCTTAATTCGCATGATGAAGCTCTGGCTAGGCATGATACCCGCCCGCTTGGGGCGGTTCGCGACCTGAAATCACCGAGAGGTCGTCCTCATCCGGAGTTGCAACCCCCACCTTTTGAACCACTGCCGCAGCCGTTTCCGCGGCCAGATGAAAGATTTCCCGGCAATACCCGGC
>DASZPA010000042.1:0-9358 GCA_035550555.1 Fimbriimonas sp.
CGTGCACATGGGGATGCCGGTCGCCTCAAAGGCGAACTCCACGCCGCCGTCCCAGCCGTCATCGGTGAGTTGGCGAACCTGTGCGACGGGGTCGCCATCCTTCGCATTCACGGTGTGCGTCGCGCCGAACTTCTTGGCCCATTCCAGCTTGGTGGGATTTACGTCGACTGCGATGATCTGCTTGGCGTGGGCCAGCTTGGCGCCCTGGATGACACTGAGTCCAACGCCGCCGCACCCAATCACGGCAACGCGCGAGCCGGGCCAGACGGGGGTTGTGTTCATGGTCGCCCCGACTCCGGTCACGACTCCGCACGCGATGAGGCTCGCCTTATCGAGCGGCATCTCTTTGGGCATCTTGATGGCCGCTTTCGCGTGAACGACAGTGTGAGTCGAGAAGGTGCCGCAGCGAAGAACCTGCGAGCAGAGCGCGCCATCGCTCTTCCGGTGAATCCGTTGCTGAGGCCGAAGCGCCATGTAGCAGTGGCGGGGATCGCCTCGGCGGCAGGCAGGACACTGCTCGCAGGGGGCGCGGTAAGCGATCACGACCGGGTCGCCGGGAGCGAGGCCCTGTACGCCGGGTCCGACCTCCTCGATGATGCCGGCGCCCTCATGGCCGAGCACGATCGGGAACGCCATTCCGTTGCCTTTCAGGTTCTTGACGGTGAGGTCGGTGTGGCAAACGCCGCTCGCTGACAGCTTGATCAGAACCTCGTTCGGACCTGGCGAATCGACCACGATGTCGCGAATCACGGCCGGTGCGCCCGGCTCCTCCAAAATGGCTGCTCTGCCTTCGTATGCCATTCCCTAAGCGTAGCAAAAATGGGGCGTCGTTAGGGTAGTCGTAACGCCTTAAAGTGGCGTTTGGTCCTCATCACTTCGGCTTCCTTCGGGACCACGCTGATAGAGCCGTCGATCTCGAGCACGGCGATCTTCGCATCCTCGGGCCGGACCAGTCCATGCTCCCGCAAGGCCTGCATGAGCTGCTCATAGCTGATCCCCTCGCGCCTCATGCGGGATTCGACCGGCTTGCCTTGGTTCAAGAGCAGAACGGGCTGACCGACCATGGACTTCTCGATCCTCGAAGAGCGATGCATCACGTATCCGAACAGCCGGTTGACGACCAGCAGAACCGTCGCGGCAACCAGGCCGCCAACGAGCGAGTTGTCGCCATTCATCATCGCGTTCTGCACGGCGTTGCCCAGCACGATGATGAGGATCAGGTCGTAGATATTCATCTGCCCGAGCTCGCGCTTGCCCAGCAGACGCAGACCGATGATCAGGAAGAAGTAGATGAAGAGGCACTTGAGCGCGATGATCCCACAGCCGTCCAGCGTAGGATGGTCGAAGACGTGCGCCAGCCAATCAGACATACTCAAGACCCTCGTGTGACGATATGCACGCCCTTCTGCTCATAGCGGCAAGCACCGGCATCATCTACGCGTTCCTCATCGTGGCGATGCGCGCGCTTGGCCGCCACCCCATGGCCCAGCTCTCTCCCCTGGACCTCGTGGTGGTCATGTTACTCGGCAGCGCCGTCGAAACCTCGATGGTCCACAGCAGCACCGCACTTTCTGGCGGGGTCGTTGCGGCGGTGGTTCTTTTGGCACTGAACAGGCTGCTCACGTTTGGGATGCTGAAGTCGAAGCAGTTCAAGAACCTGGTCGGTGGCGGGCCGCTTGTCTTGGTGAGCAATGGCAGGTTCGTAGAAGAGCATTTGAAGCGGGCGGGGCTGACCAAGGCGGATGTGGAAGAGGCGCTCCGGCAAAGAGAGTGCGGGGACCTGAATGAGGTGCGGCTGGCAGTCTTGGAGCCGGACGGTCAGGTCAACGTGGTTTTTGCCGAGTAGATTGGAGCCGAGAGAGATACGAATGGCAGGACCGTCCGTCAGAACCATACGATGCTAGGGTTATGGACTCCGCCGCCCATTCCTCCGCAAGCGGCGTCGGCGGAAAAGGCACAGCATGCCTACAACGAGATGCGCTCGCTTCTCGACAAAGCCACGACCCTTACGTTGACGATCAGTCGACTCAATGGAAACGCCTGGGATCACGACAGCCTTTACACGTATGGCCGACCTCACAAGCTGAACGTTTCTGGCTACGGGTTTTCCCATACAACGGATGGTCGGCGGACTCGCGGAATGGGACTCGACGGAGAGTTCAACAATGAGTATCACCCAGGCGATTGTTACGCGCCACTCGGCTTCGAAAGCTTTGGAGACTCGCCTTCAAGGGCCAAGTGCCTTGGCAACGTCTTCCGTCAAAAGGTAGGGGGCAAGGAGGTTCTTGCCTTGCTGCTCAAGGTTTCGGGCGGACTCTCCATTCTTTATCTGGACCCCGTGTCGCATCTGCCTTGTGGGCAGTGCCCTTTTCATCCCTTTGGGCAGTCACCTGTGGACATTTACACTGACGTCAAGCTGGACATACCTGTGGACTCGTCTTTGTTTAGGGTTTGCTCCCCGGCACCTACTCGAAAGATCGTTGCCGAAACGAGGCGCGCGATGGCGGCGAGTCCGGAAATCTGGTGCAAGTTTTCCGAGATCAGGCCCCCATACGTGCCTGACACTCGCGGAGCGGCCGTGCGCTTGTCCGATGTAGTCGCCAAGTGGCCATGGCCCCAGATGTTAAATGGCTCTCGAAGCCGTGGACGGGAGGAAGCAATCGCCGAGCCCGTCATTTACGATAGTGTCGAATGCTATCGGATCTCGAAGTCAAGCAATGGCGGAAAGACGGTTGTTTTCGTGTACATCTCCGGCGACGACTTTCTACCAGAAGGTTTTTCTGTATCAGCTGGAGGTCGCGAAAGGAAGATTCGCATCTACTATCGAGATAACGTTGGGCATCCGTTTCGCGGCCTACTGCGAACAAACGCAAAGGAATACTGTTGGGCCTGTTTTGTGTAGCCCTTTCGCGATAGGGTCCCACTTCATATAGACACCTGACTTAAGGGTGCGCTCTTACTTCACCCGTGTCAAGGTCGACACCAAATCGCACGACATCATCGGAACCGGGCTTCCGGCACCGTCCCTCGATGGTGGAACCGCATACCTCAGTTATCTCGAAGCCGTCCCAAGATAGCCGTTCGGTTTCCCAACACAGACCTTCCGGACCGTGAGCAATCATCCGTGTAAAGTCCGCAAAGATCATGAGCGACGTCGAAGGAATTCCTCGGACATCCAGAATCGGTTCCACACGCACTTCTTCCCAGTTGGAAGGATCGTCCACTGAGACGAAGTAACCTGCTCCCTTTCCAACGACGCATAACTTTCTTGGATTGGGTGTCGCGTAGATGCCTGTCACACCCCTGGAACCGAGCTTGCCAAAGGCGAAAGTCCCTAACCAGATCGGACGTTGTCTCCGTCGGACGCGAACGAGGACTCCATCCCCGCCGCCGTCAACCATTCCGCCAGGGTAGTAGTAGTGGGCTTCCTCCGGATGGCCGGGAAGTTCGGTCAACTGATCTACTTCGTAGTCTTGGGCAAATGTTTCGTCCAACTACCGAATAGATTCCACTTTCCGACGGACGATGAGCTTTCGCGTTCCTGATCCGACCGGAATTGAGAAGTGTGCGGATAAGGATGCCAGCGGCTTTCCATCGAGCAGGACGACGTAATGGTCCTTTCCCATGTCTTTAACGACTATCTTCGCGGACACGGAGCTGTCGTTGGTGACGGGCATCTCTACTTCGCCACGCTTCTCATCGATCCGAACCGGTTTGCCCGACGCGAATCTCGCGCCGTCCAAGAGAATATCCGCATTCAGACTCTTCAGGCGTAGATAGAGCCGCCTTCTTAGGCCGTCCCTTGGCACGAACACATACTTGTTGCCCAGCTGACTACCCGTCCCACCCAGACAGATCCGGCCGAAAATCGGATCATCGGTGACTGTCGTGGCGGCCGTTCGGAGAGCCCCACAGTAGCCTAGGTCGATCTCGCAGCCGTAGTACCAAGAGCCGCGGTGGTGGGGCTGGTCAAGCCAGGTTTTGCCGTAGGCTGCAGGCTCGAACCCTCCGCCGGTGCCGCCATCGTTCGCCTTGCCCGGATACCAGTAGCCGTAATTCGACTCAGCGGTTCCGGTGTTCATGAGAGCCCAGGAGCTCAGGTACGAGGCGTAGCCGAGGCGGATGTAGGAGGCGGGGTCGGCTGCGTAGTGGAGGCCGTAGTCCAGCACGCTCCAGCCGCCCATCTGCGACATGTAGGAGAGCGTGTAGCCGTTCCCGGCTCCGCCCCGATAGTCGCTTCCCAAATAGTAGTAGGCCGGCTCGATGGAGCCCCGGCAGAAGATGTTGAGCGCGACTTGGTTGTCGAGGAACCTCTTGGCGGCGTCGGTCGAAATGCCGAGTTCCTTGCAGTGCTCCATCGCGTAGCGGCCGAGCGCGCCGGTGGACTCGAACCCGGTGGAGTCGAAGGCGTATTCAGAGCCGAACAGATCTGGCCGACCCAACACGAAGTTCTTGACCTTCTTCTCCCAGTGATCACGGAGCGTGTTCGCTTCGGCTTTCAAGCCATTCGCCTCGAGATCGGAGATGACGTTCAGGAGAGCCATCTCGTTGTAGAAGCCGGTCTCGTAGGCCGACCAGCCGTCGACCTTCGCGGGCACCGTGTACATCGCCTCGGCGGTCCCGTAGGCCCGCCTCAAGTACTCGATGGGCTTGAGCCGCGTGTGGATCTCGGGGTGGCGCACCGCCATCCGATACATGCTTTCGTAGAGCAGAACAACGTGCGGGTAGTCGTACACGCGCCAGATGTGCTCGACGCCGTCGTGCGGCTTTTTCTTGCTCTCGCGCAGCGTTTTCCAGTCGGGAATCCCGTAGATGCCGTACGGGTACGGCTCCGATGTCGTTTGCTGCAGACCGCCCCACACGAAGTGCTCGATGTAGTCGTCGAGTGCGGTGACTTCGCCTTGCACCGGATACTCGGCGTTCTTCGCGGCAAGAAACGCGGGCTTTCCGAGGCCGGGATCGTCGCAGGAGACCTCATAGATGCGCCAGCCTGTGATCCGGTCGTAGTTGTCCGGGCCAAGAAGAACACCCGTCTCCATGTTCCAATCGGAGATCAGGCCGTTGTACCACTTGGTCGGATCGGTGTGGCGGCACTTCGCCAGGAACGCGCCGCGCTTTTTGATGAGGGTCTCGATCGGCTCGGTGCAGAAGAACTCCAGGCAAGTCTTGAGGCCGTTTCCGTACCGGACGGTCAGCCGGTTCTCGCCGAGCTCCGCGAACTTTATCTTGTAGATCGCGGTCTGGCCGTGCCTGCTCTTCCTTTGGATTTGCGTCTTCGCCGGGAATTCGGCGTCGAGGCCCTGGATCGATTGGCTTGATCTCAGCGCGATCTGTGCTTCCAGGTCGGTCGGTACGGTCATGCCGGGGATGACTTGGACGTCGAGTTGGCCATCTTTGGCCAGGATGTCTCGGACGTCATCGTAGTCCTTCGCCCATTGAAGGGCGTATCCGTAAGAGGCGCTTTGGCCGGGCGCGAGCTTCAGGCTCGTCTCGGGAATGCGCCACTGAGTCCCCTTCGATTTCGCGATCTCGCCCGCAGTTTTCGAGTGGATGTAGACCTGATACTTGCCACCGATCGCGTCCCAATACTCGGGAGTCGTGCCGCGAAGCGGGGTCATCATGAGGAACGGCCCGATGGCATTCGGCCGCATCCAGAAGAGGAACGATCCATCTCCGGAGATGAAGCTGTGCTTCAGCACGCTGTTGGTCATTCCCGTGCCGCGAGCGTAGCGGCCGTTCATGGGGAGGGGCGTCGCGAGGTCGCCAATCTCGATCGGAGCTTGAGCTGTGTTCTTAACGTCGATGTGCCAGATCAGGCGGTTGCCAACTGGCTCGAAGTGGCTGGAAACCGCGATTCCGTCAGTTGGGTCGTCTGACTTCCAGGGCTCGCTTCCCCTGCGGTACGTGAGATGTACCGAACCCAATGCGGCGCCGGGAGCGATGTATTCGGTGGGGAACTTATCGTTCGCGCATTTGAGCGACGTGATTTCGCCGTCGCGGTAGGTCACCTGGAAAGGTGAGTCGGCAGCGCTGGGGGCTGATAACGCGAAAACCCACGCTAGGGAAAGAAGTGCACCGTTCAATGATTTAATATTAAACGAAATTCTTCTCTTTTGGGACTCCGCGGACACGTCCGCGTCTTCGATTGCGCCGGGGACGCGTTAAGGCGAGCGGTGTTTGAGAGGCCCCGCCTCCGGCGGGATTCAAGACGCGCACACATGCGCGGACTCCCAAACGGCTATACACCCAACCGACGCTCCACGGCGTCAATGATGGCGTGGAGGGTGAGCATGTGGAGCTCTTGGATCCTGTCGGAGCCCTTGCCTGGCGCCATGAGGACGATGTCGCACATGGCGGTGAGCGCTCCGCCGCCCTTGCCCAAGAAGCCGATGACGGTTGCTCCAGCCTGCTTCGCCTCCTCGGCGGCGTTGATCAGGTTTGCCGATTGACCGGAGGTAGACAACAGAAGAACGATGTCTCCCGGGCGGGCGAAGGCCGCGACCATCCGGCTGAAGACGTGTTCGAAGCCGAAGTCGTTGCTCACGCAGGTAAGGTGGGTCGGGTCGCAAAGCGCCATGGCTGGGAAGGGCCGGCGGTCGTTTTTGAAGCGGCCAGTCCACTCCTCGGCGAAGTGCATCGCGTCGGCCATGCTGCCTCCGTTGCCCGCCGCGAGGATCTTGCCGCCGTTTTGGAAGCACTCTTCGATCCGGTCGACGACGGCGTCGACGGCCGTGCCCGTTGCGGGCGTATGGACGAACTCGTCGAGGGCCATCCGAGCCTCGGAAAAAGCGTGAGCGACGACGGAATCCATGGGCCTCGAACGTACCCGCTTCGCCTCCGGTCTCGCAAAAACCGGAGGGGAAAAATCTGTGCTTCAGACATCTTTTGCGAGGCTCCGGCTTCCGCAAAATGAACCTGATTGAGTACCAGGACCTCGTTCAACAAGGGAGCAATCTTCAATCTGGCGGTGTTAAACTATCACCCCGCGCATCGTTCGAGCCGTTGCGCCCGTCATTCCCTATGCCGAATGAAGCATTGCGAGACTCATTGGTCGAAAGACGCTGGCTCAACACCCTTTCGACGGGTGACCCCAACGCATTGGGGGCCATCTATGAGCTCTATGGCGAACGGGTGTTCCGTTACGCCTTTCGCATGCTCGGTAACCGCGCCGACGCCGAAGACGCCACCGCGGAGACTTTCCTACGTGTCATGCGCCGCTCCAACGAGCTGCGATCCGATGGCGCGTTCCGAACGTGGCTCTTTCGCATCACGCGAAACCTTTGTATCGATCGAATGCGGCAGCACAAGCTTATGGAGCTGCCCCCAGACGCCCAATATTCGGGAGCCGAAGAGAGGTCGACCCTGCGCGTTACCGTGCAGCAGGCGCTCTCGGAGCTACCCCAGGAGTACGTCGAGGCGCTCATCCTTTGCGATTTGGAGGATCTCTCCACGCAGGAGGCTGCCGATATTTTAAAGATAAGCCTGCCCGCGCTCAAATCTCGTCTATATAGAGCACGCAGGGCACTCAGAGACAAACTAGGAAGCATAGTGGAGAAGCACAGCAATGAATAGCGACTTTTATAAGAAGCTCGTGGACCTTTACGCGGGTCGCGAGCTGCCGGCAGAGCTGGAAGATCAGATGGAGCTCGCGGCCTTTAACGACGCCACCCTCAATCACGACATGGTCAGCCTAAGAAAAACTGTCGACCTGCTGAAAACTGACCGAAGCGTTGAATTCACCGAAGAGTCCTATCAGCGCATTCTGATGAAGCTGTATGCGAGGGGCGGCAATATACAGCCCCGATCACCCGAGCCGGCCCATCTGCAGTACCATCTCCCCATTCAGGGCTAGTCTTCTCTCAAGTTTCCAATGAAATTCGACGTTCCGCGCAAGGAGTTTTTTGAGGCGGTCAGTGCGACCGCAGCCGCCGCCAGTGTTCGCACCTCGGTGAGCATTCTTCAGCACCTCAAGATCGAGGCCGACAATGGGGGTATTCGCGTCGTCGGGTGCGACGGCGAGATGTGGGTCGAGCGAAAGGTCGCCTGCATGGTCTCCGAACCGGGCGCAGTGTGCATCCAGGCACGCCTGCTGTCCGACTTGGTCTCCTCCATGCCGGATGGCGATATTACGCTCAAGACGCTCGACTCGCAGGCCGTTCTGATGACGCAAGGCGCCAGTGAGTACCGGATGTTGGCCGTCGATCCGATGGACTTCCCCGAGCCGCCCGGATACGGTGGCGACGGCGTCCTCGCGCTGCCGATGGGGCTCCTGCGCAACGCGGTTGACTCGGTGCTTTACGCAGCCTCTTCGGATAACCACCGGTTGGTTCTCACGGGCGTCCTATTCGTTTACGACGGGTCTACTTTGACGCTGGTCGCCACCGACACGCACCGGTTGGCAGTTCGTAAGATCGAGCAGTCGGGCATCGGAACGTCGATCACAGCCGTCGTGGCTGAGAAGGCACTTAAGGCGATCAAGGCTCTGCCGATCAGCGACGAGGACAAGTGCGAGATCAAGTTCGGCGCAGACAGGCTCGGTGTCGAGGCGAACGGCGCAAAGGTCGTGGCTCAGCTCCTTGCCGGTACCTATCCCAACTGGGAGCGCGTGGTGCCTGCGGAGTCGACCCGAACTTGGAGCGTCGAGTCCGATCAGCTTCTAGAGAAGGTCAAGCGAACCATGATCCTCGCACGCGACAACGCGAACCGCGTGAAGTTCAAGGGCGACCACGATCAGATCTTGATTTCCGCGCGTTCCGACGAAAAAGGAGAAGCGAAGGAAGAGGTTCCGATGGTCGCCTCGAACGGCGAGGTCGAGATCGCTTTCAACGGGAAGTACGTTCAGGACGCGCTCGGTCCGATTTCAGGGCCCGGTGTAAAGATCGAGATGACCGAAAGCTCGCGCCCCGCGATCTTCCGGCCAGCCGACGATGAGTCGGGCTACTTCTGCGTGATCATGCCGATGGCCATCACGTAGAAGTCACGCGCGTTCATGCCAGGATCCAGCGGGCAAGCAACAGAACTGCTCCCGCTGGAACGAGAACGATGCCTGCACGGAAAAGCAAGTTCGCACACCCGAAGAACAGCATCTCGACCGGATTCCTGTCGTCGATTCGGTGACCAGTGGAGATTACGAGCAGACCTAGCCCTGTGGCCGGCAACGCCACGCAAGCCAATCCCGACCAAAAGGCAATCTGTTTCAAATCCATCGATGACCTATCTAGTGCTTACTTGCAATAGTTAGTCGCATTATGCGATAATCTCTCGTGGCTGGAGTCGCAAGAGATCGCATTTCATTGTCGGACGATGAACGCCGTGAACTCCTGAGACTGGTCCGAAGCGGCAAGACGGAGCATCGGAT
>DASZPA010000043.1:0-4685 GCA_035550555.1 Fimbriimonas sp.
CCTGATCCGAACTCTGGCGGAATGTGGAGATATCGCGGCCGCCGAGCTTGCCTATCGAAAGCTTCAGGAGCTTCTTCACCGCGAACTGAACGCAGAACCATCGGCCGAGTCAAAGCGACTCATTGCCGAGATCCGTTCACGTGCGGGCGCGCCGCCACCCGCAATCGATCTTCGTCAGCGGAATCGGCAGTTGCCGATCCCCGCCACGCAACTCGTCGGACGACAACGCGAGTTGGCGGCGATCAATCGACACCTGTGTGAACTCCGCATGGTTACGGTCAACGGACCTGGGGGCACAGGTAAGACCCGACTTGCGCTGGAAGTCGGAGCTCAGCGCCTGGGCCAGCACAAGGACGGTGTCTGGTTCGTCGATCTTTCGTCCCTCAAAGACGCCTCTCTCGTCGTTCCGACGATTGCTCAGGCACAGGGCCTAACCAGACGAGGGAACCGTTTGTGGAGAGACGCGCTTGTCGAGCTCCTGCTTGAATCCGACCGGCTGGTTATCCTCGATAACTGTGAGCAGGTCTTGGATGCCTGCGCAGCGATCTGCGCTGACTTGCTTGCCACTTGTGACGGCGTGAGGATCTTGGCAACCAGTCGAGTTCCGCTGGGCATTCCGGGGGAACAGCGACTGCCGCTTTCGCCCATGGACCTACCCGGCGAAGATGCGGATCAGGCCGTCCTTTTGGCGTCTTCCGCTATTCGTATGTTCGAGGCCCGCGCCCGTAACGCTTTGCCGGAGTTTGAGATCACAGAAAAGAACGTCCGGCACGTCGCAGAAATCTGCAGGCGGGTCGATGCGCTTCCGTTGGGAATCGAGATGGCCGCGGCAAAGGTCGCCGCTCTATCTCTCGAAAGAATCGCAGAAATGCTCGACCGAGGATTTGAGTCGCTCAGTGAACCCAGACGTCCAGAGCCACGGCACCGTTCACTTGTCGCAGTGATCGACTGGAGCTGCCGTCTTCTGCCAGAAGGCACGCGCGAGCTGCTCGCCATGCTCTCCGTCTTTGCGGGTGGATGGACCCTGGAGGCTGCCGAGGCCGTCACAGGGCCGAAAGCGCTCGAAGGTCTGACAGTCTTGAGCGAGAGCTCGCTTATTCAGTATCGAGACGGCCGTTACTGGATGCTGGAGACGCTGCGGAGATACGCGGCAGACGAACTGAACCGTTCGCAAATTGCGCACGTCACGAAGACTCGCCATCTGGAATACGTCATTTGGCTACTGCGCGACATTGTCGAGCTGGAGCGGAGCTCCCAGAAAGCCTCGATCGCCCCATCGTTCGGCCCAGAGTTGGACAACATTCGACAAGCCCTCGAGTGGAGCGTTGCTTCGGCTCAACCTCAGAAGGCCCTGCTTCTCGCCCCCGGCGCGGCAATCGTTCTCGATAGATTGGATCTTGGCGACGAAGGCACGGGTTGGCTTCGCAGGATTATCGACCTTCCCGGCGTCGATCCGACGCATCCAGCCAGAGTCCAGGCCCTTCAAACTGCTTCTTGGCTCTGCGCGCAAGGATACACGTCTCCCGCTTGGGATTCCGGATTGAAGGCGGCCCTGCAAGCAAGTTTGGAGTTGGTGCGAGTCTCGGAGCTTGTCGGCGATCGTCAGATGCTTGCATCAGCTCTATCCGCGGTCGGCAGCTCCCTGCTTCGATCGCACGATCCGGCCTCGCGAAAAGCTTTGCAGGATGCGCTGGACATCCATTTGGCGTCTGGTCAAGTGCGAAAAGCCGCGCGGACGCTTGCGGATCTGGCTCTGTGGGAATCCTATTTCGGCGACTACGAAACCGCATTGGAGCTGAACAACCGCGCGATCGGCTATGCGAGAGATGAGGGGGACGAAAACGCCCTCTTCGGGTTTGTGATGAGGCGGGGCGTTCTCTTGAAGGACGTCGGCCGACACTCCGAAGGAGAGCCATTTCTCTTCGAATCGATCGAGATCGGCAGACGTCTGGGGATGGCCTCGAGTTGGGCCTACGCACGGCTTGTTGAACTTCATATAGAGGCGGGCGATCTGTCTGGGGCCCGAACCCTATTGCCGCAGGCGGTTCGAGTGGCTCTGTTCGAGCGAGAGGAGTTTGAGCAGTTGGAGTTGCAGGCGTTTGTCCGTTACGTCGATATCGTGGAGGATGGCCCGTTGGAAGCGATCGCCGGAACCTCGTCCGACTGCATCCTGGCTTGTGATCGAGCCACCTCGTTGACTCTAATCTATTGGAACCTTGCTTCCCTTTGCCTCGAGCTCGCGGCGCTTGGTCTGGGCAGAATCGGAGAGCCGTGCGAGGCCGCGTGGCTCTTTGGAGCAACCCAGAGTATTCGGCGAAATGCCAACGTTCAGGTCTCGCCAAGCCTTAAGACTCGGTGGGCGCGCATCTCGCAGAGATTCGGCCTCGCAGACTTCTCGGGCGCTATAGCCGCCGGGCAGAACTCATCGGTGCCGGAGGCCCTCGGAAAGGTTGCCGAGGCTGAAAAAACCATCCTAAATCGGGCCACTAGCTGATAATGCGCCGCATCCCACTGCAGGTTTCAAGCCCTTGCCCTTCGTAGCGGAGATGTTCGTCGTGAGTCTGAACAGTGGAATCGCTGCCTTCAAGATCGGCAAGAGGTGAAAGCATGGTTTTGGAAAGACCTGGATCCAGGTGTGATGCATGGAGGCTTGGTTTTTCGCCAAGGGAGTTCTCCGAGGCGCACGCTCCGGCCCAATATGCGAAGGCAGGTATTGCCTACGATGCCGGCGCCACGTATGTGGCTCAGGTTTTCGTCTACGTCTTTCTGCAGCCCCGCGATCTCCTCAAGGACCCCGGATACGCAGGCGGCTCTTGCCGCGCTCGATGAGCTTGCGAAGAGCCAAGGCGAGCATTTGCGGCTTCCGAAGGCGCAGATGCGGCAGTTGCTGACGATACTGGTTATGGCGGCGGAGTCTGAGGAACAGGTGAACCCGGAGAAGGTGCAGTTTCCCGATTTGGAGTTTCCGGGCGACACCTACGCGAAAGTGTTTGAGACACTGCTATCCGCGCTTTACGAGGATAGGGAATTGACCATCGATCGCCTGCCTTCTTTGTGAGCACTTTCTCATATCGAGATGCGCTGATTGGTCAGGTAACTTCAAGCATGTTGCCATTGGTGGCGATGCTCACTGCGCTGAAAGGCGGCGATTCTCTGGACAAGACGATCGATTCGATCGTGAGGTCGGAAACCCAGCGGAACCCGTCCGTTGGCCTGCAGGTCGCCGTTGCCAAGCGCGGACATGTGATCTTCAGCAGAGGCTATGGCTGGACTGATCTGCAACACAGCCGAGCTTGCACGGCGGACACCAGCTTTCACTTCGATTCGATCAGTAAGCACGTCACGGCCGCTCTTCTCCTCAAGCTGATGGAGAGAACGAAGGCGCGGCCGGGCGACGAGGTGCGGAAGTATCTCAAGACGTTCAAGAGAACTGGTGTAACGCTTGATCAGATCCTCTCTCATACGTCCGGCTTGGGTAACTACAACGACGTTTTGGAGGGTGACAAGTCGGGGAGGCACTGGTCTCATCGAGACGTTGAGGGGCTGATCAACAGATCGGAGCCACTCTACAGGCCCGGCACCTCTTGGAGCTATTCGAACTCAGGCTTCTACCTCGCGGGAAGCATCGTAGAGGAGCTGAGCCGGCAACCATATGAACGGGCACTACAGCGTTACCTGGCCAAGCCACAGGGCCTGCAAAGCTTAGCCGTGGGTGAGCACCCCGCACCCCGTCACAAGATCGCTGAGGGTTTTGTCATGAAAGGCGGGCGCTTGCAAAGGGAGCGGATCGACTGGAGCGTTCCGTTCTCAGCGGGCGGGGTCACCGGAACAGCTTCGGACCTCTTGCGGCTTGAGATTGGGCTTGAGTCGCATAAGATGCTGAGCAACCATTCGTTGCGACTCATGCGGTCGCCCCATTCGGCGCCAGACGGCGCGCCCATCGATTACGGACTTGGCACCCGTCTCGGGAGCCTCGACGGCCATCGGGCGATCGGCCACACGGGCTCCGGAGGAGGGTTCAACACGATCTTCGTCGATTTTCCGGACGATGGAGTGATGGTCGCCGTACTGAGCAACGTGGACTCCTCGACATTGACGCATAGCCTCTGCTACCGCCTGTCGAAGACTCTTCTGAATCTGTCGCGTCATCAAACTACGCCCGTGCCCCTCGAAAGAGAAACGGCTCAACTACGCTTCGGCACCTACCGGACCTCCAACGGGCCCTTTGAGGTTTACGTCGATAAGGGCGCCATTTGGCACCGCCCCCAAGGCTCAAGAGAACCCGGAGCGACCGACCCTTATATCGGACAGCTAACTTCCTTGCTCGGGGGGAGCGGCGTAGGCAAGATGTGGGCTAAGAAGGGAACCGTGGATTGGCTGTTCTTCTACGATTGTGGGCTCTTAGATGAAGCGTGTCCACGGGTCGGACCCTAGGTCTGACGCGCTACGAAGATGTGCGGACGGTTCAATCGGCTATCGTTCCATCATGTCTTTCCGCCTCATCCTGCCGGCCCTCGGATGCTTACTGGTTCCGGCAATGGTTACGGCCCAACAAGCGCCGAGCCATGCGAGCATCCTTCGCGGCGAGTATGGGGCGTATCGGGCGAACAACGATCTGCTCTACTATCATCTCGACGTCCGAGTCGATCCTGCTCAGAAGTTCATCAGCGGTAAGAACACGATCC
>DASZPA010000044.1:0-32434 GCA_035550555.1 Fimbriimonas sp.
TTTGGGAGTCCGCGGACGTGTCCGCGTCTTCTTACGCCGCGGAGCGGGGACCTATCGAGTGGTCTTCGGCCATGTTGATAGGCGCGTCTCCGCGGACTCCCAAGAGAATCGGTCCTCTCTTAACCCTCAACCGACTTCCTAACCGTTTCATGAGACGCGAAGAGGGAGAAGCGCGACCTAAGTCAGGACAGCAGTAATTCCCCGCTCATACACCCCAACAATCCGCCGCCCGTGGCAGAATGGCGTTATGCGTTCCCGTTGCCCATCCTTTAAGTCTTCCGCGTGCCTCGCAGCTTTGGCGGCCGTCGCCGTTTGCCAGGCTGAGATCAACTACCACGTGACGGTCAATCCTGACAACAAGCAGATCGCCGTCGAGATCACGGTGCCTGCCCCCGCAGGACCCGTCAGCGTGCAAATCCCCAACTGGATGCCTGGCGCCTACAGCTACGGCAACTTCTACGAGAACGTCCACGATGTCGCCGCTACCGACTCCAAAGGCGCCACTCTGGCGGTTACTCATCCCGACAACAACACCTGGACGACTCAGGCGACGGGGGACGGCGCCGTGAAGTTCACCTATTGGGTGCCGATCGGCGGACAGCGGCGATTCGCTCAAGGGCAAGATGCCGGATTTGTGCAGATCTCCGGGCCAGCAACCTACATGTATGTGGTCGGACGGAAGCCCGAGGGCTGCCAAGTGAAGTTCGATGTGCCGAGTAGCTGGCCCATAGCCGTCGGCCTCGATTCCAAAGGTGGACCGAACTCCTTCACGGCCCCCTCGTACGATGTTCTTGCCGACAACCCGGTCAGCACCGGCAGCGACATCCTGATCGATCAGTACAAGCTAAGGGGCAAAGACCACTACATTGTGTTGGAGGGGGCGGCCAAGAGCCAGGTCGATCGTCCGCACCTGATCAAGTGCTGCCGCTTCGTCAGCGCAGCCGAGACGGATTTCTTCGGAGGAGCGCCGTATCACAAATACGTCTGGCACTTCATCGTGAATCCGGCGGCAGATGGCGCCGGCGGCTTGGAGCACCTCAGCAGCACCCAGATCTCCCTGGCCGCCGGAGTCGGCCCACGAGCCCAGAGCGTGCTCTCTCACGAGTTCTTCCACTTGTGGAACGTAAAGCGCACCCGCGCCAAGGTCCTCGGCCCGTTCGACTATCTGACGCTGCCGCGGACCGGCAACCTTTGGTGGCTGGAGGGTGTGACCGATTACTACGCGACCCTTCTGCCTTACCGCTACGGCGAGTGGGAGCGCCCGGAGTTTTACGACGGCCTGATTCGCAACATGAATGCCATCCGCAACAACCCGGCGAGGTTGGAGGTGAGTCCCTATCAAGCCAGTTACAAGGTCGCGGACGCCGCGGGAGGACGGGGCAACAGCAACGGCTTCAACATCAGCTACTACAACCTCGGCTGGCTCTGTGGGATGTGCCTCGATACCGAGATCCGGGCTCAGACCAACGGCAAACACTCGCTCGACGACGTGACGCGTGCCCTGTATCAGATGTGCAAGGACAACAAGCCTGGCTTTGAGGAGGATGAGATCCGAAAGCAGTGCATCAAGTTCGGGGGTCCATCGCTTGGCGACTTCTATGACAAGGTCGTGATGAACCCGGGCGAGCTACCCATTGAGGCGCAGCTGGCAAAGATGGGCTGCAAGATCGAAGAGAAAGACCAGTCTTACACCGACATCGGATTCGGTTTGGGATTCGGTCGAGGTGGCGGTGGAGGCGCTGGCGCCAGGGGGCCGCGAGTAGGCAATGTCCATGGCCCGGCAACAGGTCAACTGGAAGCCGGAGACGTGATCGTTGCGATCAACGGAGAGACGCTTCCGACCGACAATCCAGCACGAGCCGCCGCGGCAATCCGAGACTTGGAGACGAAAGCGACCGTCGGCAAGCCGATCTCCCTGGACATCACCCGGGACGGGCAGGCCAAGAAGGTTGAGGTCACACCCGTGTCCGCCACCCGGAAGGTGCGGTCGATCGTTGAAGATCCCTCGACCTCTCCCGCGGCTATCGCGCTGCGCGAGGGTTGGCTGATGCGGAAGACGCCGTCGGAGCAGTGATTTCCAAGTCCTGGTGAAGCCGAATGTCGCGGGAGGAGGACCCGACCGCGACCTCGTACTGCCCGGGGTCCACGGTCCAGCCGTGCTCTGAGTAGTATGAGAACGCCGATGACGGCAAGGCGATGTTGACTGTTGCCTTGCCGCCCGGTTTCAGTTCAATCCGTGAGAAGCCCTTCAGCTCTTGAAACGGCCGGAGAACCTTGGAGGTTTTCGGCCGCACATAGACCTGCACGACCTCGGAACCCGCGGTTTGCCCTTCGTTTTTCACTTGGCACTTCACGGCGAACCCATCTTTCTCCGGTGAAACGCTCAACGCCGAGTAGCCGAACTTCGTATAGGACAGTCCATGCCCAAACGGGAAGAGAGGTTCGACCTTCTTCGTATCGAAGTATCGGTAACCCACCAAGATCCCGTCGCTGTAAGGCAGCTTGCCCGCCTTCGGCGGGTAGTCGCCCATTGCAGTCGGGGGCGACTGAGACAGCATTGCCGGAAAAGTTAGGGGCAGCTTTCCACTGGGATTCACCTCGCCGAACAGGATCTTTGCCAGCGCAGTTCCGGCCTCCGTCCCGCCGTACCAATCCTCCAAGATCGCATGCGCGTCGGAGATCCACGGCATCTCGACGGCCGTCCCGTTTACCAGAACCACCACGGTCTTAGGGTTTGCCTCGAGTACCGCCTCCGCCAGCCTGTCCTGGTCCCCGTAAAGGTTCAGGTTCGGCTTGTCGTGTGCCTCTCCGTCCCAAAAGTGGTTGGTGCCGACGACCAGAACAACTGCATCGGACGACTTGGCTGCTTGGACAGCTTTGCCGATCCAGGTTTGTTCTCCCTCGGGAGCCTTGGCCCATAGCAAGTGGATTTCGGCCGGATCGTCGCCTTTCCGGAAGGTCACCGTGATGGGAACCTTTGCCCCGGCTATGAGTTCCACCTTGTTCATCACGCGTTGCAATGGGTGCGTCCCCCAGCCGTCCGAGTTGTCGACCAGCCGCTTCGAATCCACCTCGACCCGCGAGGAGTCGGTGGCGAGCGTCCCGACATAGTACATGCCGGACTCCTTCGGGACAAGGTATCCGGTCCACCGAGCCATGTAGCCCTTGTCCGGGATTCCTGGAGCCGGGGCCGTGTCGCCCCAGGCGAAGTCGATCTTCGTATCGACCCGCTTGACCGGAGTGACGGTTTGCCCGCGTCCGAACGCGGAGATCGTGCAAGCGAGGCCCGTCTGGCCATCCTCGGTTTGGAGCTGATCGGCAGGAATTGGCGTGGTGTCTTCCGGGCTGGGCTCCGAGCCGTTCACGTAGCTCACTTTGGCTGTCCCACCCAAGTACCTGCGAATGCCCTCTAACGGAGTGACCTCCATGGGAGAGTTCACCATGCAGCTTCCGCCGCCGAAGCTCATCCGCTGGTCCGCGTTTGGGCCGATTACCACAACCGATCGAAGACCTTTCTTCTTGAGCGGTAACACGCCCGAGTCGTTCTTCAAGAGCACCGGCGCCTCTTCAGCCAGCTTCTCGGCAACATCGAGGTGAGCCTTGCAAGCAGGAGGCGGCACGCTCTTCGGCTTCGTGGCGTCCAGTTCCAACATCACACGCAAGAACCGTTTCGCTTTGTCGTCGATCACCGATTCCGGCACCTTGCCTTCCTTCACTGCCGTCTCCAGGCGTTTGCCGAAGAAGTTGTACTCGTTGCCCGGCATCTCCAAGTCCATGCCGGCCAGCGCCGCTGGAATCGTGCTGTGAACGGCGCCCCAGTCCGACATGAGATACCCCTGAAAGCCCCACTCGCCTTTCAGAATGTCGTTGATCAAGTGCGGATTCTCTGAGCAATAGCTTCCGTTGATTCGGTTGTAGGCGCACATCACGGTCTTGACATGAGCCTCCCTTACGGCACCTTCGAAAGCCGGCAGGTAGATCTCACGCAGCGTCCGCTCATCCATCTCTGCGCTGACCGTGCCGCGCTGATTCTCAATGGAGTTCGCCGCGAAATGCTTTACGCAAGCCGCGACGCCCTTGCTTTGAACCCCTTCAATGAACCCGATGGCAGTCTCTCGCGCTAGCCAAGGATCTTCTCCGTAGTACTCAAACGACCGGCCACCGAGGGGAGTTCGCACGATGTTTACGCCTGGGCCAAGGATCACCGAGTTGCCCTTCGCCAAGGTTTCCTCTCCGATGGCTGCGCCCACTTTCCGAATCAGCGTGGGGTCCCAAGTGGAGGCCATCGAGACGCCGGTCGCAAAGGATGTCGTGGGTACGTTCCACGGATACCGAACCCCGTTCGGGCCATCGGAGAATTTGTACGAGGGGATTCCGAGTCTCGGAATCGCCGCGGTGGCAAAGTCGGTCGCTCCGTGGCAAAGAGAGATCTTCTCCTCCAAAGTCATCCGACGAACCAGATCGTCGACGCGAGACTCGATGGATTCGGAGCGGCACAAGACCCCCAACACAAGAGCGATCAACATTGCCGAACCATACCACTAGCAAGGCGTTAGCAGTCTCCGAATGTAGCCGCGACCTGGGAGACTGTTGCATTGGATTTGGTACCGGTCAGTAATCTTCAAGCACCGCCAAGGCCTCGCCTCTCTCCGCCGCGAGAGAGGCCGGTGAGCTTGCGAACCGGGTGAGAGGGACTTCCGGTTTCTCAACGTCAAAGTCCTTCAAAATGACGCTCGTCAGAGATTCGAACGGCTCCTTCTTAGCGGACTTTTGCAGCTTCGTTTTTTCCCTCGCCTCCGGTTCGCTGCGCTCGGCGACCCCTCGCGCGGTGTCAAGTGACAACACATATTTGACACTTCTGACAAGACATTCTTTACACTCTCATGTCTTCTAGCGGTCCTAGAGTGAAGGTGCCCCAGACGAGGTCGAGGCTACATTTTCGTGTTGCCGGTTACGACCTTCGCTGCCTTCGCCCCCGGACCCGACAGCTTGTACGAAACCACCTTCCCGTCCTTCCAAGAAACGTCCACGAACACATCGCCACGAGCCCGAAGCCCCCGCACCGATCCTTTGGACGCCCAAGCCTTCGGTAGCGCGGGCAAGAGACGAACCACACCTTCTTGGCTCTGAACCAACATCTCCGCGATCCCCGCAGTCGCGCCGAAGTTCCCGTCGATTTGGAACGGTGGGTGTGCATCGAACAGGTTCGAGTACGTTCCGCCTCCGTTCGAATAATCGTAGCCCATGACCCCAACTGGCTTGAACAGGCGTTTGAGCAGCAACCACGCGTGGTCCCCATCCCATAACCGAGCCCAGAAGTTCACTTTCCAAGCCAAGGACCAGCCGGTCCCCATGTCCCCTCGCCGCTCCAAGGTCTTCCGTGCTGCCGCCGCGAGGTCGGGAGTCTTGTCCGGAGAGATCTGGTCGGATGGATGCAGACCGTACAGGTTCGACGTGTGACGATGGTGCGGCTCGACCTCCTCGTAGTCCTCGAGCCACTCTTGGATCTGACCGTACTTGCCGATCTGGAAAGGAGCAAGTCGAGCCCGAGTCTGTTCCAACCGCGCGACCAACCCTTGATCGACACCCAACTCCTTCGCCGCAGAGATCGTGTTGGTAAACAACTCCCGCATGATCGACTCGTCCATCGTCGGACCCATGCAAGTCGAAACCGGGCCGTCCTTTGGATGGATGAACTGGTTCTCCGGCGAGTTCGAGGGCGCCGTCACCAGCCAGTGGTGCTTCGGCTCTTCGATCAACATGTCCAGGAAGAACTCACAAGAACCTTTGAGCACCGGATAGACCGACTGCAAGTAGTGGCGATCTTTGGTGAAAGCGTAATGCTCCCAAAGGTGCTCGCATAGCCAACCGCCGGCGGTGCAGGTCGAGCCCCAGTCTGCGCCTTCCCCCGGCGACGTGTATAGCCACGGGTTGGTGATCACATGGGCCACCCAGCCACCCGCTCCGTAGTACGCCTTGGCTGTCTTCTGTCCGTTCGGAACCAGCTTTGGAATGAACTGCAGCAGCGGCATGTGGCAGTCGCTCAGATTGCACACCTCGGCCGGCCAATAGTTCATCTGCACGTTAATGTCGAGGTGGAAGTCGCCGTTCCAAGGCGTCTGGATCTCTTCTGCCCAGATTCCCTGCAGGTTGGCCGGAAGCGGACTGTCCGGCCGCGAGCTGCTGATCAACAGGTAGCGGCCATAGTTGAAGTAAAGCGCTGCTAGCGAGGGATCGTCCTCATGATCCGCCGCCTTCAGGCGTTCGACCGTAGGCTTCCGCGCGCTGGAACCTTCCGGCAAGTCGATCGCGACGCGGTGGAAGAACTTCTGATAATCCGCGACGTGACGCCCTCGTAGCTCGTCGTAATCGGTCTCCGCCGCTTTCTTCAGGTGCTCCATCAGATGGCTGTGGAGGCTTTTGTCGGCAAGATCCGTGCCTGCAGAGAACAGAATCGTCGCCTGGGTGCCGCCTGAAACCGAGATAGCGCCGTCTCCTCCGGAAATCCGCCCGTCGGTCACAACCCGAGCCCGGCCTTCGAACCGGACTCCTGCCACGTTCGGATTACCGCTCTTGAGTTGGCCGATTATCACGAGATCGGACCCTTCGAGCATCACCTGCGCCTTCTCAGGCCGACTGAGCTTCATCGAAAACGAGAGGTGTTCCGGTCGAGTCGTCGTGAATCGGTAAGCCACGACCTGATCCGGGGCGGACACGAACGCCTCGCGGTGGAACTCGGCGCCGTCTTGCCGGTAGTCGATGCTCGAGATCGCCCGATCGAGATCCAGAATTCGCCGATACTCTGTGACCTCTCCCCCTGGCTGCGAGATCTCCATATTTCCGAAGACCTGGTAGCAGCCGTAAGGCACGTCCTTGCCCGACCCGGAGCCGGAGCCTGCGCCCCGACAGATAAAGTTCTTCTGGAGCAGGTCCTGCGCCTTCCGGTTCTCGTCGGCCAAAAGCAGCCGCCGGATCTCGGGCAGAACCTTATACGCCTCCGGGCGGTCGGCATCTTGAGGTGATCCGGACCACATGGTCGACTCGTTCAAAACCACCCGCTCGTCGTGTGGATCGCCGAACACCATTGCGCCAAGGCGTCCATTTCCGAGCGGACAGGAAGCGGTAAACGCTTTCGCGGGTTCGGTGAACCAAAGCTGTGTGGAAGGGTGCATGTTCGGGTCGCCGCCCTTGGCGGCAAGCAGCAAAAGCACTGCCAACGTCATGCAGGCTTTGTTACCTGATCCTCGCGTTGGCGGGTTTACGCCTCTATGGCGGCCTTCGCTGCGCCCTCCACTGCATCCGGACCATGAGTAGTGATCGGCTCAAGTACCGGAATCGCCGCCTTGTTGCCAAGCTGTCCTAGAGCGGAGATAGCGGCGATCCGGGCCGAGTACGCATTCTCCTGAGCTACTTCGATCAGCGCGTCGTAAACTTCGTGTCCGCTGCCAGATTCCTTCACGGCGCCTAGAACATGGATTGCTGCAACGCGCAGCGGCTCTGAGTCGCGAGCTCGGAGAACTGACAATGCGAGGGTTCGAGCGTAGTCGGGCTCATGGCTGCCGAACCACTCCATTGCCGAGATCCGATACCCGTCATCGAACGCTTTCATGCCCCAAAGCGTTTTCGCATACTGATCGTCGGAAGACCAGCCGAGGAGCACCTGTGCAGCGTGTTCCCGCAACGCTTCGTTGGGGTCGTGCAGGCTGATCGCCGACAATGCCTGTTTGGTTCTGTCGTCGCCGCCCAGGCGTCCGATCGCGCCAACAGCAGAGTTGGCAACGCGTCGATCCTTGCGGTTCAAGAGCTCAAGTAGGTAATCCTCGCCCTCTTGACCGATATGGTCCGCAATCATCTGAAGCAGGCCCGGCACTCTTTCGCTCTTCGCAAGACTGACGCGATCTGCCACGGGGATCGAGTTGAATAGGACTGCAATGATCCGAGCCTTCGCCGCCGCGTTCGGAGCGTGACGGTAGAGGGTCTTCACGTCGGTAGCCGAATAGGGAATTTGATACCTCAGCTCCATAGGGACCCAGGCCTCGGGATCGATTAGTAGAGGTTTCCCGCTCAGATTTCCCAAATTCAATCGGCTCGTCGCGCCCTCGACGTCGATCTCGTTCTTCGACCATCGATCCCTATCGAGTATCCAAACAGGTAGCTTGAGGCTGTAGTAGGGCTGAAGCTGAGTGACCACCAGATCGGTTCCTTCCAGAGACGCCGTAACCGACGGCGTCGCCGCTGTGTAGAGCCACTGCTTCTTGAACGAATCGAGGTTTATCCCCGATACCTCATTCGTAACTGCAAAGAAATCGTCGGTGGTTGCAGGCAGAAACTTGTACTTTTCAAGGAAAGCATGGATGCACTTCCAGAACGTCTCCTCACCCAGCATGTGCATCAGCAGCATGATCCGCGAGCTTCCGCCCTAGTAGGCGGAACCCATCGTTACCGTCGGAACAGATCCCACAGCGCCCGGTACGTCCTTTCGTCCACGCGAGCCGATCGAATCGATAGCTCCCTCGAGATTTCCGTAACGTTCAAGATCAAAAGCGTCCTGCCCACGAGTTGCTCTCGTGTAAAACATCGGGAGCGTCGTCGCGAAGCCCTCGTTCAGCCATGTGTGCTCCCACGTCTTGCACGTGATCAAGTCGCCAAACCATTGGTGCGCCAGCTCATGCGCGTTCAGATAGGTCGAATCGCGGACCGGCTTGGTCGAGGGTGGGTGCAGCGTGCGAATGGTTTGCGTAACGGCTGAAACATTCTCCATGCCGCCAAACATAAAGTCACCCACCGTCTCTTGCGCGAACTTGGGCCACGGATAGTCGACACCCGTCAGCTTCGAATACAGGTCGATCATCTTCGGCGTCGCTCCAAAGGAAGCCTTGCCCTCCCTCTCCAGCCCAGGCGGCACATAGAAGTCGACCGGAATGCCATGCCACTGATCACTCACTTTGGAATAAGGACCAGCTACCAGAGAGATCAGATAGGTTGAATAGGGAAGCGGCATCTTCCAGTGGATCACTTTGTTTCCCCCCGCTTCCGTCGTGTCCAACTGTTTGCCGTTGGAGATCGCCGTCCAATCCTTCGGAACGGTCACATAGCATTCGGTCGTGGCTTTGTCATCGGGGTAGTCGTAGGTCGGCAGCCAAAAGTGATTGTCCTCCCCTTCGCCCTGGGTGTAGACCATGCCCGTCTTAGCCGGAAAGGCTCGAAAATCAGGCACAAAGTAGAAGCCTCTAGCCGGAGTCCCTGTATAGATCGCGCGGATGTCGAGCGTCTGACCAGTCTTTGCTGCTGTGGGAAGATTGACCGTCAGCCTGTCGTCAGAGAGATCAAAGGTTGCATCGGTCCCATTCACGGTCACCTTGCTCACATCCAGCTGGGCGCAGTGAAACTGGACGGTCGAAGTGTCTTCCGAGAGTGTGACTGTGTTGGTCACGTCGCCGGCGATGCTGCCCGCTTCCATTGAGAGCGACAGCTTCCAAAGGACATTCTTCAGGTCGTAATTGTGCCGAATCGGCGCCGCCAGGGCGGCCAAGGAGAAGCTAGAAAGACCGGCCAGCGCCAACCAACGAAATGAGCTCATCACTTGACCCATTTTGCACCGGGCTCCGCCAGTCCGTTATGATCGAAGAAGGTCCATGTCCACGCTCAAGCTTTTGCCCGCCGCACTCTGGATGCTTTCGCCCGCTGCCTTCGGTCAGCACCTCATTTGGAAGCCTGCCAATAAGAACGCCAGGTTCCAGTGCCTCTACGGCGATATCCAGGTGGTCGCCACCAACAAAACGATCTACTACTGCGGCTGCAACTGGTGGCCGGGCAAGCCGGCGGGTGGTTACACCGGAATTCAGGACGCCGGCAAGGGCCGCCACCTCATGATTTTCTCGATCTGGGACACGTCGCCGAAGCTCCATCCTAAAACCGTCCAGACCGAATCGAGGGCGAAGGCAAACCGGTTCGGCGGGGAAGGGGAGGGTGCGCACACCCACCTCGAATATAACTGGAAGGTCGGCGAGCGCTACCAGTTCTTTGCCATCAAGTCGCCCGACAAGACCGGCGCCTACACTCTCACACGCGTTTTCTTCTTTGACCGCGGGCTTAAGAAGTGGGTGAAGGAGGCCACGATTTCCAGTCCTAACAACGGCAACGTCTCGGTGCCCACGTTCGGTGGAATGCTCAACGCATTTCTGGAGAACTGGAGCGGCGAGGAGAAGAACAAACCCAAGCTTGCCCTTTACCAACTCTGGGCCGGGAAGCACGCCTCGGATCTACGGGAAATCAACACAGCAACCGGAGACGGAAAATGGGGAGTGATCGGTGACCAGTTCTTTCTCGCTGAAGGCTATGACAAAGCCCTCGAACCCTATTTTAAGAAGCTGAAAAGAAGGACCGGTCACGGCCCAATCTTTGGGAGGAAGAGAGGCCCAAGCCTGCGGGTTGGGCTTGCTCTAATCCGGCCGAAAACGATTGCCCAATTGGAGAAGCTTGAAAAACTGTAGCCGCGACCTGGCTCGTGGTCGCGAAAGCCCTTGAACGAGGCCGGTGCTTCTATGTGGGTAGGACGGCGACAAAGCCCTTTCGCGACCACGAACCCTGTCGCGGCTACATTGGCCCGCACCCTTGACAATCATATCAACCATCGTATAACCTTTTAGTTATGGAACCGATTGGTTATGAACGCGCCAATCATCTCGACGCCACTTTTGCGGCCTTGGCCGACCCGACGCGGCGTGCGATCATCGCGCGCCTCGCGTCTGGGCCCGCCTCCGTCCTCGAACTTGCCGAACCCTTCGCAATGAGTCAGCCGGCCGTCTCCAAACATCTCAAGGTTTTGGAGCGCGCGGGGCTCGTCACACGGGGAAAGGACGCCCAAAAGCGGCCATGCAAGCTGGAGGCAAAGCCTCTGGAAGAGGCGACCAAGTGGCTGGAGACCTACAGGCGCTTCTGGGAAACGCAGTTCCAAAGCCTGGACGTGCTGCTGGAGCAGCTCAAAGCGGAAAGGCGCAACGATCGAGGAGATTCAAAATGACACCTGTTGGACAGTTGGAGGTCACGCTGCCGAGTGACCGCGAAATCGAAATGACGCGCGTCTTCGACGCCCCGCGCGATCTGGTTTTTGAGGCGTTTACCAATCCGGAGTTGCTGCTTCGCTGGTTCCACGGACCTGACGGCTGGACTCTCGTGGTTTGTGAAGTCGACCTTCGGCCAGGTGGCGCTTACCGCTACGTGTGGAATGGGCCGGGCGGCATCGAGATGGGCATGGGCGGCACCTTCGTCGAGGTCAACGCTCCGGACCGGTTCGTGGCTCTCGAAAAGTTCGATCAGGCTTGGTACGAAGGCGAGGGCCACGTCACCACAACCCTCACCGAGGCGGATGGAAAGACCACCTATGCGCTTCGAGTCCGATACGATTCCAAAGAGATTCGCGACGGCGTGCTACAAAGCCCAATGAAGGAGGGCGTTGGCGTCGGCCTCGATCGGTTGGCAGCCATGCTTCCCACGTTTCGACAGGAGAAAAGCAAGTGATCGAGACACCCCAAATCGTCGAACTTCCGGCCCAAAAATTAGCCGCGATCCGCCTCAACATTCCGCGTAACGAGATCCAAAATGTGATGGGCCCTGGGATCATGGAGATCTTCGGCGCGCTGGGCAGTCAAGGAATTCAACCCGCCGGCCCCTGGCTCAGCCACCACTTCAAGATGGTTCCGGATACGTTCGACTTTGAAATCTGCGTTCCGGTGAATCAAGACGTCGAGCCGACCGGCCGCGTTGTGATGTCCTCTCTCCCAGCGCACAAGGTCGCCCGTACCGTCTACCAAGGCGGCTATGAAGGCTTGGGCGATGCATGGGGCGAGTTCATGGATTGGATCACGGCCCAAAACCTGTCACCTGCGGAGGATCTTTGGGAGGTCTATTTGGCAGGTCCGGAGTCCAGCTCGAATCCCGCAGATTGGAAGACGCAGCTGAACAAGCCGATAGCCTGACTTGGGAGTCCGCGCACGCGTGCGCGTCTTCAATTGCCGCCGGAGGCGGCGCCTTTCACCACTACCTAAGATCGTGATCGAAGGGCCTCGCCTCCGGCGAGATGAAAGACGCGGACACGTCCGCGGACTCCCAAGTAATTTGAAGTCGCGCAGAAGCTCACCCGCACAGAATCGCCATACCGGCTACAAGGCGGAGGCGAGTCCATGGATTGGAAGACTGATAACCTAACTTGGGAGTCCGCGCACGCGTGCGCGTCTTCGATTGCCGCCGCAGGCGGCGCCTTTCACCCCTACCTAAGGCCGTGATTGAAGGGCCTCGCCTCCGGCGAGACAAAAGACGCGGACACGTCCGCAGACTCCCAGGTTAGTCGAAGTCGTCGTAGACGTTCACTCTTTCGGCGCCAATTCCCATAATCGTTTCATAGTGCGCAGGTTCGGCATTCAGAAACAACCAGTTGGCACTGCACCAGGGATAGTTCTTGGCGTCTGCCACTAAGCCGTGTCGAACCGGATTGTTGTGAACGTAAGACAGCCTCGCCAAGTAGGAGTTCTTGTAGGAGATTCTCGTGTCCCAAGAGCGATACCAAACCCTTCGTCCGGGTGTTTGGTCGGACTCATTGAGGGATCTGGCCGAAATCCCATGTACTCGGTTGGTCAACCGAGTAAGGCCCAACCCCTCTTCCGGGCTTCTCCCAACAAAATGATAGTGGTTTTGAAAGACCGCCCAAGCCTGCAACTCCCAACCTAATGTTGCAAGTGACTCAAGAAGAACGCTTTGCAGTAGATCAAGCTTGGCGTCCGTGTTGAACAGCTTCACTTTATGATAAGTGCCGGCAGTGATAATGTAAGTTCCCGCCAAATCAACTGCCCTGGAAGGAGCGTTCGGCCAAGTCCGCATCATGATTCGGGAAGTCTAGCCTTTTGGGAGTCCGCGCACGCGTGCGCGTCTTCAATTGCCGCCGGGGGCGGCGCCTTTCACCACTCCTAAGATCGTGATCGAAGGGCCTCGCCTCCGGCGAGATGAAAGACGCGGACACGTCCGCGGAGTCCCAAAAGGGCTAGACTGACAGCGCCGTGATGTGGGTTCAACCTCCCACCAATCCAAGCGACGTGGACAAGTTCGTCGTTGCCTTCAAGAGCGGGCGAAAGCGCGAGTGTCTCAGGTTGCTGACGCGCAGCATTGAAAGCCGCTTGGCCAGGACCGCTCATCCGGATGAGAAGATGGTGGATACCTGGATCCGACCCTATCAACGGGTATTGGGCAAAGCCGAACTACCTGAGGACAGCAACTTTGCGGCGGCTACGGTTGCTAAAAACCGTCAGTGGGACGTGATAACTGTTTGCCTCGGAACCGCCTGCAAAACGACGATCTTCGATAGGTCCGGGCATCCGATCCTTATGCCCGTCAAGCTCGAATGGCCCGGCGCGTCTTTCGCTAGCCCCTCGATCTTGCCCTGCGGAACTATCCTGCTTCAGTGCAGCCGGATCGGTCAAGAAGGGATGGAGGTCGGTACGAAGCTCATTTGGGTTCGAATCCATCACGGAAGAGCGCAAGCTGTGGGCTCTTTCGAAGGAACGACCAACTTAGATTTTGGGGCTGCTGAAATAACGGGCAACATCGTTTGCCAGAAAACGGTCGATGAGCCGGAATCGTTCCAGTGTATGAGCACTGCGCCGCTTCTCCAACGTGTCACGAAATGGGACTGCGCCAACGGCTTTCCGCACCTGGTGAAAGTCAGCAAGCTAAACGTGGCTCTTCGAGCCGTGGATGAAGCAATCTTCTCAGCGCGTAAGGCTCGACACCCCACGGTTCTTCAGCGCCGTATACGGAAACTCTTTCCTTTGCGGATGCAGCTTGACGATAACGACATCATGACGAAACGCGACTCCGTGACCATCGACGACGTCTCCTTCCGCCTGAAGGGTTCTCATGTGATTGCGGTTCAGCGGATCCGAAACTCGGGGACATCCAATTCCGGTCACTGAACGATTTCGGCGTATGAGACGAGGCGGCCATCGTGACCGAATCCCAGTTCGAGAGTATCGGTCAAAGCTCCTCCGCTAACGTCTAATCCTGCAAGGAAGTACAGATACGATGTCGGCTTGCCATCACCGAAATTGCCGCTTCGATAGCTGTTCGTTTCAGGATAGAGCCGAGTGAGAGAAGTATTGTCGGGAGTTCCAAGCATCTCGAGAGCGGATTGCCGGGATGTTGCCGCTGATAAGACGTGTGTCTCCAGCGAAGTGAGCATGGAGCTCCGAAGATCCTTGCCTTCCGTTTTGTCGCTTTTCCATGCCTTGGACTCGAAAGTCAGGTCCGTTGGGGGTGCGCTTGAGCACGCGGCCAAGACCCATCCCAAGATGAAAAGATATAGAAGTCTCAAGGGGACGCTTCGCAATTTCCTTCAAGACTAAACAGCTTCAGCGGTTCAGTTGATCCCCAAGTGTGCCCGGCAACCAAAGCCCATCGTGTCGGACTACTCCGAGAGCTGACTCTGACCGCCGCCGCCTTGATCGCCGTCGCCTTGCCCGTCTTGACCGCCATCACCGATGTCCTCGGCGCCATCCCCCTCGAGCGCGCCGAGAAACACAGCGTCACCCTCTTGTTGAACGGCTGCGTAGTACATCGCCGCGTACTGCAAAGCTTCTTGATTGGCGCGAACGCGGAAACGTCCAGTCGAGAAGTCCGGCGTCGCTCCTCCGTCCTCGATCGCTTCCCAGACGGCAATTTGAAGTCCTGCGCACTGATCCGGGGTCTGGGCGAGCCGGAAATATTTGGCGACGATGTTGCCGGCAAGCTTCATCCGGCCCTTCAGTTTGGACGTGTGCTTGGGATGGACTGTGTAGAACTGACCGGACACGATCGGGGCACGAACGTTGGCGCAAATAGAAACCCAACTGCGGGTGGCCTCGCGAAAGCCAAGCTTGCCGGCAAAGGTGTTCTCGACGAAATTGCCGTCGATGCAGACAGTGACGTTGCGGCCCACCATCGACTTGGCAAATTGCACCAGAACAGGCTGAGCAGGCGGAGTTTGATAGAGAGCGACGGCAGCGGCAAGCCCAAGGACGTTCATTGATTCACCCTAAACAAATATAAGACGCAAAGGCAGTTGCGGAAAGTTGCCAAATCTCAGGCCACAGGCAAAAGTCTGAGATTTGCAGAAGCTAGTAGCAATCTCGTGGCAAAAGCTCGGACGTAAAGGAAAAGGGAATGCAGCCGCGTGGGCCTTCTCCGAGGGGCTCCTATCTGCGGCCAAGCAATGGGACGGGGCGTATCGGCTTCGACCTATTGGGAGAGGAAACCTTCTTATGTTTCGAATCGGATTCTTTCTTCGCTTTCTGTTTGCCTTGCTCGTAATGTCCTTGGGGGCTGCTTACGCCCAGAGCATTACGGTTTCACCCTCGAACGGCTCGGTGGCACTTTCCGGAACTGTCCAGTTCAAGGCGACTGTCACTGGGCTGACCAACCACGACGTAATCTGGTCCGCTGCCGGAACGGTAGGCGGCAACGCCACCAACGGGACGATCTCGACGACGGGACTCTACACGGCCCCATCGGCTTTCCCAGGTCAAAACCCAGTTCAGATCACTGCGACAAGCAAGACTAACTCGACCGTCAAAGGATCGACGTTTATCAGCATTTTGGATCATGGCCCTGTCATAACGGCCGTGACTCCCAATCCCCTGAATACGGGCGACATCACCGTCACAATCGTCGGCAAGGGCTTTGTCCAGGGCGCGACGGTGAGGGACAGCTACAACGGAACGCCCGTTCAGCTCACCACGACATCTGTTTCAAGCACCACGATCACGGCTACGGGCTACCAAGGCTCCGCCACGACCGCCACATTTACTGTGCGGAACCCGAGTTCTGTCTCGAGCAACGCCGTCACTATTCCTGTCGGGAGCGGCACGGGCCACACTCTAAGCGTCGTCAACGGGAGCGGAAGCGGGACCTATCCGTCTGGCCAGGTCGTGACCATCACGGCTAACGCGCCTGGTCAAGGTCAATCGTTCTCCAAATGGACCGGAGCAACTGTCGCCGATCCGACTAAAGCCACGACCACCGTCACGATGCCGAACGAGAACATTACCGTTACGGCCAACTACACGGGTGGATCTTATACGTTGACTGTCGTCAATGGAACCGGAGGCGGCAAGTATGCGGCCGGCGCTGTCGTCCCGATCTCGGCAAACGCGCCCCCGGCCGGACAATCGTTCAACAACTGGACCGGAGCCACGGTCGCCGACCCCAACGCGTCGTCGACGACGCTGACGATGCCCAGTGCCAACACGACGGTCACCGCCAACTACATGACTCCGGCGGTAATCCCCTATCCCGTCACCACGCACCCTCGCCTTTGGGTTACGCAGAGCGACCTTTCCCGCCTTCGAAGCTGGGCGTCCGCTGGAAACCCGATCTACGCGCAGGGCATGGTGAACGTGCTCAACCAGGCCGTTAATGTGTATAACACTCAGTTCTTTCCAGGCGGCCAGCCCAATCCGAACTGGCCCGATCCAGGCGACACGCAGGGTTACACGGGATATCTGACCGAGCAGTACGGCGCGATCCTCGCATTCAACTCGCTCATCGATCCGAACGCTTCGAACAGGATCAAATACGCACAGTACGCGCGCAACATTCTGATGCACGCCATGAACGAGGCCGCGAAAGGTGTGTCCTCCGGCCAGCCGTTCCGCGATCCCTTGTTCGCGGTGTACAACCGGGCCAACGGCTCCGGAGAGCAGTGGCCGCTCATTGTGGATTGGATCTATAGCGCGAAGGACGCTCAGGGGAACCTGATTCTCACGGCTGCCGACAAGCTGACCATCCGCAACGTGTTCCTGCAGTGGGCCAACGCCTGCATCAACGCTTACACCACGGGCGGCGACCATCCGGCGCCGATCGGTGCGACCAACACGCACCAACTCCTTCCGAGCAATCTGCCTTACCGAATGGCTTCGAACAACTACTACCTGGGCCACGCAAGGCTTCTCACTATGATGGGTCTCGCGATGGACCCGAGCGACGATCCCCTCGTGGATCCGAACTCGGCCGCCTCGAAGTTGGGCAACACGATCCGCAGCTACATCCTAAACGCGAACGGCGCCTGGCTCTACCAGGAGTACGCGATGATGGGCGAGCCGGCGACGGTCGCGAGCCAGTACGCGATTCCGAGCAACCCAACCGGTGCCGGATACGGCCTCGCCAACGGCGGTCTTCCGCCCGAGGGGATGTTGTACGGCCACTCGTACGCTTACATCCTTGGCCAGCTTTTGGCTCTTCAAACGGCTGGGTTCAACGATCCGAACTACTCGGGACCACAGATCGGCCTGATCGGCGCCCCGGTTTGGGATCGATACGTGAAGGGCTTCCTGTCCTCTCTGACTCCAAGCGCGTTCACCCCGCCGTCAGAGTCCTACCTAGGGCCAATCTATCAGTATGCCGGCTATGGCGACATGCTGCGAACTTGGGCGACGCCCGACTTCATGCAGCCGTTCGCTTTGCTGACGCTATTGGAGGGCGAGAACAACCAGACGACGCACGCGAACGCATCCCGCTGGTTCGCCATCAACGGAGCGGAGGGTGGGTCCGGCAAGTTGATGCAGCGGGTGACGCAGCCATGGAGCTGGAGCTCGACCCAGTCGATCCTCTATTTCATGCTCCTCGACCCGGCAGCCTCGGCGCCAACCGATCCGCGGCCGACCTATGCGACAACGTTTGTCGACCCGACGCAGGGAAGGATCGTCGCCCACAGCGATTGGAGCGCGAACAACACTATGTTCGACTACAAGGCGACGTGGGAGTCGATCAACCATCAGGACGGAACGGCCGGACAGTTCGAGCTGTTTCGTAACGGCGAGTGGCTCACTAAGGAGATGAGCAACTACGACAACAACGCGGTTGGCCTCACGACGGTCTATCACAACACCCTGGCTCTTCAGAACTGGTGCGCCAACGGCACGCCGAATCTGAACTGGTACGAGGGTGGCGAGTGGGCGAA
This sequence comes from Fimbriimonas sp., assembly GCA_035550555.1. Taxonomy (GTDB): domain Bacteria; phylum Armatimonadota; class Fimbriimonadia; order Fimbriimonadales; family Fimbriimonadaceae; genus Fimbriimonas. Next base: position 17,984 of record DASZPA010000044.1, read on the forward strand.
CGGCAGCCAGTGGATCCTCGGCCTGAGCGCCGGAGATCCCACGACGATCAGCAGCAGCGGCGCCGGCTACGTCTACGCCGCAAGCGACCTGACGCCGCTCTACAACCGCCCGAACTTCTGGACGCCCGCCAACGGGGCAGTCGACATCCAGCAGGCCACCCGGTCCATCGTGTGGCTCAACAACGACTACATCGTGACGTACGACCGGGCGACCTCGACTCACGCAGGTCTCTTCAAGAGATACAACCTGAGCATGGTGACGAACCCTCAAATCTCGGGTAGGACTGCTACGGAGACCCTCCCGAGCGGTCAGCAGCTCTTCGTCCAGACGTTGCTGCCGGCAAGTCCGACGATCACCTCGGCGTTCCTCGCGAACACGCTCAATCCTATCGCGGAGCTAGAGCCGACGCAGTACGTCATGACGGTCGAAGACACCTCGAAGCCGACCGACACCCGATTCCTGCACGTTCTGCAGGGCGCCAACAAGGGCGCCTCGATGGTCAAAGCTACCTACCTCACGAACTCGTCCGGCACTGCCTTCGACGGAGCTTCGTTCGGCACAATGGCCGTGTTCTTCCCGACGAACAGCACCGGCGGGTTCGTTTCCACGAAGTTCGTCGTTCCGATCGCGGTCAAGACTCTGCTGATTACGGGCCTAACGCCAAGCGCGACTTATGGAGTGACGAAATCCGTAGGCGCAACTGCCGTCACCGTCACCGTCAACCCATCCGGCGCCGGCGCCACGGCCGATTCCGCCGGTCTTCTATCCATCTCGCTCTGAGATGGTCGAAAGGGGGCGCCTTGTGCGCCCTTTTCGCGAATGTAGCTGCGACCTGGTTCGTGGTCGCGTAAACCCGGCGATTGGTCCCCTGTTTCAGTCAGGGCCGATGAGGGACCAGAAGGTTTACGCGACCACGAACCAGGTCGCGGCTACTTTTATCTGGCTCAAACCTCGACAAGTTTGGCGTAGGTTGGGAATGATGGATGCGATGGGCCGCGGCGGTTTTACTTTGATCGAGCTGCTGGTCGTCATCGCCATCATCGCGATCCTTGCTGCGCTGCTTTTTCCCGTTTTCGCCGGGGTGAAGCAGAGCAGTAAGCAGAGTGTTTGCCTCTCCAATTCCCGGCAGATCGTGACGGCGGATCTGCTGTACTTGAGTGACTACGACTCCACCTATCCGCAGACGCGGCAATCGAGCTCCAATCCAGCGGTCGACGACGTGAACGGCTCGATCGACGAACCCTCATTCGGATCGGTATTCAACCTGATTCAGCCCTATGTGAAAGCAGGGATCAGGCTCTTTTCCTGTCCCGTCGATCCAGACCCGTTTGGGAAACAGTGCCTTCTTCTGGATCCGGATGCCCCTGATCTAACCTCATATCTAGCCAACGCCTACTTCGTCTTTGGCCTCAACGAGTCGCAGGTCGCGGCCCCTGCGAACACGATCTCGTTTTCAGAAAGGCGCAGTGAAACAACGGATGGAGCCGATCCGTACTGCGACAACGTGTATCGCCCCTGGTTCAACTCTCTTAACCCCCAAGCGCCAGAGGACGAAATGGATCCTGCGCTTGGAGCGGTAGCCACGCAACGCCATGCGACGCACTCCAACTTTGGTTTCGCCGACGGACATGCGAAGTCGTTGGCATGGACGGCGACGTACGCGCCGCCCCAGGTGAACCTGCATCGTATCGACGGCGCTGGTTCGAACTAAAATCGAACCAGTCTCATGCCGCTCTTTATCAGTCTTCTCGCTTCCGTCGCCTTAAACGCACCCCAGCCGGTCGTTGCGAAACATGGGATCGTGGCGTCTTCTAGCTCGATCGCCTCGCAGGTGGGAGTCGACATCATGAAGGAGGGCGGCAATGCGATCGATGCTGCGTGTGCCGTCGGCTTCGCGCTGGCTGTGACCCATCCGGCCGCAGGCAACCTTGGCGGGGGCGGCTTCATGCTGATCCGGCTGGCGAACGGATTGGCGGTCACCGTCGACTATCGCGAAATCGCTCCGTTGGCGGCTCGCTCAACGATGTACCAGGACGAACAAGGGAATGTCGTTCCCGGTCTGTCGTTGGTCGGCTACAAGGCCAGCGGAGTTCCCGGGACCGTCGCCGGACTGGCCCTGGCTCACGCGCACTTTGGCCACTTGCCTTGGAAAGCCGTGCTCGAACCGGCGAGGGTGCTTGCCGAAAAGGGCTTTCCTGTAAGCAAAAGTCTGGCAATCGAACTTCGGGCGGCCTCCAACCTGCCTCAATTCCCCGAAAGCAAGAGGATCTTTCTCAAGGGAGGCGCCTATTACAAGGCCGGGGAGATCTTTCGTCAACCCGACTTGGCCAACACTATCGCCAGGCTGCAAGCCAGTCCTTCAGACTTCTATACAGGCAAGACGGCACGTCTGATCGCCAAAGCCATGGCAGGGAAGGGGCTGATCACGCTCGCCGACCTCAAATCGTATCAACCCGTGGAAAGACAGCCTCTCGAGGGATCGTACCGGGGCTACACCGTTCTCTCGATGCCGCCGCCCAGTTCGGGCGGGATCGCATTGATCGAGATGCTGAACATGCTCGAGCATTACGATTTGGCCGCGTCCGGCGCGGGGACTGCCAAGACCGACCATCTCTTGGTCGAGGCAATGCGGCACGCTTTTGCCGACCGGGCCGAGTTTCTCGGCGATCCCGCTTTCACAAAAGTGCCGGTCAAGGGCCTCACTTCAAAGAAATATGCGGAGACGCTTCTTGCGACTCTCGACGATTCAAAGGCCACGCCAAGCTCGGAAGTCGGGCACGGAGCGCCGCCCGTAACCGAGTCTCATCAAACCACTCACTTCTCCGTCGTCGACTCTCAGGGCAACGCTGTGTCCAATACCTACACTCTGAATTTTGGCTTTGGGAGCGGCGTGACAGTCCCTGGAGCTGGATTCTTGATGAACGACGAGATGGACGACTTCACCAGCAAGGTCGGAGTGCCCAACGGCTTCGGGCTCATCCAGGGCACGGCCAACGATATTCAGCCGAAAAAGCGACCCCTCTCCTCCATGACTCCCACGATCGTTACGAGGAACGGGAAGCTGTACATGGTCATCGGCAGCCCGGGGGGACCGACGATCATCACGACGGTCCTTCAGGTGATCTCGAATGTGATCGACCATCACATGAATATCGCTCAGGCGATCGCTGCCGCCAGGATCCACCACCAGTGGCTGCCCGACCGGATCGACAACGAGACCGACGCGCTATCTGAAGCCGTGTACGAGTCGCTGATCGGCATGGGGTACACGATCACGCACGGTCCGAAGCCGGAGCATGCGTACTGGGGCGACGCCGAAGGGATCTTGGTCGATTCGGCAAGGAAGGCGCTGACGGGAGCTTCCGACCCGAGGACGAGGGACGCGGCAGCGGTGGGCTACTAGCCATCCCGGGCCGAGCCCCCCTCACACCGGTGGCCCGACCTTTGGTAAATCGATTGCTCAACTCTTTGGGCCAGGTGTAAACTGGCTGTCATGGTCGGCGGCGCGGCTGGGGCCGGTTGGCGGATCTTCCTGAGTGTTGCGGCTGTGGTCCTGCCTGTTGTGGCTTTCGCCGACCCCGTCGAAATCCGCTACAGCGTGATGGGGGCGGACCCGGCCACGAGCCAAACCCGTAAAGTCGTCGCCGAGTTCGAGAAGGCGCACCCTGACATTAGAGTCCGGGTGGACGAGGTGGCTGACGAGTACTCGATGCGCTTACTAACCGAGTACGCGGCCGGCGTCGCTCCCGACGTCGCTGAGATGAACCTCTCGATGTACCAGCCGTTCGCGATGCGCGGCGCTCTTCTGCCGCTGGACGGCAAAGAGCCGGATCTCAATCTCTGGTACCCGAACATTGTTCGGTATTTCTCTTGGAACGGACACCTGTGGGGTCTGCCGCGCGACGTCTCTCCGTTCGGCCTTATCTTCTACAACAAGACCTTGTTCGATAGAGCTGGCCTGCGCTATCCGGACGGGAAGTGGACCTGGTCGTACAAGCCTCGTCCCGAGCTTCGCGAGCACGACTTCACGTGGGTCATGCAGCAGCTCACCAAGAAGGACGCGAACGGCAAGACGATCCAGTTTGGATTCGCCCCAGACTGGCCGCAGCTTTACTTCTATCTGCTGCTCCTCTCGCGGAATCTGACGCTTTGGGACAACAGCGAAGCTCCACGGAAAATCGTCGCGGACCAGCCTGACATCGTGCGGCTGATGCAGTTCGCGAACGACTCGATAAACAAGCAGAACTGGATCCCCACCTGGGACCAGATCGATACGGTGGAGCGATCCACGGTCTACAACGAGTTCGTCAAAGGCCACATCGCCATGATCCTGACCTTCGCCTCGAAGATTGGCGACATGCGCGTCGACATGGCGAAGGCCGGCTTCGATTGGGATGTGACGCTGTTTCCGTCTTACCAGGGGCAGCCGCTCGCGATGGGCGCGGACGGCTCTGGCACGGTGATCTTCTCCAGCACCAAGCACCCGAGGGAAGCTCTGGAGTTTGTGCGATGGATGTCCGGCAAGCCGGGCCAGATCGCCGCGGCAATGGCGGGTTCTCAGCCGGCCAGGCGCGACTTGGCAACCCAGCCGGGAATCTGGCTGCCAAGCGCCAACACCCCTGCCGGGCGGCGGAAGCCGGCGAACCTGGCGATTACCGACTCGGCCGCGCTGAAGATGAAGTACGAGCAGACGCCCGAATACTTCGAGGACACCCGCCTGAGCCTTGACAACGCCGCATTCGATATTCTCAGCGGCTCGCGTCCGCCGGAGGAGACGCTGAAAAGGGTTACGCGCGAGAGCCAGCAGCGGCTCGATGCGGCCCTGCGCCAGATGCCGACGAGACCCTTTCCGACCCGCATCGCGATGGGATTTGTGGGCCTGATGATCGCCGCCTTGATCGGCTGGCTCTATTGGCCCGAACGGGCGGTGCGATACACAAAGAGGGAAAAGTCGGAGAGCCGGAGCGCGTACCTGTTCCTCGCTCCGCTGATTCTAGGGCTGCTGGTGTTCACGCTGGGCCCAATCCTCTACTCGCTGCTGCTGAGCCTTTCGAATTCAGACATCATCCGCGCCCCCATGTGGGTGGGGCTTCGGAACTACACCGACGCGTTCTCAGTCGACCCCGTCTTTTGGAGCTCGGTCCGCGTCACTTTCACCTATTCGCTTATCGCCATTCCGCTCGGGCTCGTCATGGCGCTTGGATTGGCCCTGCTGCTGAACGTGAACGTGCGAGGGGTGCCGGTCTATCGCGCCATGTACTACATCCCTTCCCTGGTGAGCGGAGTCGCGACGTCCCTCATTTGGATGCGGGTGTTCAACCCGCAAAACGGGGTCATCAACAACGTCGTCTACGGGCCTGATGGGCACCGAAACCTTCTTGGACTTGGCAACTTCCTGAGCAACCTGGCCGGCACTCCCGGTCAGCCGGTGAACTGGCTCGGCAACGAGCGCACCGTTCTGCCCGCGTTCGTGATGATGGGAATGTGGGGAGCGGGAGGCGGGACGATTATCTTTCTTGCCGGTCTGAAAGGGATTCCGCAGGCATATTACGACGCGGCGACCGTCGATGGGGCCGGGGTCTGGTCGCGGTTTCGGCAGGTCACGCTGCCCATGCTCAGTCCAACGGTCTTCTTCTCGCTGGTTACGGGTTGCATCGGGGCGCTTCAGGTGTTCACACAGTCTTTTGTCATGACCGACGGCGGTCCCAATAATGCGACCCTTTTCTACATCCTGAACCTTTACAACCAGGGCTTCCGCTCGCTCAAGATGGGATACGCCAGCGCGCTCGGTTGGATCCTGTTCGCCGTGATCTTGGTTGTGACCGCGGCGCAACTCCTGGCTTCCAAGAAGTGGGTCTATTACGAGGGAGCCGAGGCGTGAAAACGGCGACGCCGCCGGTCCGGGTGTTCGTAAGTTTGCTGCTCATCGCCGGAGCCGTTCTGTTCATGGCGCCGATGTACCAGATGCTGGTCATGGCGCTCAAGACGCCTGACGAAATTCAGGCGACCTCTCCTTTCGCCTGGCCCGCGCACCCAACTTGGCAGAACTTCGTGGAAGTCACGACGGACCCCGAGGTCAGCTTTCTCAGGTTCTTTGAAAACACGCTGGTGATCACGGTGCTTTCGACCGCTGGAACCGTCATCAGCGCGAGTCTCGCCGCCTTCGCGTTTTCCAGGCTCAAGTTTCGGGCTCGCGACCGGATCTTCGTCGTGCTTCTCAGCACGATGATGCTGCCCGGAATGATCACGATTATCCCGTCCTACATATTGTTCGCGCGGTTGGGTTGGGTCAACACCAACCTCCCGCTGTGGGTACCCGCGTGGCTCGGAGGCGGCGCCTTCAACATTTTCCTTCTTCGTCAGTTCTTCCTGGGGATTCCGCGGGAGCTGGATGAGGCGGCCCGCATCGACGGCGCTACGAACGCCTGCATCTTTTGGCGCGTGGTGGCTCCGCTCTCCAAGCCGGCGTTGGCGACCGTCGCGATCTTCTCGTTCGTCGGCTCCTGGACGGACTTCATGGGGCCGCTGCTCTATTTGAACGACCGGGAAAAGCAGACGTTGGAGCTGGGCCTGAGAACGTTTCAGACTATTCAGAAGACGCAATGGAATTTGCTGATGGCCGCGTCTCTGGTCGTGATGCTGCCGATCGTGATCATCTTCCTTGCGGGGCAGAGGTATTTCGTCCGAGGAATCTCGTTGACGGGAGGGAAGTAGGCCGCTGTAGCACTTGCCCGCGTGTCCAACCGTCTACACCCACTTGAACGTCGCCGATCCGTGTGATTCGAGCGTAAACCTCAGGGGCGTGCTGCAAGGCTTCCGTGCGCTGTCGGCGACGACGGAGACCGTCGCGGCGAAGTCCGTCGGGTTGCTCAGCTTGAGCAGGCCGTTTTCATACACCGCTTCCACATGATCCAGCGCCAGGGTCCAGCCGGAGTCGAGGTCGACGTAGACGCCAGGGGTCTCGGCATAAGTGAGGAGCATCGAGACTTCGCACCAACAGCCGACGTCGAATCCCTCGCCGACTCCGATTCTGGGCGCCTCCCAGTCGCACGTGTTGACCCGCTCGCAGATGAATCCTTCTCCCATGCCGTAGATCGGCTGCTCAGCGCGAGAAACGAACTGCGGAATCGAATGCGCGATCTCGGAAAGGATCTCCAGATAGCGCCGCTCGCCGGTCGCCCGGAAGAGACGGAAGAGCGAAGAGCCGCTCAGCGTGCAAATTCCGGGCGCGGCGTGTTTGTTCTGCGAGTTTGCCCAGACCGTTCCGGTGCTGTGCGCGCCGATCTGCCCCAAGCACGACTCGGCCGGAAAAGGAAAGTCCCAGGACATGACCCAAGAGCAGGCGAGATCGGCGGCAGCCTTGGCGGGTGCGAGCCATGCGGAATCCCCCGTGACCTCATGCAACACGACCAGCGACTCGAGCAAGCCGAACGCCGACTCGCTATCCGGACATTGCAGAGCTTCGCCGGGACCTCCCGTGGTAAAGCCTCTATCGACGAATCGTTCAACCATCGTGGATGCCGATTCTTGGGACACGGCGAGCCAATCTGGGCGATCGAACAGGCTCGATGCCAACGCGAGCGCCCCGGGAATAATCCCGCCCGACGCAGTCCCACCAACGATGACGGCGCCGTTCCTGTCGCTGACAAACTGCCCGAACTGGCCGAAGCGCTTCCAGATTCCGGCCAACGCATCTGCCACGCGTTCAAGGCATCCCTGCCACCTCGCCAGCCTCGCCGAACTTTCGCCGCAAGCCTTGGCGAGACTGTAAAGCTTGCAAAGGAAGTACAGCCCGTCGCCGCTTCGCCGAACGAGGTGCCAGTCGGGCCCGTACGTCATGTCGATCATGTCGCCGAATACCTCGGCGCCCTGAGCGAAGCTCCAGAAGACTCCCGCGGGTGCGACGCCTGATTGGGCGATCCAGTCGAAGTTGCGATAAGCCCTTTCGATCGATTCGGGCCGCCCTTCCGCGGCCATGGCATAGGCCGACATTCCGCCGCCTACCCAGCCCATCTGCCAATGCGCGTAGGGTTCAACGCGGTCTCCGCAGGCGTAGTAGCCGGCCTCCTCATCCCAGTTGATCAGGTTGTATTTTGCTTCCACGAGCCGGAACGCCTCCGAGAAGGGCAAGAGATCAACGCGTTGCCGAGATCCGAACCTAGACCTCACTTCGTAGAAGCGCGACCAAAGCTCAGGAATGCTTTCGCAAGCGAACTGCTCCAGGTGAAACCGCAGACGAACCTCGTCCCCGGCTCTGAAGCATGCGCCGAGATCTTGGCTCTCGACCCATCCTGGGCCTCCCGAAAAGCGCTGGTCTTCCCGAACTGCCGGAGTCATGGCTCGGAGCCAGGCTTCATCCCGGGCAGAGTTTTCCGAGACCTCAAAAAGCGTCTGACCGAGAGAACTGACCGGGTCCGCGGTCATCCAGAGTCCCCAGCGGGCCGGATGAAATAGGCCCACAGCCGGAACCGACAGGTCTCCGGCCTGCTGCTGGATTCGAGAGGGGCCGGGCTCAAGCCGCAGCCGAGGCACGTCGGAGATCGTGTTGGGCACGTCCGGGCGGAAGTCGCCCGGATCGTCGAAGAGACAGGGATAAGGCCGGGGCAGCATACGGAACCGGTTTCCGGCGTAAACCGAACCTGGCATCGTCACATAGCAGTCGGCCGACCAGGAGGGAAGTGGAATCTCGAAACCGACGGCGGCCGAATCGATGTCTTGCCGCGCCGTGGCAACAAGCTCGAAGTCGTGTCCTCCGAGGTCCCGAATAAGGCATTCAAAAAGATCATTGGATATAGAAGCGAGCCGCGAACCATCGTAGGTCGCGGCTCGAAAACGGATATCAGGTCTCAGTATGGCCCCTTGGGTAGGGAGCTCGGCAAACCGAGGCCGCCTCTGGCGCCGACTCGGCTCGGCGGAGTACCTGCCTTGGGATTCTGCTGTCCGGGAGGCGGAACGCCCGCCTTGACTACCGGCTCCTGCCCGCAGCCGCCGGCCGCGAGCAGGAGAAGACCCAAAGAGACAATCACTAAATTACGAGCCATAACCGAAGATGTAGACCGACGGGTCGAGGACGGCCCGTGCGGAGAGCGGATCGGGAGCCGGGTATTGGGCGCCCTTCAGCAGGCCGCCAACGCCCAGAGCCTTGACGTGGCCGTCCACGAAGCCGACCGGAACAAGCCCCGGATCGCCAGCTCCGTTCTTGCCCTGGTTGTAGCGCGGCCAGGTCGAGCCATAGGCGTTGTACAGGTTCCATGTGTTTCCGCCGCAAGCTTGGCCGTCGGTCCCATGCTCGAGATACCAGCCCTGATTCCAGCTATTGACGGTGTTGTCGGAGCCTTCGCGGGAGGGTGGGTCCATGGCGTAATATCCAGCCGCCGTGCCTCCGCAGCTGGGCCATGTGCCCGTTGCGTTCGATCCCATGCCGCCGACCAGCATCGCCATGTTCGCCGGCGATCCAGGCCGCGTCAGTGAGATTCCGTGCCGGATCTGCGTGGAGTCGTCGGTGATCGGCGACATAAACACGTAGTTGTAGCCCCAACTGCCGAAGAAGGTTCGCAGGAAATCGAGCTGATAGCCGGTGAGCGGCGGTGCAATGCCCAGCCCCCAGTCGTTGGCGTTCTGGATCCACTGCCCCTGGTTTTGGGTGCCGTCGTTGGGCTCCTTCAGGATGTCGTAGTTCTTCGAGTACGGGTTCACCAGCATGGGCCAGGTGAACGGAATACCCGAGGTGTTCGTGAGATCTTGCCCGTTGGTGAGCGGCACGGCAGTGTCGTCGAAGTCGTTTCCATACATCAGGCATGCCAGTGTCATCTGCTTGGTGTTGCTGATGGATGCGGTCTTCTTGGCGGCGGCTTTGGCCTGAGCGAAGACGGGGAAGAGGATGGCTGCGAGGATCGCGATGATGGCGATGACGACGAGCAGCTCGATGAGGGTGAAGCCGGCTCGCGATTTGGCCGGCAGTGCAGAGGATGGATGGATAGGATTGCTCATTTCGTAACCTTCATTGGTGAGAATGGCGGGTGATGCCTAGCGGCTAGGCGAATAAGATTGACCGGGACGATACGGTCGGCCGTTGCGGACGACCGGTGTGGCTGCGCCGATATAACGGTTGATCTCCCCCAGGTCGACCGTATCGGTGCGGACGTAGTTGTAAGCGAGACTCAGCTTGTCCTCGGCGGACCGATTCTCGGCTGATTTATGAACCGCGCGGCCAAGGAAGATCATGGTGTCCCCTGCCTTGAAGTTCGGGCAGTGGCTCTGGGCATCGTACTGGCGCTTGTCCGCCACCTCGCGCGCGCCGCTCGTGTAAGTCTCACTGGGCTGCATGTGCGGAAGCGGCCCAAGCTTGTGAGAGCCGGGGACAATGCAGGTGGCTCCGGAGTGCCCGTCCATGTCGTCGAGGTAGGTGATGACGGTGACGTTGTAGTCGTTGCTCTGTGGGTCCGAATACTCCGTGTCCTGATGCCAATCGCGATAGTCGCCTGGGAATCCCGGCACTTTGGCCACGCAACTCGTCTCGTAAAGGTTGACGTCCGGACCGATCAGGCCTGCGATCGTAAGAGTGATCGTCGGGTGAAATACAAACTCGTAGAACAGGTCATCGAACAAGGGCAGGTCGAACCCGGCCCAGATGCACCGAGGGTTGGTTTCGGTCGGCCGCGCGGCCGGAATCTCGGCCTTCAGAAGCCGCTTGTCGTACGGATGGACGGCCGGCGTGTGTAGCATTCGCACCATCGCGGCGCGATACAGGGCCACTTCTTCAGGTGTGAGAGCGCCGCGGATGACGTGAAAGCCGTTGGCATCGAAAGCGGCTCGATCAGAATCGGTAACGAACTCATCGCACGTCGGCAACGTCGTCATGGACTGTATTCTAACCCAGGATTTCACAAATGAGCAATCGATTGCCCAAAATCCCTTGTTGGGCTGTAAAATACCTTGGTGCAGCCATTTTCGGTCCGGCTCGAACGCCAAAGCGAGGTTGGAGCCCCATTTGAAAACTGGACGGACGCGTCGGTCGTGGTCGGTCAATCTTTGCCCGACGAGTATCAGCTTCGCGTTTGCGCACCGGAGAGCCGGCAGCCCATCTCGGCCTACCGTCTCGTGTTCGAGTTGCCATTCGAGCCCGAAGACGACCCCCTGATCCATCACGCGTCGGTTCCACGCATGAAAAAGGCGGGATCGGTACGGATTAAGGACGATTTCGGCGAGGGGCTGCGCTCCGACCTCACTGCGTCGTACCACTTCGACGAACGCCCCGGTCAACAGAGCTTCGGTCTGTTTCCTCCCTTGGTCGTCCTTGGCGAACAAAGCAACGGCTGGATTCTTGGACCGACCAGCGAGCAGAAAGCCCGTTGCAGCTTCGGCTGGTCGCTCAACAATCAAGGGCGGGTCGTCGTCGACGTTCAGTTCGATTTTTGGGCGACTCAGCGCCTGCACTACGTTTGGCCGGACAATTACGAAGGAGAGACGTTCTTCGTCCAGCGCCTCCCGGTCGGCAAGACCCTCGGCCCCTGTCTTTTTGACGGCTACCATCGCTCCCTGCAAGGTGGTGGACGTGCTGGAGCGGGACCGAACGCCAAGAGCGAGCTTTTCTGGGGTTCCTGGAACGACGGGGCACTTCGAAACATCGACTCTTGCAGGATCGTCGGGGCGGCTAGATGGCTTCGAGAGAACGTGCCGAACGTGAAGTGGATTCAGATCGACGATGGCTGGGCCGGCCCGAGCGACGCCGTTGCCGGAACCGTCGAGAACGGCTGCGAGTCGCTCGAAATGTCTGACCTCGGAGTGTTTTACAGGCCAGAGTTCTTACAAGGTGACCCCCGCTTCCCAGGCGGAATGGGCCGTCTCGCCCGGGAGATCAAGGAGCTGGGTCTGAAGCCGATGATCTGGCTCACCCCCACCGTCACGCAGACGTCTCCATTGTTCCTCGAGCACCCCGGCCTGTTCCAGGACTATGCCCGGCTTCACTTCGTGCCTCAAATGCGGTTCTTCGACTTCTCTGTCCCCGAGGCTCGCGACTACGTCCGGAAATGCTTCGATACGATCTTCGGAGAGTGGGGCTTCGAGGGTTGCAAGCTCGACTTCTGGTCGATGGGTTTCGAACAGCGAGACATTCGATCTCGCCATGGCAAGCAGACGGCGGTCGAGTGGATGACATGGTTTATGGAGACGTTGCGCTCCTATGTCGGAGAGGATGGGCTGCTCATCTATGGAATCGACCTGCCGTTTGGCAGTCCGTTCCGTGGACGTTTCTTCGACCAGTACCGCTACTATGCCGATTCGGAAGGATCATGCCAGGACCCGGATTCGATGCGGGAACAGGCAATGTGGGCGGCGTACCTGACCGGCCTCTATCAGACGCAGCGCTACTGGGTTCCGGACGGCGACGGGCTGGGACTGTTCGATCACTTCCACATGCCGGTTCGCCATTACCGCCGGTGGGGTGCGTTTCTCTTGGGCAGCGGCACCCTGACCGAGCTCGCCGGATGGCTTCATCAGAAGGCGCCCTCGGAGCGGCTCGGGTTTTTGAAGCGCTTCGCTTCTCACGCTCGGCTCGGAAGCCGTGTGGAGCTCCCCGGATATGACTTCCTGGGCGCGGTCGACCGAGCGCCGTCGGTCTGGATTCGCCATGACGGTCCCGACGAAAAGGTCCTTGCCCTAACCAACTGGACCGACAGTAAGGAGCGGCACAGAATCACCGTGGAGATGTTGGGTTGCGGGCGGAAAGTGAACCTGCGTAACATTCTGACGGACCAGCTGATCAGCCTTCCAGCGGAAATCGACGTGCCGCACGGCGACGGCGCCGCGTTTGTGACAGAGACATGACAACCAAGCAGCATTTGAGCTCTAACGGGGTCCCGCTCGACGCGGATCCATCGGTATTTGGCGAGCTTCGCCGCTCGGACGATATCTTCCACGACACCGAAATGCTGAGGGAGCGGATGGCGCAGGACGGCTACCTCCTTTTGCCGGGACTTCTGGATCGGAAGGAGGTGCTGGATGCGCGAGCCAGCATCACCGATCAGTTTGCGAGCGAGGGCATTTTGGACCCTTCCGAGCCTTCGATCAAGGCGATAGCCAAACCTGGCGTCGAGATGTACTTCCGCCCCGACGTGGCCAATCACAACGAACGAGTCGAGCGGGTCATCTACGGTGCGCGAATGCTTGGTTTCTTCGAGCGGTTCTTGGGCGGGGAAGTGCGGCACTATGACTTCACTTGGGTCCGGGCGGTGGCGCACGGCCTGGGGACTTGCCCGCACTGCGATATCGTCTACATGGGCCGGGGCACGACTAACCTGTACACCGCCTGGACTCCCTTGGCCGACATTCCCTTGGAACTGGGTGGCCTCATCGTCTTGGAGAACTCCCACAAGATCGACCACATGAAGCAGACCTACGGCAAGCTCGACGTCGATGCCATGTGCGAGAACAGCTCCGCAGGCAGAAACGTTGTGGAGGCCAGGGGCTACGAGGAGTCAGGCGCAATCACTCTGGACCCACGCGGCCTGCGCGAGAAGCTCGGCGGCCGCTGGCTCACCACGGAATACAAGATGGGCGACGTGCTGATCTTCAGCATGTTCACGATCCATGGAAGCTTGGACAATCAAACGCACGAGATAAGGCTCTCCACGGACTCTCGCTACCAACTTGCCAGCGAACCTTACGACGAGCGCTGGGTCGGAGAGGAGCCCATAGGCCACGGTCCCGCCGCCAAGCGGAACCTCATCTGCTAAGCCGATCGTGAGTGGGCTTCACATCGGCAGGTACGACCGGATGCCGATCTTGACCGGCGCCATCGGTTGGCGCTCTCGCATGATTTCGATCAAGCCTCGATAGTGCCTCAGCGCCGGGTCATTGGGATCTCGGGGTAGGGCCTGGTAGGCGGCTTGCTTGCGCTCCGCTTCCTCCGCGTGTCTGCGGCGAGCTTCGGCCCCGCGAGTTCGGAACTCCTCGGGGTCACGGCCGCATTTCTCAGCGAGCGTAGGAAGCCACTTGTGGGCGTACTGGACATGGCTGGTCTCGTCGATCATGTCGAACAGGACCATTTCGGCAGACTCGAGATCGCCGGCGGCCTTGAAATCGTCGTACGCCTCGCGCTTGACGGGGAAGTGGCCGGTCTCGGCGATCATCCCGATGCCAAAGATCTGCTCGTAGAGGTCCGTGGGAGTCAGGGGCTCGACCCTTGTCTCGTTCTGTTCCGGTCCTTCGAAGTTCGGCGGGATCGACGTGTTGTAGTAGGCGTAACCGACCATTGAAAGGTCGATGCCGAAGTCGAGCAGGCGCGAATGTCCGCTGTCCCCGTGACGGCTCTCATCCCATGTGTGCCGGGAAATGTCCCTAATGAAATCCCACGGCATCGCATGAGCGTCGTAAATCCAGCGAAGCTGGTCTTCGGCCAGGTTCATCTCCAGCATGTAGCCGTAGCACCAGAAGAGCCGCCTTGCCTCCAG
>DASZPA010000045.1:0-26195 GCA_035550555.1 Fimbriimonas sp.
CGGCCCGCGGCCCATTCGAGTGCCAGTGCATCACGCGGATCCTTGGATGATCAAGGCCCTGCTGGAAGGGCATGCGGTGCAAGCGCCCGAAGTGAGCACGCTGGTGGCTATCGGCGGACCGCTATTGGTAGGACCCGTTCAAACGGCGCTCATGTTTACCAATGGCCACTGGTTCGTGAACCCCACGGACAACAGCCTGTGGTTCGTGCCCGAAGGCTGATTCCTTACATCACGCCTTTTGGAAATGCTTTATCCCCGACCCGAACCTTCGGCTCGTCCGGGGTTTCAAGGCTGATCTCGGTGGGTCCGGAGGTTCGTTGGGGGCGCAGCAGCATCCCCCTTCCGTGAAACAGCTCGCCGCCGGTCTCGAAATCGAAGTCAAAGGTATCCACGCCGGACGTCGATAGCTCTTGGATGGAGTCCGTGGTGCCATCGCTGGCAAGCCCGGATATCACATAGTTCGTACCCGTATCGGTCACCTCCTCCGCCCAGGTCGCGTCTGACAGTTCCCCGATCACGTCGCCGTCACGAGCGGAAAACAACGTCAGCGAGGCACCTTCGAATCTCATAGATCGTTTCACGTTGACACCTACTCAACGAGACGCTCTCTGAAGCTCTCATGTTCCGTATTCGAAGGTTGCCAGACGCTATCGGCTTCGCTTCGCGAGCCTGTACTGCGTCATTCCCAGGCCGCTGTAGATGGCATGCAGGCGGCCCGATTTAAGGAGCTCCTCGAACATCGCGTACTCCAAAGCGTAGCGAGTGTCTTTTGAGAGAATCGATGTCCTGGAATGACCATCCGACTTGTAATGCCAGAGCTCTCCGCCCTCTTCCAGCTTCTCCAAGGCATCTTCGACACTGTCGATCGTCGGATCTTCGCTGGGAGCCCTGCGTCTCTTTCGAAACCCAAGCGCCTCTTCGATGGGCATATTCGCCCTGAGGTTCCGCTCGAGCGTGAAGCGCGAAACGGTGCACCGTGGGTCCCGCAGCCATTCGCTGACGGTTTTCCCGGCATACAGCTTGCTCTTCGGATGCCGTTTCCGGGTCCTTTCCTCGACAGGAGTCGTCAGAGCCCTCTCGGCATCCCAACCTGAGCGCATCCGGGCGAACAAGGCATCCAGGGAGCATCGCGTGCGTGGATCTTTAAGCCACTCCTCCGGGGGTTTCTTCTCGCCGAAGGCCTCGATGGGCGCTCGATAACGGTCGGCGGCAGCGCGAGAAGGGGTGGTAATGGCTTCCTCGGCGTTCCAGCCTTCTCGAATACGTTTGAGCAATGTCATAAGGCTAACCACGCACCGAGCGTCGTGGGTCCAATCTAAAACAGTCTTTGATTCACCAAATGCGGTGATCGAGGTTCGCATCGCCGCACATTATAGACTCTTTAAAGCTTTAGGTAAATAGTTACAATATAAAGTACTTTGCCTGGTTCTTATGCCGGATCAAGGCTAAACGGACCATGCTTTAGCACTTAGCTGGGGAGAACAAATGGCCGCACAAGATTTCGTAACTCGTTAACAGGCAATTCGGTCTCGATGCAAACGCCCTCTCATTAAACCAGCTTTTGCGAGCAGGCACGATGCTGGCCGCCCACGCCCTAGACTTATTCTCCGGGCTTTTTGGACCTGCTGTACAGGATTCCAGCCGTATCCAGGAGTGTCTGCAACCCAGCATGTTTACCTGCAGTGCTTTTGGCTTCCGCATTTAACTAATCGGATGCGATGGCCAGGCCCCGGTAGGGCAAGCAGACCTACAGAGAGCAAGGGTCTTGCCTTGGTAAAAGTTAATCTATAACCGGAATCTAGCGCTTAAAGATTGCATCTATCGAGTTAGACCCGTCTTGAGCAGAGCTATAGGACTAACTGTTTATAGGATCAATTCTTCTACGGAACGCTCGGAATCCTAGCCGCTTCCACGAATCGGGTTCGAGGGCTAAAATGGGCTGAGCGTCTGGGGAGGTCTTGAAGAATGCTTGCAACGAACGGCCGAAAGGTCAAGTCGATTGAGGAGGGTGAACAATTCATCCGGGAGTTCATGAGAGAAACCCTGGGCAATCCCTCCGAGAGCGGATACGGCAAAAACTACGACTTCGACCTGTACTTGCCTTGGATGATGGATTGGGTCTTGAACGTTCCGCAAAACAAGGACGACGAGGACATGACCGCCACCCACGTTCTCGAGGTGCTGTTCATGGATGCGGGGTGGTCGCTCTGCCAAAAGGGAATCTTGCGGCCGGGGCCGCGCTCAACCGGCGGCGAGTCCATCGGGGGTGCGCTCGGCAAGGGCTACTCGCTGACTCCCAAGGGAAGAGAATGGCTCAACGAAATACCTGCCCCTCCGCCAGCGGCAGACCATCCATGAGCGCTCCTTACGCCCAGTATCTTAGCGAAGGAACGCTCCAAGATCGATTCGACTCCGAAAGAGTGATCATGGAAGCGGCTCAGTCTCCGGCCAAGCTTCAAGAGCTTATCGCATGCCTGGGCGACCCGAACGAAGTGGTGCGGGCGCGGGCCTGCGCCATTCTGGAACGCATCACGAGGGCGAATCCCCGCGCCGCGCAAGCATCCGGCAAGCTCCTCGTCGACCTGGCAACCTCCAAGGCAACCTGGCTCATTCGTATGAACGTGGCGCGCATGGCGCCCCTCATCGACTGGAATCCAACCGATTACGAGAAGATCCTCGCATTTCTCTTCGAAGAGGCGGAGAAGCAGTCGGGATTCGTGGCCGCATGGGCGATCGACGCACTGGCGCGATTCTCGAAGAAGGATGAATCGATTCGGCCCCGAGTGCGGTACATGCTCGAAGAAGCTCGGGATTGCGGCTCCGCATCCGTTCGGGCCCGCGCCAAGCGTTATCTTCGGGAACCGAAATGACCGAGTAGCGAAGCGAACGAAAGACAGGCCAGCCCCGCCGCTGCAAAGCGGCGGGGCCGGCGTCACCGCAGAGGCGGTATCAGCGGTGGTGGTCCAGATCTCGATGCTCGATCGTCAGGTCTCGATCCAAGATCAATGCGAGCTTCATGCCTTGGTCGAAGATCACGTTGTGGGCCATGTGGTGGTCGAAAGCTCCCACGATGGCTCCGATGGATCCGCCCAAGATCGAACCGCCGACCGGCTTCCCGTTAAGGGAACCGATCACAAGGCCGGCTCCTGCCCCGATCGCCGCGTCACGGGCGATGTACTCGTCGGCGTGGCCTTTCGCGACAAACCGGCCGCGGTTGGTCTGCACGATATCCTTGTTGTCCAGGTTGGTGACGATGCCCCCGATTCGGTAGCTGCTGCCATCCGGGAAGAGGATCCTCGTGAACCGGACGTCAAGCACTCCGCCGTGGGAGCCGCTGGCAGGCTTCGCCTGACGAATGTGCCCCTCCAGCATCGTTCCTTCCGGCAGATCCAGGTACCGGTCGCCTTGCCAGGTCACTGTGGCGGTCACTCGGTCTCCAACCTTGCTGTCGTCCGAGGTGAGCTTCTGATCCAGCCGAAGCGGAATGACGGTGTCGCGAGTGATCACCAGCGGAGGTGCAGGGGACGGAGGCGGAGGAAGCACCGGCCTCTCCGGCTTCGCCGGCTCACGAATGATAATCGTCTGTGGGGGTGGCGGCGGAGGGGTGATAATCACCGGTGGTGGAGGAGGGGTGATCTGTTGCGCCCGACCCTCGTCCGGTCTGGGTGAAGTAATCGCTACCAAGTCGTTTTCCGGTTGCCAATCCACTTTGGCGCCCAGCGATTCGCTCAAGAACCGGAGCGGCACCATGGTGCTGTCCTGGGTGATCTGCGGAGCGACGTCCATGGTGACGATCTTCCCATTGACATTGGCGTCCAGACTGCCGATTTTCAGGCGGACATGGCGTCCAGCGCCGTCCGCCATGACCGATTGGCTGGCAGGGTCCCAGTCGACATTGGCGCCCATCTGTTCGAACACGCCGCGGAGGGGTACGAAAACGTGCCCGTCGATCATTTCAGGCTGAGCGCCTTCGAAGTTGACCGGACTTCCGTTCACGGTAACCTGCACCGGGTCGGCCGCCGCAAACGCTGCTACGAGCGCAAGAGTTGCTACTGTCGCGCCTTTCATCATCGTTCTCTTCATCGTTGCTCTCCTTTATTGCGAGGATATAAACCAACCTCAAAGCCTTTGACGATTTCGGTTCTTCGCATGATCGAATCACCCTGGTAAAACCACAGGCGTTGAGTCGGAGCAGCTTCAAGAAGGACCTAGGACCTCGCAGCCTGACCAGTCTCGAAACGCGCTCGTGCCACCGGCTTCTGTCCGATCGGATGTTGTGTCACGACAGAGGCGGGCGCCGCGCGCGTAAACTCAAGGTGGGTGAAAGCAACTAACCAGGGATTTGTCGACCTGCACACGCCGGCCGGATTTTTTCTTATCGGGATTGCCTTTCTGCTGTTCTCCGCCGTGATCTTTGTCGGAGCACTGTACATCCAAAAGATCGCGGCCCGAGATCGCGAGACTCGGCGCTTGATGAAGGAAGAGTTGGCAAAAAGGAAGCCTTCGGGTTAGCCTGAAACGGCCCGTTTGAATGAATCCGGGCGACCAAACGGTTATGTCCACCCGGGTTCCAATTCTCATGTATCACAAAGTCGCGCCCGTCGACGAGCGCTCGATTCTCAAGGGCCACTACGTGATTCCGGGCATGTTCGCCAACCAGCTCAGGCTTCTGAAAGCTCTCCGGTTTCAAACCGTTCCTCTCAACACGCTCTTCGAAGTGCCGCTTCCCAAGCGGCCGATCTCGATCACGTTCGACGACGGCTACCGCAATTTCCACCGGAACGCGCTTCCCTTGCTTCAGAAGAACGATTTCCAGGCAACCGTCTTCCTGGTGGCCAACGAGCTGGGCGGCACGAACCGGTGGGACGTCTTGAAAGGGGACGTTGAGGAGCCGCTCATGACGGTCGAAGAGATACGCGAGGCCGCCAGGGTTGGAACCGAGTTCGGCTCGCATACGTTGGATCATGTCAATCTGGCCGAAGCGTCCGAGGAGACCGCATGGAAGCAGATCGCCGAGTCAAAAGAGACACTGGAGGCCGTCTTACAGAAGCCTGTGCCTGGTTTTTGCTATCCGTACGGCTCAAAAACGCAACACGTCTCCGAACTGGTGCGGCGTGCGGGGTACAGACTTGCTTGCTCGACGGAAAAAGGCTTGAACGACGCGTCTACCGATCGTTTCGCGCTTCGACGAATCAACATCCGGCGAGACACCTCGCTGGCCGTTTTCGCTTTCAAACTCTTCCGGGGATTTGCAGTTGGATAGTAACGAGCTCAAGGTCGTTCAGATTTGCAGCGCGCGCGAGGCGATTTATGGAGCCGTACGGAGTCTGATCACTCTGGCCCAAGCCCAGCGCGAGGCCGGCACGGAAGTGGAGTTCATTACTTTTGCTGGCAAACGGTTCGGAGCCCAGGTTAGGAAGGAAGGGTTCGCAGTTCGCGAGGTGAGGGTTCGAGGAAAGGTCGACCCTTTGGCGTTGGTCCGAATGCGCGCCATTATCCGCGCCCGCAAGTATGACGTGGTCCACACGCACCTGAGCACCTCGAGCGTCAATGGCGCCCTGGCCGCCCGCATGGCCGGCGTGCCCAGCGTCGCGACCGTTCATGGAATGAGCGGCAAGCTCAGCTTCGTTGCTGCCGACCATCTGATCGCCGTTTCGAACGGAGTGAAAGAGCATCTGATCAGGCAGGGCGTCAAACCTGGCAAGGTCACGGTCGTCTACAACGGCCTCGAAACGAACAGCGTGCCGCCCAATCGCGAGGAGGCGCGCCGCAAATTGGGGCTCCGGTCCGAGATCCCCATCGTCGGGACCGTTTCGCGAATTACTCGCCTCAAAGGCATCGACGACGCTCTTCGCGCCGTTGCCCGTCTGAGGCCTCAATTCGAGGGTCTTCGCTACCTGGTGGTGGGCGATGGAGAGGGCCTTGAGTTCTGCAGGCAGGTCGCGGCCGAGCTTGGTATTGCGGATTGCGTCGATTTCGTCGGCTATCGACATGACGTCTCGACCTATCTTGCGGCCATGGATCTCTTTCTTTTCCCATCCCTGAAAGAGGCGATGGGAATCGCACTCGTAGAAGCCATGGCCGCTGGTCTCCCGATTGTCGCGACGAACGTCGGAGGAATTCCCGAAGTCGTCACGTCCGAGACGGGAATGCTCGTTGGTCCGAGCCAGCCCGATGCTCTTGCACTGGCCACTCAAACCATTCTCAACGATCCGGTTAGACGGCTCGAGCTCGGTGAATCGGCACGCCTGCGTGCGCAAAGGGTGTTCAGCATCGAGGCGATGGAGCAGGCCACGGAGGACGTGTACCGCAAGCTCCTGGACAGGCCGCTGAGGCTGGTGCGGGACGCCGCGCCAGTTGGTTAAAGGGCCTTCACTTCGGACGTTCGACCGAATAGAGGGCGAGATCCCGCAAGAACGCCGTCGATCCCGAGAGGCCAGACAACCTGCCTACAGCCTCGTCGACGAGATCCAGCGCCAAGGCTCGCGATTCCTCCAAGCCGAAGACTGCAGGGTACGTCGCCTTCTTTCTCTCCCGATCGGAGCCGGCCGACTTTCCAAGCTGCTCCGGCGTTGCCGTCTCGTTGAGCAGGTCGTCGGCGATTTGAAACGCCACACCCACCTTTTCTCCATACTCGCGCAGCGAAGCAACCTCAGCTTTCGAAGCTTGCCCCATCAGCGCGCCGATCTCGCAGGAAGCGGCGATCAGTGACGCCGTCTTGCGCTCATGGATGAATCGGACCAGATTGGGGTCCGCGTCCTTCCCCTCGGCCAGCACGTCCGCCGTCTCACCCGCAACCAGGCCGTTCATACCGGAAGCCCGCGCCAGGACGGCGACCGGCGCCAGCCCGCAGCTGGCCATTGTTTCGAAAGCGAGAGCAAAGAGTCCGTCGCCGGCCAGAATCGCCAGCGCCTCGCCGAACATCTTGTGGCAGGTAGGACGACCGCGGCGCAGGTCGTCGTCGTCGATGGAGGGAAGGTCGTCGTGGATGAGAGAGAAGCAGTGCACCATTTCGATGGCGCAGGCAGCGTCAAGCGCCTGAGTACATTCAGCGCCGGCTGCTTCGCACGAGGCCAGACACATAGCTGGGCGAAGACGCTTTCCTGGGCCAAGGCACGAATAGCGCATCGCCGCGGCCAACTCGGGCGGTGTGGCCGTCTCGGACGGCAAGAGCTCTCCAAGGCGAGCGTCCACTCTATCGGCGTAGGCCTTTAGCTGGACTTCGACCTTCACGCCATGGAGTCTACCGCTGGGCCAATCCAAGCGGATGGTAACCTGAAGCCCATGGCGGAGATTCGACCGTTCCGAGGCCTGCGATTCAGCGCCTCTGCGGGCACTTTCGATCGTCTCGTCGCTCCCCCCTACGACGTTCTGTCTGCCGTGCAGCGGGACGAGTACGCGTCACGCAGCCCTTTCAACATCGTGCACCTGACGCTGCCCGAGGAGAAGCCCGACGACCGAAGCAAGTATGTGAAGTACGCCCGGAGCGCAGCCCTTCTGAGCGAGTGGCGAAGGCAGGGAGTGTTCGTTCCGGATCCACAGCCGTCTCTGTACCGCTACACTCAACGGTTTGAAGTGGATGGCCAAACGCATGTGCGTACGTCGATCATCGCGCTTCTTAAGGTAGAGCCGTTCGAGACCGGCACGGTGCTTCCGCACGAGCAGACGTTTCCCAAGCACAAGGAAGATCGGCTGAGGCTCCTCGAAGCGACGAGGAGCCATCTCGAGTCGATCTTCGGCCTCTACGAGGATCCAGGCGGAGAGTTGCTCGACCTCGTTCGCTCTGCGCCCGCAAGCGAGGTCGCGGAGTGCGACGTCGACGGCCTTGACCAGAAGATCGAAGTGATCGCGGACGAGGCGACCAAGGCGGAGATCGTCAAGGCCTTTGCCGGAAAGAGGATCTGGATCGCCGACGGTCATCACCGTTACGAGACGGCGCTCGGCTTTCGGGCAGCCCTCGGAAAAAAAGATGGGCCGGTACCCGAGGACTACATGATCATCGCCCTGGCCTCGATGTCCGATCCGGGGTTGGTCCTTCTTCCAACGCACCGCGTGGTCCCCGCTCTCAAGGGTGTGGGGCCGGAGAAGGTCGTCGAGCCCCTCAGGCGGCTCTTCCATGTCGAGTCGATTCGACCGCAAGAGATACCTTCCAAACTGCTCGAGGCTGAGGCGGCTGGGGAGAAGCGAATTGCCGTCGCCCTGCACGGGGAGCAGGGCTTTTGGCTCATTCCGAGGGACGAAAGGGCGCTTCTCGATGAGCTTTCAGGCCCAGAATCCGACAAGCTAAAGAGACTCGACGCGACGATCCTTCATCGCGTGGTGTTTGAAAAACTATTGGAACTATCCCCGACCGCTGCCATCGAATATACGCGTGACGCGCATGAAGCCATCCTTGCAGCCAACGAAGGCCGAGGAGCTGCGTTTCTCATGACGCCGCCGACAATCGAGGAGATGAAGGATATAGCCCTGGCCGGTGAGAGGATGCCCCAAAAGAGCACCTACTATTACCCAAAGATCTGGGGCGGACCCGTGGCCTGGAGCCTCAACGACTTTTAAGATGCAGATACGTCTCCTTGGCACCGGCGCCGCGGATGGCATTCCTGGCTTCTATTCAAACGATCCCGTAAGCATGTTTGCCCGGGAAAATGGCGGCAAAGACATTCGCACGCGCAGCGCAGCGCTGGTGGACGAAGTGATCAAGATCGACCTGCCGCCCGACACGCTCTGTCAGCTTCAGCGCGACGGCCTGGACGCCAACGACTGGTCTGCCCTCGTCTTCACCCACAGTCACGAAGACCACTTTGCCGTTGGAGAAATCCAATACGCGCTTTATCCGTTCACGGAGCTCTATCAGCTTCCTTTCTCGATCTACGGCAATGCCACGATTCGCGAGGCGTTCCAGGACCGGTATCCGGACTGGCCGATCGATTTCGTCGAGCTGGACGCGTTCAACACTTACCGCCACGCCGGATACTCGATTACTCCCATTCCCGCGCTTCATAAAGACGACGAAGAGTGCCACAACTTGCTCATCCAGCGAGATGGAAAGGTCCTTCTTTACGCGACGGATACGGGAATTTGGGACGAACCGACCTTTGAGTTCCTGTCGAAGGTTCGCCTCGACTGCCTCGTGATCGAGTGCACCGAAGGCTTCCGCAGAACCGATTATCCGGGCCACCTGAACCTGGAAGACTTGGGCACGGTTCTTGAGCGGCTGAGAAGCTTCGGCGCCGTGCCGCAAAGCTGCCCAGTCGTCACCACGCACCACGCCCACACCGGGCGAGCCCGACACTGCGACCTCGAGAAGGCCCTGAAACCTCTGGGCGCCCAGCCGGGGTTCGATGGGATGGTCGTCAACTTCTAACTGTCTGGTCGGTCAACCGGAAAGCCCTGTGAATGCGGTCTCGGTGTCCGCCTCAGAACGCAACCCAACGAATTTCGAGCAGATTCAGAAGCGTTTCGCGCCTTTGGTTCGTCCGTACAGGTACCAACGGATTGGTGCGTCAGGGAGGCCAGGATGGCCGCCCCCCTCCCGGAACTCGTTCGAGAAAGGGAACACCTGGTATCGATGCGAGTCGAAAGGTTAGAAGAAGGTCTATCAGCGTCGATAGCAGAAAGGAATTGGGCATGCACCACGCTGGCAAAAAGACTCCGGTTCATTGCGAAGAAGTGTTTGAAGATGGCGTCACAGCCTTCGAGGACGGCCACTTCGAACAGGCTGCGGAGTACTTCGAATCTTGTCAGGAGGAGACTCACGATCCTGAGGAGACCCACTGGTACCTCACGCAGTGCTATTTGTCGCTGACTCAGGCTTCGCTGGACCGAAACGAAGAGCCCGCGGCGGCGGCTTGGCTGGAAAAGGCGCTTATCCTCAATCCCGATTTCCCTTACCTCCATGTGGTGGCCGCGCACCTGTATCGCAGGCTCAAGCGGCCCGCCATCGCCAACAGGCATTTGACCCGTGCGATTGAGCTGGACCCAGATAACGCGGAAGCGCAGGCCTTGAGCGTGGACAAGGATTTCGTGGCGGAGCTGCTCTCCTAGCAAGAGCGCGACCGAGCAAAAGGTCCCTCGTTCCTTGACTTACTTCCAGAAGTACCGCTAGCATCACCGGCATGAAGGCTGTCTGGCTGATCGTTGCTGCCGCCCTGGTGATCTCTTGCGGAAAGTCTGCCGAACATGTGAAGGCCGCAGGGAAGCCAACTTTACCGTCAGGCTGGTCGGTCGCGGACGATGCTCAGGACGGAATCACGCTGGGAGTGGCGCCCGGATGGCGAGAAGGAGCCGATACTGGTTTGGATCCCATGGAGATGGCTCAGGGAGTTGCCGGCGACGCGAGCCAACCGAGCATGGATCCCGACAGTCCGGCGGGCAAGCTGCAAGCCGACATCCAGAAACAGAACGCGGCCGACGAAAAGGAGGCGCTCGCCAATCTTCGGGCAAAAGGCGTCGTCATTCAGATCATCGACAGCTCCAAACCGATCCCCGGCGAGGCGCGAACCCGCTACTACGTGAAGAAGGTCGACCACGGCGGCAACTACGCCTTGGATGCCGCGAAGAACGACGAGATCGATTTCTTGGGTGGCTCCGCGGAAAGCTCCGCGAAGAAGGTCGAGCTTCCAATCGGTCCCGCCTATCGATTCGAGATCGAGTCAAAGACTCGCGGTGGCGACGAACTGGCGCGGATCAGCTTCGTCGTGGTTGATGGAAGCAACTCGTACTCGCTCCGTTTTATCGCGACCAACAATAGCCAGGCGATTCAGTCGATCGCTGATTCGGTGGCTCATACTTGGCGAATCACGCCTGGCAAGTCTTAGCGAGGCGCCGAAAGCATCCGATCGACTTCGGATGGAGCTAGCCGGGAGAGTGGGGTCGGCTCCATGGGCTCAGCGGCATGCTCCCCAAGCGCGAGCTGCCACCAGCCCACGTCGTGCCAGGAGCCGACCTTGAATCCGACGTTCTCATAGATGCCAACCGGACGAAATCCGATCGCCTCATGCAGGCCGACGCTTCCCGGGTTCGGCAGAGTAATGCCGGCATAGGCGTTCACGTATCCCTGGCGTCGAAGGATCTCGAGGAGCGGGCCGTACAGCTCTCGACCCAGCCCTGACCGCCGGTACCCTTCACGAATGTACACGGCCACGTCGACGGACCATCGGTATCCAGCCCGCACGCGGTGCTGGGAGGCATAGGCATATCCAAGGACCAACCCCATGCGCTCGGCTACGAGCCACGGATACGATTCCAAAGTATCCTGCAACCGCTGGCACATTTGCTCTGGAGTGGGCGGAGACGCCTCAAAGGAGGTTGGCGCGTCCGTCACAAATGGACGGTAGATTTCGGCGATCTGGTCCGCGTCGGACGACACCGCCAATCGAATTCGGTCGGCCATGGATTAGGATATCCAACGCCCTCAGTGCAGCTCTTGCGTGAGTTTTGCCAGAGCATCCTTATCGGTCACCTGAAGACCCGATGCCGTCCTCAGACAGAGCTCGGCCTTGGGACGGTTATGAAGTCCTACTTCCGCCAGACCCAGCTCCACCCAAACGTCTCCGGTGGTCGAGTCCTTCTCCATCGCCCTCGCGAGATATCCTTCGGCCTGACGATATTGACCGTCCTTGAGCAGCTCTCGGCCATACGTGAATAGATTGATGAACGAGGGCGCCTGCGCTACGGCCAACCGGAAGTACTTCATGGCCGTCTTGCGATCCGAATTGATCAGGAGTTTGGCGATGCCGGCTGGGTAGCCGTTGCTGGGCGACATCCTGAGGCCAGCCATGTAACAGTTGAGCGCTTCCCGAGATTCCCCGGCGCCTTCCAAGCCCGCTCCGCGAAGGTTGAGGAGCTGCGCGATCAGAACGTCCGTCTCGACGATTCCGCCAAGACTCTGGACCAGCTTGTCTTTGAGCTGGGGAGTGATCGGCGGCAACCCGCCGCTGTCCACGGCCGCAAGCCACGATCTTCCATCATAGAGCCAGTCCAAGTAGTCGTCGGTCGTTTGGACAGACTTCAGCGAGCCATTCGGCATGTTCATGTAGGCCGACGTGGCGGACTTCACTACGAGCCGGTCATGCGGGTCGAAAGCGAGGCTCGCACTCCACCAGGAGACCTCGTTGTTCCACTGATCGATGGTCCAGAGGCTTACGCCGATTGAGAGACCCAGATTGACTGCAAACACAGCCACCAATCCCCACCGCTTCTTGTTCACGAACTCGACCATGAAGTAGCCGAAGAGTAAGGCGATCAGGACCGACGCGTTCGCGATTCGGTAAGGCGCTACCTGCGTCGATGGAATGGTGATGATATTCGAAACCGGAAGGTAAACCACCAGGAACGTCAGCAGAAAGGCCCCCGCTCGCTTATCGAAACGGTAGATGTTCTTGACCATCCATGGAGTGCCCACGAGAAGGGCCGTGGCCGGAATCAGCCAGAACCATCCGTAGGCGCTCAGGCTCAGCGAGGTCACTCCGCGCGGGCTGGGCATAGCGAGCAGGTTGGCGTAGTGCCAGTAAGCCAAAACGACCCGTCGGATCATCGCGGGAAAGCCAGGACCGGCAAGGGCGTGCGGGTTTGGATAGAAGACAACCCACAGCACGATGAAAGCCAGCGCCGCGATTCCGACGGCGAGCGTCGACCAGATCGCGCGCTGCTTGGTATGGACGCCGAACGCTCGCTCGAAGATTGGAGCGGCCAGCACGAAAGCGGCGTTCTGTTCCTTGGTCGCACAGGCGAGGAACAAGGTGATCGCAGCCCCCGCCAGCGCCCACTTCTTGCCTGTCTGGAAGTAAGTCGCCAAGCCGAATAGGTAAATCGTGGCGAACAGCGCCGAGAGCTCGTCTGTCCGCCCGCCGATCCACGCGACCGCTCCGACTTGAGCAGGTTGGACCGCGAAGAAGAGTCCTGCGAGCACGGCGACCTGCTTGTTGCGGAGGGTTATCCAGGCCAGTCCGGCGATGGCGGAAGCGGTCAGCGCGTGGATGACGATGTTGGTCAAATGCCACATCGCCGTGTCTTGCCCCCAAAGCTTGAAGTCGATCAGATAGCTGAGCGACGTGAGAGGGCGGTAATACTCGTGAAGAAAGGGTTTTGTGAGCGCTCCGAGAACCGTTCCGCCGCCAATGGAGGTTCCGGCGAGATGCTGAAAATCGTCGCTGATCGCGGAGCCGGAGAGCGCCCGAAAATAGAAGCCGATCGAAAAGGCGAAAAGTCCGATCAGGGCGAGGCGCCAGTTCGTGAATAGCCGCTCGCTCGTCGCCTTCTTGAGGCTCGCGGAAAAAGACCCTGAACTGATCGCCATGTTTGCTCCTGGTAAACCAACGGGCCAAGGGCCTCGCGTTGATTGTCGGAGCAAGCGGATCGGTTCTAAAGGTGCTTACAGCGGAAACACTTGAGCTTGGTGAGGAATCACCGCGTCCCAACCCATGTCCGTAATCTTCTGCTGCAACGCCTGCTGTGCCGGAGGCTCACCATGGACGATAAACGTCCTCTTGGGCGGCTGCTTGAATCCACCGAGCCACTTGAGGATCTCACCCTGATCGGCATGGGCGGAGAGGGCGTTCAACTTCTCGATGCGCGCTCTGACCGCCACTTCCTGCCTCATGATCCGCACCACGGGCTCTCCTTCGATCAGGCGCCTTCCAAGCGTGCCTTCTCCCTGGTAGCCCGTGAAGACGACGATGGTCGACGGATCCGAGATCCTGTGCAGCAGGTGATGGAGGATCCGGCCGCCGTTCGCCATCCCACTCCCCGCGATGATCACGAGCGGGCCGCGTTGGGCATTGAGCGCCTTCGAATCGTTGACGTCTCGCGTGTAGTAAACGCCTTCAGGTTCCAGCTCGCTGCGCCCCTCCTCGACGGAGACCAGCATGTCCTGATCATGTTCCTCTTTGGCTTGGCGATAGATCTGCGTGACCGACATAGCCATCGGCGAATCGATGTAGATCGGGATGCGAGGCATTCGGTTCTCGTTCTGCAGATGGCGCATGTAGTAGAGAAGCTCTTGGGTTCGGCCGATCGAGAACGCCGGCACCAGCACCGCCGAGCCGTTATGCCAAGCATCCATGAGGATGCCTTCCAGCTTCGGGAGCACAGGCTCATGCGAGTGAAGGCGGTCGCCGTAGGTGCTTTCGACAACCAGATAGTCCGCCGATTCCACCATGTCTGGATCTCTGATAATCGGAGTCCCAAAGCGGCCAAGATCGCCGGACATCAGAATGCGGTTTCCATCCTCGAAGGTGATCTCCGCCATTGCGGATCCGAGGATGTGTCCCGCCCGGAAATACTTGAAGACCGCTTTGCCCGGCAGCTCGTGGTAGCTCCCGTAGCCCACAGGACGCATCGCCCTCATGCAGGGATAAACCTGCTCCTCGGTGTAGAGCGGCAAAGCGGGCTGGTGCCGGGAGCCGTGCCGGTTGGCGCGATTCGCGTCCTCTTCCTGGAGTCTCGCCGAGTCGGGAAGTGAGACCCTTGCAAGGCCGATCGTGGCAGGCGTTGCGTAAATGGGTCCCTGAAACCCTTGCGCTACCAAGCGAGGAAGCCAACCGATGTGGTCCAAGTGGGCATGCGTCACCACGACGGCGTCGAGCTCGTGAGGAGGAATGGGAAACGGCTCCCAGTTCCGGTCCCGAATCTGTCGGGGGCCTTGAAAGAGGCCGCAATCGACGAGGACCTTGTGTCCGTTGATCGTCAACAGGTGCCGCGACCCAGTGACGATCTCGGCTGCGCCATAGAAGCCGATGCTTTGCATTCAGCGATTGTGGCCGATGGCGAGCGGCCCAGGCCCGCAGGTCCTACCTACTCGTCGCCGCCGGCCTGCTTCATCATCTTGTTCGTGCTGTCCCTGCCACTACCTTTCAGCTCTTGGCTCTCCAAAGGTTTGCAGCCGACAAGGAGGATGCAAAGGACCGCTGCGATCACCGTGATCCCTCTGCCTCTGACCGGCTGAATCAACTCTTTGACGAAAGAAACATGGTTGCCGCCCATGGCGCCATTATAAGAGGCACTCGGTTACACGTTGGTTAAGAAAGGGCCACGATAGGTCTTCGGTCGGAGCAACAGTTTGTAAGTTTGCAAGCCGGAGCCTGGAGTCAAAACCTACCCTGTCCAGCCTAAACAACTCACACTCATAAACTCAGTCTTCGATTCCCATCTCTTCCAAGACCCGCCCCAGCAAGTCGTGGTCGTACCGGTCCATCTTTTCGGCCCTTTCGGATTCCAAGGCTGCCTCTTCAAGGAGCCCGCTCTCCTGCAAAAGGATGCCGAGCAGACCGTGGTAGAGGTGCTTGGCGGGATCGAGATCGCTGGCGAGGCGGACGGCTTTGATGGCCTCCTGCTTTCTGCCCACCCGCCAGAAAGCGACTGAGGCTCGGAGATAGAGGAAGTCGTCACCCGGCGAAAGCTCGATCGCGGCGCGGAGGGAATCCAGCGCCTCCTCGTTGCGCTTCATCTGAATCAGCAGATCGCCGATCCAGTAGTGGTAGAAGGGATCTTCAGGCTTCGCGATGACGGCGCCTTGGGCGGCCAAAAGGGCTCGCTTCGGCTCCCCGGCGTCCCGCAACACTTCGGCCAGCTTGATGCGGAGATAGGCGTTCTCCGGATCCAGCTCGATCGCCTCTTCCAGCTTGGCGATCGAGTCGCGGAAGCGGCCATGCCTTCGGTAAAGATCGCTGACTCCGACGTGCGGCTCCGGGGAGTCCTTGCGGATCTTGAGAGCCTCCTTGTACTGCCGAAGGGCTTGCGGATATTGGTCCCCGTAGTCGTAGGCTCCGGCAAGGTCGATCCGCGATTCGATGTCGGAAGGATCCCGCTTGGCGACGGCGTCTTTAAAGTGGCGAATGGCAGCCTGGAAGTCTCCGTCCGCAAGGCTTTGCCGCCCAAGCTCTTCGCTCTCTTGGAGACTCTTGCCTTCCTTCTTGCGGGCTGGCGACTGAACTTCGATGCCAGACGGCTGCGCCACCGCGAACAGGTCGGCAATCGTCTTAAACCCTGGCTCCATGAACAATAGTCTACGCTCGCCCGGGCTTGACCATCTCAGCGGTGGTCTCCTCCGTGATCGGGCGGATGGTGAGCGTTGCGGGATAGCTGCTGCCCGAGAGCGGAATGGTGGTGATCTTCAGGCTCTGCACGGCGCCGGCCGCCAAATGGAATGTGGCCAAACGCAGCTTGCCCTTGGGCGCCAGCACCTTTGTCTTGATGGTGTTGCCGTTGATCACGAACAGGCCGCCCGAATATCCGGCACTCGCCTCGAATACCAGCTCCACGTCCGCCGGCGTGGAAGTTGGGTTGGTGATTGAACCGTCGATAGTGTACAGAACACCAAAATTGCCGTCTAGAGCGCCGGCAGCGTCCAACTGGGCGATGGGCTTTTGGCCGATTCGGCAGACGCCCTGCCTGCCGCCAACCTCGTAGGTCACGGTCTCGGTGGCGTACGGGTTGGGATAGATGTGGTCGTTGGCCTCACAGGGTGCTCGATCGAAGTCGTTGATCGGGTGCGTGCCGACCTCCTCCCATGCTGCCGAGTTGTAGAGGACGTTTTCCCAGCGGTCGTCGAGCCTTAGCGGCGGAAAAGCGTCGACGCGTACGAGCAGGTCGGAGGGGCCGTCGAGAAGCCGCAGACTGCAAAGTCCGCTTCCGGTTTCTCCCGGCTCCAGCCTGCGAAGGGAGATCGGCAGTACCGATTGGGGCGGAATGGTCAGAACTTGTCCGCTGCCCGAAAGCCAGTTCGAGATGAACTGCTCGGCGGCATTCACCCCGGCCCGCACAGGGTCTTTCTCAGGCTTGCTGTCGCCAGGAATGATCCGAACCTTGGCAGGAGCATCGCTCTCATTGATCGCCTCCACCCGGACGTACACGTCGTCTGACGTGCCGTTCACATGGTGGTAAAGCACTCTGGCCCCGGCGCCTTTTTTGAGGCTGGCGGAGAAGAGAGAGCCCGCCTGCCTCACGGTTTCCGGATTGTTCGAATACCAGAGCGCGTCGTCCGGCTGCTTCTGCAGGGCATCGTTCTTGACGATCACCTTCACCTGTCCCGCAGAGGGAAACGTGTCGGGCGCTGAGGCCCAAACATGGATCGAGTATTCGGAGCTCGTACCGCTGGGAAGCGGGTTGCAGTCGGGAGTATTGAAGGTCCAGTGGGCGTTCATCGCCGCCTTGACCTTGTTGTTGAGGACCGTGTTGATCGCCCTCTTGACCGTTGCCGGCGTGGCCGGAGAGCCCGTGACCGTGGCTGTAAAGGTCTGAGGAAAGGCAGCGGCGTAGGGGCGGACCATCACGTCCACGTTCTCCATCTCCACTCCCTTGGTGATCGAAACGATGGCGTGACCGACGGCTACAGCCTTGATCTCGAAGCCGGCCGGGATGCGCGAGACAGTGGCGATCGACGGGTTTGAAGAGGCGGCCTTAACCTCGGGCAGGGAGACGCCCGTCACCCTGATCGTCTGGGTCCCACCGATGGCGATACGGGCGAAGTTGTCGGAGACCTTGAGCGCCTGCTCCTGAGCGGCAGCGGTACCGGAGAGGCACCAGAGCAGAATCGCGAACAGGGCTGCTAGGGGCGACAGACGTTGGCGCGGCGGCATGACAAGTGGGGGAAGGTTACCGTTTGGAGTGTCGGAGCCTATTGGTTTGAAAGGACGGCACTGCCGGCAAAAATGTTTACAGAGCTTCCGAAAATGTTGGTGCGATGTTAGTTTGATGGTAGTGTCGCGTTAATGTGTGCAATTAAGTTGCACGGTTTACGCGACGACCGCCTGTCAAACTGCGGGGAGTGGTCGAGAACTTCTTTTTCCATCCCGGCATCTTTCAATACGACTTCGGGCCGAGTCATCCGCTGAAACCTGAACGACTTCAAAGGATGTTCTCGCTCTTGGCGCCCTTCGACGTGCCGGTCATCGAGTCGGAGCCGGCAACCTTGGAAGATCTGCAGCGGTGCCATAGCGCCGAGTACATTGAGGCGATCCAAGCGATCGAGGAGGCTTTGGTCGAGGGGCGAAGCGGGGAGGACGACATCCTCGAGCTGCGCTCACGCCACGGGTTCTGGGGAGACAATCCGGCCTTTGTCGGCATGTTCGATTCGGCGGCGGCCTACACCGGAGCGACCATCGAGGCGGCGCGGCGGGTTCGAGACGGTGCAGCCTTGGCTTTCGGCATTGGCGGCGGGCTGCACCATGCGCTTCGGTCCAAGGCATCCGGGTTCTGTATCTACAACGACCCGGCGATCGCCTGCTCAATCTTGCGAGAGCGGTTCTCGAAGGTCGCCTATGTGGACATCGACGTCCATCACGGCGACGGCGTCCAGTGGATCTGGTACGACGACCCTTCCGTTTTGACTTGCAGCATCCACGAGGAGGGTCGGACTCTTTGGCCGGGAACTGGCGGCGTGGAGGAGACCGGCGCCGAGTTCACCAGTTTGAATGTCCCGATGGAGGCTGGAACGACCGCCGACGTCTGGATCCACGCCTTCGAGAAGACGATTATGCCGGCGCTGGAGGCTTGGAAGCCGGAGGCCATCGTGCTGCAGATGGGGACAGACACGCACTTTCTGGACCCTCTCGCTCACCTCCTTTCGAACCAGCAGGCTTGGCTGCGCTCCATCGTGCGAGTCCAGGAGCTTGGGGTGCCTCTTGTGGCGGTTGGCGGCGGTGGGTACAACCTTTCGACCGTGCCTCGGATGTGGATGAGCGCGATCTTGACCTTGGCGGACGTTGCCTTTGAGGACGAGATTCCAGCCGACCTGGCCAAGGTTGCGGGTGCGCCGTTTGTGTCGGACCACGATTATCCGTACCGGTCTGGCGGAGGCCGCGATCACGCGGATTGGGTGATCGAGCATTTGCAGAAGAAGCACATCCCGCACTTGAAAGGCTGACGAAAGGTAGCCGCTGCCTGGAGGGCCGTGCCTTGGAAAAACCTGGGAAATTTAGAGGACTTTGGCGCTGATGAGCCGGAGCCCCATATACCAGTTCGCAAGCTCACCGACCTCTCCTTCGGAGGGGCAAGGTGATGGCCTAAGGCGGGTGCGATGTGACTCGACCAATGCAACAGGAGCTGCTTGTTTGTAGTCCCGTTGACGTGCCGCGGGTCGGGCGGATGAGTCGACGTCGATGGTGTTGCGAGGCTTCGCGACGACGAACCAGGAGGCTGTTGCACCGGCCTCTGCAGCGGCTGGCTGAACAATTTTCGTGACCTTCCAAGGCCAAACCACTTCCCGCCGCGGGAGGGGTCGCTGAGCGAAGCGAACCGGGGGCGAGGGAAAAATCAGAAACTGCAAGAGTCCGCTAGAAGAATTGCTTCGAGTTCTGATCGGTCTCATCTTAAGGGACTTTTGCGATGAGAAACCGGATTCCCTCTCACCCGGTTCGTTCCTCACCGGCCTCTCTCGCGGCGGAGAGGGGCGGGGCTTTAGCGGCATTTGAGTTTCACTCACCGAAGCCAAATTCAATGCAACAGTTACCCAGGTCGCGGCCACATTGGCTGGACTACTTGACTCGGACGGTGCAGTTTCCGCTTAGGTAAAGCGATGGGGTTTTGGCGGTTACTTCGATTTTGCCGGCGTTTGGGTTTGTTGCCAGTAGGGTGGTGGCGATGCCTAATTCGGTTTCTGACGTGGACTCAGCGATGAGGGTGGCGGCGCCCTGCACCTTGAAAGCTACTCGTACTCCGGAGATCGGGCAGACGGTTCCGAGCTCGTCGACGATGGCTGCTCTTATGAAGAGGCGGTCGTTCTTGCCTGCAGGCACGCCGAGGTCGTCCAGGTAGACCTTTAGGCGAGTGGGTTTGCCGGCGGGTTGGATCTGGTCCGATACAGATCGCCTTCCCTTTGTGTAGCCGACCGCTTCTAGATTGCGCGACTCGAAAGGGAGGTTCCTGAATACCACCGGAGGGTGGGGAAGGTATTCGGTATTGGAGCCATCGAAGGGCTTCGTTTCGGCGTATGACGTCGTTTTGCCCCGCGTCGGCTTTTGGGTGGCAAGGAGCTTCCCGCTTTGGAAGAGACGAATCTCGTCACAGTTGGAGAAGGCGATCACCGTGTCGCGAGTGCGGCATATCTTGACGATGGGGTCTGGCGCCCATTGGGAGGCGAAGAACCAGTAGCTGGGTTTGGGGCGGCGGAAGAGGTCGGCCAAGCCGCTGGCGGAGACTTTGAAGTCCCACGGGACGTTGTGGTCGAACATCTCCCACGTGCCCTCACCCATCGTCCACGGGT
Source organism: Fimbriimonas sp. (assembly GCA_035550555.1). Taxonomy (GTDB): domain Bacteria; phylum Armatimonadota; class Fimbriimonadia; order Fimbriimonadales; family Fimbriimonadaceae; genus Fimbriimonas. The sequence continues at coordinate 20,201 of DASZPA010000045.1, forward strand.
ACTGGTCGAGGTAGTGGTTGCAGGACCACACCTCGTTCCAAGCCTCTTGGAGTAGGGCATCGGCGCCGGCTCCGATTCGGGCTCGGGAACTGCTGGTGGCGCCGCCGAACTCGTAGTCTCCGTACTCGCGAATGTAGCCCGGCTTGGAGGGAATCAGATCCTGAGGGCGGCCCATGGTGGCGTCGTCCCAGCGGTTGTAGACAATGTCCCATGGGGCTTTGACTCCTCCATCGCCGGCGGTGAGGACTCGTCCATCGACCGACTCCGATTTGGCAGCGTCGTACCATTCTTTCGCGTCCTTCGCCGGAGGATAGGTTTCGTTGAGGCTGGCTTCCCACCAGACGACCGAGGGATGGTTTCGGTCGCGGCGGATTAGGTCTCGGATGTCCTGGCGTACTCGCTGCCGGAACCGCGGGTCTTTGTTCATGAACTGCCACCCGGGGATGCAGGGGATGGTCATGATCCCGAGCCGATCGCAGGCGTCCATGAATGCCGGCGACTGGGGATAGTGGGAGAGGCGCAGGATGTTGTGGCCAGCCCGCTTGATGAGGAGGGCGTCTCGAAGTTGAGCGCGATCGGATAGAGCACCTCCGATCCAGGGATAGTCTTGATGACGGTTGGTTCCGATCAGGCGTATCGGGCTTCCATTGAGGACGAAGCCATCTTTGCGGGAAACATAGACCGATCGGATTCCGACGGGAGTATCGATCCTGTCGGTTACCACCCCTTGTCGCAGCACGCACGTCGTCAGTGTGTAAAGGTAAGGGTCGTTCGGGGTCCAGAGGTGCGGTCTCGTTATCGCAAGCTCTTGCTCCAGCGAATTTGCTTGACCTCGCCGAAGGCTGTCCCTGTCCGCTGTTTCGGAGACGATCAATCCCTTCGCATCTCGAACTTGCTGCACTAGCTGGAAGCCTGAAGCTCGTGACGCGTTGTTCTCGATTTGGGTGCGAACGCGCACCATAGCTTGGCTCGCCAAGACTCGAGGACAGGTCACGTAGATGCCGCCGAACGGGTTTTCGCCTTTGGGGACCAGTGGATTGGTGATGTGGAGCGGATTGGTTTCGGTGAGGATGGCGTTTCGGGTGAGACCGTTGCCGTACATGAAGTCCAGCTCTGCCTGCGGCTTGCCGGGAGGGATGAGGGGGTTGTCGCGGTTGTCGACTCGAACGAGGAGCTCGTTATCGGACCTGAGCTTTCCGGTTACGTCGACGATCATCGGCAGGTATCCGCCTCGGTGTGAGCCGACGTGTTGTCCATTTAGCCAGCACTCCGAGCTTTGCATCGCGCCATCGATCGTGAGCTCAAGGTGCTTGCCGTCGCTTCTCGGCGGCTTTGGAAAGGAGCGGCGATAGTAGAGGACTCCTTGCCATATCTCGGGCGAGTCGAGCGACTTGATTTGTGGCGAGTTGGGCAGGGCGACACTTGTCCAGGCGGTCTTGGCGATCCGCCTTAATTCCTCTTTCTTGGCTATTTCGATTTGGAGCGGGCTTGGGTCGAATCGGCTGTCGCCGACCTCTACGCGTTCGATGTTGTATTGGGTGTTCCAAGCGGTTGCCTCCTTGATGGAGGTTTTGCGGATGAGGCCCAGCTCCGCGATGCAGAGGAATGGCTCTTGGGTTTGAGCCTGAGTGAATCGGATCTTCAGGTAGCGGCCTGTTGTGGTCGGGAACGGTGCTTGATACAGGTTTTGGGAGTCTGGAAGGCTGCCTTCAAGTGTCAGTTTCGTTGTGTTTGGGTCGTTCGAGAGGAAAAGCTGGAACGTTTTCGGCCTGCCGTTTTGAGGAGGGGTTTGGCGGGGAAGAATCCTTATTCCCGTAGCGGTTACGGTCGAGCCCAGGTCGATGAGGAGGTCGTGGGGGTAGGGGGCTCGGTTCGAGCTCCAGCGGCTATGCCAGAACGTTCTCGGGTTGCCGTCGAAGGCGTTTTCGGCGCGTCCGTTCTCTCGATTGGTTTCTTGGCTGGAGACGTGGAGGACTCGCCATGTGGAGGTTGGGACTGCGTCGGGTGCGGTCCAGATGGTTGGACGGCTGGGGACTGTAGCGACCTGCCACCCGGCGTTGAAGTCGAGGACGGTTCTTGGGCTTCCGGTAGTGGAGAGAAGGAGAAGTCCCAGAAGCATCGGGTGAGTATAGCGGCGGGGTGGTTTCAGGGCGCGGCGTTGTTTAGCGGGCTTTTGGCGTTGTAGAACCGAAGTGACCGCCCCTCCCGGCTCGTGCTCGCCCGCCCGAGGCGCTGACCTTTCTCCCTCAAACACCAAATCTGGGCGTTGATCGAAATCGATGGGTCTCCGCAGGCACGGGTGATGTCGCCCTCACCCACATCTTCGGCACTTATGGAAGGAGACCCGTAGGCGGCTCCGACTCATAGCCAGGCAGCGCCTGCCGCCTACCTGACACGGTCACGGCTCTGCAGGAGTTGCAGCGGGTTCCAATCGCCGGCATGTTTCAGCATTGCTTGACCCTTTTCGGGGAGGAGACCCGGAGATACGCCTTGGCCGGCGCCTATACGATCTTCGCCTCGTGCCAGTCGCTGCAGCCCCTGCGGGGCTGTAATCGAATGGACTTGCTTACCCGGGGTAGGTCGTTTCACTCCCGGAGCCCCGGGCTATGGTCAGGGACCCGCTTCGGGGTTCTGCATGGTGGCCGCCGCTTTCACGAGTCTCCTGAAGGGTGTGCACGGGGACAACCGCGAGCCATCCTGCGATTAAGTCCCCGGTCAAGGTTCTCGGCTACGCCTTCAAGTGTGTCATGGCTCTTGGGGAGGCACCAACTTAGACACCCATCATGGGCCAGAAAACATTGCCGTTTGCCGAGCGTCTGATCGGGAGATGAAGGGTTGGTGGGCGGTTGTGGCTGCGATGGGGCTGGTGGGAGCGGTTGAGCGTTCGGATGATTCTCGGTCTACGCTCATTAAGAACTATCGCTCTTGGAAGAAGGTGACGGAGGCGCCTGTCGACATGTCGATGGCGCTTGCGGCTTCCTGTATTGGCCCTACTCGGTGGGACCGATCAGACAATCCTCACGTGCCGAAGGCGTTTCTTGTTTACGTGAACAAGATCGGGGAGAAGGCGATGATGGTGAGTGGGAAGACGATTTTCCCAGATGGCACGGTGATTGTGAAGGAGAAGTACGACCGCTCGGACCTCACGAAGGGTGAGTCGCACGGCTTGGTTTTTTATCGAACCGTCAAAGACGGAGCGAAGCCGATCCTGCTGACGGTGATGGCAAAGAAGGACGGTGTCTGGAGCTATTTCGCGGTGGATGGATCGGGGAAAGTGATCGAAGGCGATTCGGCGTCTTGTGCGAAGTGCCACGAGGCGAATAAGGAGAACGATTTCGCGTTTCGGTCTTATGTTCGAGGCGCGCCGTTGGCGCCGCGTCCGTGGAATTGAGGTCCGCGTCTCGTCTGAATTGTGGGTTTGCGGAGATTGATTCGCTTTCTTCAGCGGACTTTGGCGTTCGATATACCGGATGACCCCTCTCCCGGTTCGTTCCTCACCGACCTCTCCCCCAAGGGTCGAGGTTTGGCTTGGTCGGGGTAGCGAGTCTCTCCTAGATTCCGAGTTGCGGAGATCGCTATCTTCAGCGGACCTTGGCGCTCGATGTACCGGATGACCCCTCTCCCGGTTCGTTCCTCACCGACCTCTCCCCAAGGGTCGAGGTTTGGCTTGGTCGGGGTAGCGAGTCTCTCCTAGATTCCGAGTTGCGGAGATCGCTATCTTCAGCGGACTTTGGCGCTCGATATACCGTTGGACCCTTCTCCCGGTTCGTTCCTCACCGACCTCTCCCCCAAGGGGCGAGGTTTGGCTTGGTTGGTTTGGCGAGTCTTCTTCGGAATTCTGGGTGCTGATGATTGATGCGTTTTCTTTCAGATGGACTTTGGCGCGGTCAGGCCGGAGTCGCGCATCCGTTGGTTTCCACATACTCTAAAGCTGGGGCGGACCAGGCCTGAAAGCAGGGACACGGTTTTGGAGTGGAGATAGTAAAGTGGTGTGAAAATTGCTTCTGTGGTGGCTACCACGATGTTTGATTTGCCCGTTGGTGATTCGTTGCTTTGAACGCGCTTTTCTTTCCCAACCAGTCTCAAGAGGATCAGGAGCTGGAGTTTCGCTTGCGGTCGGTGGTGGCTGCGCTGCCGGAGAACGCACGGCTGGGGATCTATTCGGTGTTCTCGCGGGCTCGGGGGAGCTTTGAGCCGACGATCTTTTCCGAATCGGAAGGGATGGTGGTGGCGCACCAGAAGGGGCGTGAGATTGCCTTTCCCAAGCCCGTGCCGCTGGTCAAGCTGAGCCATATCGTCTTTAGCTACGAACAGCTTCTGCAGCGCAAGTATTGGCTTCCGGGATTCGTGGAGGTTGAGCCTGGCGACGTGGTGATCGACTGCGGCGCCTATGTGGGCGGGTTCTCGCTTAGCGCCTGCAAGGTGGCCGGGCAGATCCATGCTTTTGAGCCGGATGAGTCTAACTTTCGGTGCTTGACTCGGAACTTTCAAGGACGGCCCAATATGGTTTTGAACCAGGCTGGGCTGTATTCCGAATCGAAGACGATGACGCTCAACTTGTCGGAGTCAAGCGTGGAGCATTCGCTATTGGCGCCGGACGACGGCACCGTCGTTGGGACCCAGACGATCACGGTCCACGCGCTGCAGGACTACTGCCGAGAGAAGGGGATCGAGCGGATCGACTTCTGCAAGATCGAGGCGGAAGGGGTGGAACTGGAGGTGTTCGAGGGACTTCGCGACATGCGGCCTCGCAAGATCGCCATCGATGTGAGTCCCGAGCGGAACGGCGAAAGCCCGGCGGACGAGTTTATTCGCAGGTTGGCGCCGATGGGATACGACCTTCAGCGGCGTGGCAACGTGCTGTTCGCCCGGGAGCGGTCCGCTGCTGTTCCGATGCCAAGGATGATCTACTCCCTCTGGCTGCAGGGGCGGCAGAGTGCTCCTGAGATCGTCGAGTACAACTTTCAGCGCTGGGAGAGGCTAAATCCCGGCTACGAGCTGCGCGTGCTCGACGAAAAAGCCGTGGACGAACTCCTAAAGGATTGTGGGCTGGCGACGGGATCGATCAGCAAGCAAGGCTTATCAGACGTCGTTCGGCTTCGGTTGCTGAAGGAGCATGGCGGGGTTTGGACGGACGCGTCGGTGCTGCCGATCTTGCCTTTGGACGACTGGCTACCTGCGGCAACGCAGGCGATCGAGTTCTTCGCCTTTGAACGTGAAGACGTACCGCTTTCCTCATGGTTCTTGGCTGTGGGGCAGTCGAATCCGATTGTCGACATGTGGTGGAAGGAGGTCGAGCGACTCTGGTCTTCACCTCGCGAAGTTTCGACGGAGTTGATGATTCCTTCGGATCCGGCGCAGGGCGTTTCGCCCGAGATATTGACTCATGGCGAGGCGGTCTCCTACTTCTGGGTCCACTGTCTATTCCAGTACCTGCTCGAGCAGGATCCGCTCATCGCCGACATGTGGCTGCGGCGGTATCGCCTTTCGTCGATGCCAGCCCATGATCTTCAGACGCTTTTTGCGGAGCCGGGGATGGTCTCGGACGAGGATATTCGCGTTGCGGCGTATTCGTCTCCCGTGCAGAAGCTGGACTGGCGTCAGCCGTATCCCATCGAGCGTTTTGAGAGGGCGCTGGCGGCTGGGCCGCCAATCGTGCGGCCGTCTGCTATCGAGCAGATCAAAAGGCCGCTGCGGAGGATCAAGAGGTTGATTCGGCCGGCGTAGGCCGCTGCCGCAGGTCTTGCCCTGCGGGCATGTCCAGGGGTTGGCCTGGATTTCGGTACCTCAGTGGCAACTGATCTGCTTCTTTCCGGAGGGGTCGCTCCGCTATGGCCAGTCCTCGTTCCGCTTCAAGCTCGCGCTGATTCGCCCTCGGGAGACGTCGCGGGCCGCCTAACTCGCTTCGCTCAGGCAAGGCGGCCCTGAGAGCGACGTCTCGCTCGGTCGGCGCGAGCTAGCCGCTGCAGAGGAATTGGTTGGGGGTTTGGGGGAA
>DASZPA010000046.1:0-1940 GCA_035550555.1 Fimbriimonas sp.
GCAGGAACAGCGAACGCCGCTGCCGACCGTCAACGGACTTTACATAGAGCCGCAGGCGCTCGATATTGGTGAAGTCTGGGAAACACCTCGTTACACCTTCCACTTGGCGATTCAGAACGCCGACGGAGTAACGAAGACCATCGCCCGATTTCAAACGACTTGCGGATGTCTCGAACTTGAGCCGCCGGGACAAACGCTTGCTTCCGGCAAAAAAGCGGAGTTTACTTGCAATCTGAATCTGTAACCGTTCAGCCGATTCCGTCACTTGGGGCAGCTGTTGGCCCCTTTCCTTCCTAGAATCCGTGTATGGACGAACCCTCTTGCCCTGGATGTCGGCAGCGTGACGAGATCATCGCACGTTTGCATCAGCAACTCGCTCTGCTGACCGATCGCGTCCGCATCCTTGAAGAGCAACTTGCCAAGAACGCCTCCAACTCTTCGCTGCCGCCCTCGGCCAATCCGCCCCAGGCGCCCAAGCCCGTCGTCAAACAACCCTCCGGCAAAAAACCGGGCGCTCAGCCGGGACATCCGCCTACGCTGCAACGACGCCTGCCGCCCGAGCGTCTCCAGCAGGTCATCCCCCTGGTGCCGGCCACCTGCCGACGCTGCGGCCACCAACTACCCCAACAAGCTGGACCCGACGACCCCGAGCCGTCGTGGCATCAAGTCGCCGAATTGCCCCAACTGGCTGCGGAGGTTACCGAATACCAGGGTCACGCCCGCACCTGCCCCGCCTGCCGAACCGTCACCCACGCCGCCATCCCCGCGGACCTGTGCCGGCACAGCTTCGGTCCCCGCCTGGCCGCCACCCTCGCCTACTTGGTCGGCTGCCATCGCGTCAGCCGCCGCGGCGTCGAGGAGATTGCTCAGGCCGTCTTCGACGTGCCGGTGTCCCTGGGCAGCATTTGTCACCTGGAAGAACAGATGAGCCAGGCATTGGCCCCAGCCCATGACGAGGCCGTCACGGCCGTGCGGGCCGCCGAGGTCAAGCACGCCGACGAGACCAGTTGGAGCCAAGCCGGCAAGCGTCGCTGGTTGTGGCTGGCGGCCACGGCCACGGTGGCGGCCTTCGTGGTCCATGCCCGCCGCAGCCTGGCCGGCTTGCAAGCGTTGTTGGGCGAGGTCATCGCCGGCATTGTGGTTAGCGACCGCTGGAAGGTCTACGAGGTGTTGCCCGAGGGCCGGCGACAGTTGTGTTGGGCGCATCTGATCCGCGATTTTCGCGCCTTGGCCGAGCGGACGGGCATAAGTCGGCGGATAGGCGAGAACCTGCTGGCCTTGTCGGCGGTGTTGTTCGAGTATTGGCCGAAGGTGCGTGATGGGACGCACAGCCGAGAATGGTTCCAACGCGAAGTCTTGAGTGCGATCCGTCCGGACGTGGCGTGGGAGCTGCGTCGCGGTCTGCGTAGTCGCTGCGCCCCGACGCGGGGTACGTGCCGGGAGTTGTTGGCGTGGGAGTCGTCGTTGTGGACGTTTGCCTTTGTGGCGGGCGTGGAGCCGACGAACAATCACGCCGAGCGTGTGCTGCGAGGGGCGGTGTTGTGGCGGAAGGGTAGTTTTGGCAGCAGCAGCGAAGGGGGCTGCCGTTTTGTTGAGCGCATCTTGACCGTAGTGCAAACGCTGCGTTTGCAAAGCCGGCCCGTATTGGCGTACCTCTATGAAGCCTTGTGCGCTCATCGTGAAGGACTCCCGGCCCCCAAACTTCTATCAGCCGACTGAACGGTTACACTTTCTGTTCTTCTTCAGGACGTTTGATGGACCTGATATCCTCTTCCTGTCCATTTGGGTGAATAAGCTTCACACCTTCGATGTTATCGATGACAATACGGTCCCAGCGACTTTTCTCCGGCATGTTCATTTTCCTTGAGTATCTGGAAAGAAAAAGCCCACCAACCCTACACCGGACCAGCGGGCTAACAGCCCAAGGTTGAATCGGGCGG
>DASZPA010000047.1:0-4014 GCA_035550555.1 Fimbriimonas sp.
CAGATCGACAGCGAGACACCGCCTTAAGTCACGGAACTCCGACCGTCGCCAGTAAGTTGCGTCCTAGGGCTAACGCCTCAGGTTGAAGCTTCGAAGCTGGGATTGAATGGCCAGTGAAGGCACTACGTCAAACCCCGCGAGATAAGCTCAAGTTCTTGCCCTGTGAAGCCGCTTTTCGGTCATTGCAACCGTCCGCCATTCTGAGATGGTGAATCGTCGGTTTGCGATGACAATATGGGTAAAAACGATTGATAGATGAAACATTCGGTGCCGGTTGGGCGATTCGCGTCTTTCACGCTCGCTGCGATTTGCCTTTCAGCGACGATCATCGTCGCTCAGGAGCGAGCAATCTACCCCGAAAAGGCAGATGCTAAGACAGAAATCCAGCGTGCCTTGATCAAGGCCGGCAAAGAAAAGAAGCGCGTCATCCTGGATTTCGGCGGAAACTGGTGCGGAGATTGTCGCGTTCTCGACGCCCATTTCCACAAGGAACCGAACTCGTCCCTGTTGGCCAAAAGCTTCATCCTGATCGATGTGAACATCGGTCACGGAGACATGAACCTCGACATCGCGAAGAAGTACGGAGTGCCGTTAGAAAAGGGCGTCCCAGCTCTAGCAGTTCTCGACGCGAAGGGACAGGTGCTTTACAGCCAGAAGAATGGGGAATTCGAATCAATGAGATCGATGGACCCAGCCTCGGTTACGGCGTTTCTCAAGCGCTGGAAGGGCTAGTTGGATCCGACGATTCGACAGGTGTTAAGCAAATTCTGGGCTAAGGCGTTCTCTTCGTTGCTCGGAGCGACGAGGATCGCATTTTCGACGAGGGAGTCCAGCCCGAGGCAAATCACCTGGCAATAAGCCTCGCAGGGTGTGCCGCTCACCTCTACTTTATAGGCAATCCAGTAAGGATAGGTTGAACCGTCGAAGGCCCGACCTTGATTTTCGATCGTGGCAGTGCACTTAAGTGCATCGGCTACTTGCTTGACTAAATCTTTGGCAACGCTGTCCGGCTTCACGACCGTGCTTTTGGCGTGTTGCGAGATCTGAGATACGACCAGCTTTCCGGGAGGCCCTTTTTGAGGGCTTCCTGCCCCAGTATCCCGCTTCCTACAAAACCCTTGCGGTAACTTGAAGACCATGCCGGCAACCTGCTCTGGCCTAAGCGAAGAGCAACTTCAGACCTATTTCCGAGAGGGGTATCTCGTGGTGGAGGACCTGGTTCCCGAGTCCACGATCGACGCGGTCTTGGTAGAGGCTGCCAAAACGCCAGTCGTTGTAGGAGGAAGCTGGACGCCCCGGGTGTTCGACCACGAGAATCCGGATCGCGAGTCAGGACTGCATCGGATACTGGTGGAGCCTTCCCTGGTGGATGCCGTTGAGAGCATCTTGGAATCGCCAGCGCGTGTGTACTACGGGATGCTCGCCGTCGTGCCGGCGCAGGGTGGAAAGGGCCTCGACTGGCACCAGGACAACATGTACGATGTAGTGCTTGGCCGAGCGCTGAACACTTTCGTGGCTCTTTGCGACATCACGCCGAATAAGGCGATCCTATGGGTGGCGCCCAGAACCCATCTTATGGGAGTTCAGGAGTCGCTCACGACAGAAGGACATCGCATCGCGGCGACGCCTGAAAACGGAATGCCCCTACCCACGTTGAAGAAAGGCTCTGCGGTGATCTTCGACCGCAACACCTTGCACCACTCCAGGCGGAACGAGACGAACGAGCACCGCTACGCCTACGCCGCACAGTATCAAGAAGATAAGGCCAGAAATTCCGCAGGAATCAAAGATCCGCTCCTACGACGAGTCGACGATCTTCGACTTCGTTGGCAAAGCCTTAGCTGATATTCGACCGCATTGTCCGTCCTCTGCGGCGATGTTCGAGATACGAACTGATCGGGGAGTTGAGTTAAGCAGGCGTCCGCTGATTTGAGACGGTAGATCATCAGTTTGCGATAGACTTAGAGCACCCAAACCCCACCTTGCAGGACTCCGGATCGATACTATTTCAAAACCTTCCTTTCTAAAGCGTGTGCTCTATTGGGGCGTTCCGGCGGTCGCGTTGCTCGCCCTGATCGGTTGGCGGTTTTCGAGCCTCAATACCGAGAAGAAACAGGAATCCGCTCAATCGAGCGGACCGAAAGCAGCGTCGGTCCGAGTTGCTTCGGCGACGAGCCGAGTGCTCGTGCAATCGGTTCAGGCTGTGGGGAGCGTGGAGTCTCCCTACAAAGTCGAGATTTCCCCGAAGACGGCTGGCCGAATCGAATACCTTCAAGTTCGCGAAGGGGATAGCGTCAAGGCTGGCGAAGTCCTCCTAAAGATCGACCCCAGTGATCTCCAAGGCGCAGTCATTCAGCAACAGGCGAATGTGGCCGAAGCCAAGGCACGCTTTGCTCAAGCGAAGATCAGCGAGAGTTCGACCAACGTCGGTGTCGCCAGCCAGGTCGCGCAGCAAAAGGCCAATCTGGGCAGCGCGGAAGCCAACATGGCGCAGCTTCAGCAGAACTATCGCGCTCAGATCGCCACTGCCGAGGCTCAGGTAAGCGCCGCCAAAAGCGCCCTTGCCAACGCCAATGCGTCGCTCAACAAAGAGAACGCCACGCTCGGCAATCTCCAGATCAAATACGACCGGACGCTTTATCTTTACAAGCAGAACTTCATCGCGTCCCAAGACGTGGACGACGCCAGGACGGCGATCGAGGTCCAGAAGCAGGCGAAGGCCGTCGCGGAAGGACAGGTCGCCAGCGCTCAATCCCAGGTGAAGGTCCAAGAGCAAAACCTTCTCATCGTTAAGCGCAAGGGCCTCGCGGATATCGCTGCCGGCAAGGCTGGCGTGGACGTTGGCAAGGAGACCCTTCGGGTCGCAAGGGCCAACCGATCGCAATCGCCCGCGTACCAGCAGAACCTGGATGCGTTGCAAAGCCAGGTCACGGCTGCCGTCGCACAGCTTAACCAGGCTCAGGCGAGGCTTGCCGATACGGTCATTCGCGCCACCATCGACGGCACCGTGACGGCCCGTAAGGCGGACCCCGGAGCGCTCGCGTCATCCGGCACGCCGGTCCTCGAGATTCAAACCCTGGATTGGATGTACGTCACGGCCACGATCCCGATCGATTTCAGCGCGCAGATTCATGAGGGGCAAACGGCGGAGATCCAGTTCGACGAGCTACCCGGCAAGGTGTTCTCCGGTCCAATCACGAACATCAACCCCGCGGCCGATCCGCAAAGCCGGAATTTCGGGATCAAGGTTCGGCTTGACAATCCCCGTCATGCCATTCGACCCGGCATGTACGGCCATGTAAAGATCGTCACCGGTCAGGTGGATGCAAGCGTGGTGGTTCCGAGGGAGGCGATCCAAACAGATTCGGATGGCCACACCACGGTTACGGTCATCGACAAAGACAGCGTTGCCCATGTGCGGCCTGTGAAGGTTGGCGCGTCCGACGAGAAAGGAGTCCAGGTGATTTCAGGCGTGCAGACCGGGGACAAGGTGGTCGTGCTCACGTTTACCCTCCTCAAGGAGGGTAAGAAGGTATCGATTTCCACGGCGGGTGAGGCGCCCAGTCAGACGAACTCGGCCAAATAGGGCCCATGGCCAACCTAGATTCATGAACATCGGCAAATTCTCCGTAACCCGGCCAGTCGCGGTGACCATGCGCATCGCAGCGCTAGTGCTTCTGGGATACATTTGCCTGCAGCGAATCCCAATCGATCTGCTGCCGAAGATCCAGATTCCGACGATCGCCACCAGCGTCAGTTGGCCCAACACACCGCCAGAAAACATGGAGGCGCAGATTACGCGCCCCATCGAACAGGCGGTTTCGACCGTCCCGGGAATCATTCACGTCAACTCGTATTCGTCTCTGGGCGATACCTGGGTGACCGTTCAATTCAACTATGGCGTCGACATCAACCAAGCCTCGCTGGACGTAATCCAAGCTGTCCAACGAGCGAAGGGCAGGTTTCCGACCGACCCCAATATTTCTGAACCCTCGATCTTCAAGTTCGATCCCA
>DASZPA010000048.1:0-27177 GCA_035550555.1 Fimbriimonas sp.
TATCGCTGGCGCCCGCACTGACCGCTCCGCTCAAAATGCCTTTGACCAACCGGACGATCGGGGCGTCCTCCGCCTGGCTCAGAAGGTCTTCCAGCGGGTCCTCGACCACGGCTGCCGCGTCGGTCGCCATCTCTTCGAGGAGGGAGCGGGTTCTTTGCCGCACGTCGAAGGTGCGTTTGATCGCATCTCGCAGATCTTGTGTCAGCGCAAGATGAGGGATGATCGGCTTGCCGAGCGTGGCTCTGATTTCATCGACGACCTTCAGGTTCAAAGGGTCGGCCATCGCGACGTGGACCTGGCCGCCCTCCTCTCGGAAGGGCAGCGCCAGCTTGGAATTCACCAGCGCCTCGTCGAGTTTGCTGGAAAGCTCCGGATCAACGGTTTGCTCGATGATGTCGACGAACGGAAAGCCGGTGATGTCCTCTAGGTAGGGTCGAACCTCTTCTGAGCTGACGGCTCCTTGGGACACCAGAATCTCGCCCAAGAACCCGCCGGATTTCCGCTGGGTCTCGATCGCCAAGCGGAGTTGTTCGTCGTTGATGATTCCGTCTCGCGTGAGACGCTCGCCGAGACGGCCGAGCAACCGGCCTCGGCCGCGCCAACGGGCGGATGATTCCACCCTAGCGGTCGCTCCTACGTTTTTTGCGTCTGCAAGATCCATACCAAAGCCTGACTAGTTCAACTCCGAGCAATCGTACATGCTACTCATCGCCCCGCCATTGAAGCAGATTTCTTTAAGAAAAGGGGGAAATACTCGCATAAATCCGACCTGTTATTTGTTCGTGAGCTGCTCGAGATCCCTCTCCGTCCGGAGGAAGGAGGCGTCGTTCACCGACCGCTGAACCTCCAGCAGGCGCCTGAGAGCCCTCAACGCCGTAGCGGTGTCGCCCTGGGCCATCGACACGTCGACGAGTCCTCGCAAAGCGGTGGCCTCGCCCCAAACAAATCGCACGGATGGGTCCGCGGCCAACGACACGGCTCGATCCGAGGCTTGCCTCGAACGGTCCAGGTCGCCCATGACCAGCCTCGTCTTGGAAAGCTCAGACTGAATCAAAACTTCAAAAAGTTCAAATTCCGACTCTTTTGCGATTTGAAGCGCTTCTTCAAGGCTGGAAGCAGCTTGGAAGAAGTCCTGACGATCAAAGCTAATTCGACCCCTCAGCAAGAACGCATGACAAAGGTGCTCGTGGGAACCGGATCTGAGGGACCACCGGCTTGCCTCCTCGAACACCTGTTCGGCTTCGTGCAAACGGCCACGCAGCCGGTGCACTTCGCCCATGGCCAGTTGGCACCGCACCTGATCGTCTTGAAAGAGACATGCGGCGGACTCTCGCAACGCGCAAGCCTCGGCGTCGGAGAGATCGCCCTTGAACAGCCGAAGGTGAGCGGCGGACAGGGGAAAGTCGGCCAGGCGGGTGGGCAATTCAACGTTTTCGCCCTGCAGAAACCGCGCCACCGTGCGGGTTAGCTTGTGGTCGTCGTCCCGCAGCTGGGTCAGTCGGCCCTGCGCGATCTGGATATAGCGGTTCTGGGGGCGGGAGAGAAGAGCCTCCCTGTACTGGCCGAAAGCGCGGTGACAATGATAGAGTGCGCCGCTGTCCGGACACCTGGCAAACGCGTTGAGAATGCGGAACGTGCGCGCATAGTCTCCAAGCGTCACGTTCAGATGCTCGTTGCCCCCAAGCCGGGTCACATAGATGTCGATGGCATCGTCCTCTCGTCCGGCCTTCAGCGCGTGGTGCAGAAGCTCTTCCAGCAGGTCCAACGACTCTTTGGCCTCGGGGAAACCGATGCCCGGCCTGCCGGTAAGAGACAGGAGATGCTCCGTGATCGCCCCGTGCGTCGCAGCAACGTCTCGGAAGAATCGATAGAAATGGTCCCGTACGGCGGGGTGAACCGTGTAGTTCCCCGTCACCTCTCGGTGAACCAGATGGAGGTCGATGAGCACCTGTAGGGCCTCGCCGAGCTCGTCGCGGGACAAGTCTTTCAGACTTCCGGCAGCCGCCGGATCACGAAGAAACACGGCCGCCAACTGTTCGAGCGCGATTCCAAACCGGAAGACGCAGAGGCGGTTCAGTAGGTCCAGCTCCCTGGTCGCCAACTCCTGCTGGATCGTGGATAGCACGATGGCAAGCCGAGTTGCCTGGGTCGCCTCCGCCGGAATTCGCTCGACGAGCGCCGGCGGCAGCTCGTCCGCGAGGCCTCCAAAGTAGCGCACCAAAGCCGCTCCGCACAGGTCGAGCGTGAGCGCGTGGCTTCCGACAAGCGACATGAGCCGGTCGAGCCCATCGTCGCTTCCCTTCACCCCGTGCGACCGCAACAGGAATCGTCCCGTGGCAGGCTCCAACTGGTCAACGTCCACGACTTCGTACGAGCGAACGCCCCTCGATTCGAGGTCGGCGATGGGAAACCGGCTGGTGATGATGGCTTGGCTGCGGCTGTCGGGCGCCGCCATTCTCAGCAGAAAACCGCGTAGAAGCGGGTCTTCAAGCTCCCCATAGATTCCGGTCGCGTCGGTCACCGGACGCTGGACGCGCTCCAGTCCGTCCAGAACGAACAGGAACCGGTTATCCGACTCGAGGCCCTGTTTCAAAACGTAGAACCAGCCCGTACCGGAAGCTTGGCTGGCGTCCTTGCCCGAGACAAACTCGACGGCCGACCTCAGAAACGCGTTCGTGTCGGGATCGTCGTAGAAGCTCCAAATGAGGATTTTGGCTTCCGTTCCCCTCTGCATGAGGCCGCCAAGGAACCGCTTGAGCATAACCGTCTTGCCGGCTCCGCCCAAACCGACGAGCGACAATACGCCCGTGCGCTTTTCCCAGAAGGCGTTGAGGCGGTCGAGCTCTCTTTCGCGGCCGACGAAGTTCGGCGCGCTGGGCAGTTCATGGACGATCAGATGTTGCATAGCAAAAGACGAGCAAGGAGCAATCTAGCGACACCGGCGCATCTAACAATAAGCCGGGTCCGGATCCAACCACGAGCTAACAGTTTAACGAAGATAGAGTTGCTTTCTTGCAACTATTATCAACGCAATGGTGAACTTGCCAATTTAATGCTAGATTTACGACCCTTTGCGATTAGTCCCACTCGATTCGCAAGGATTCGCGAAGGTAACAGATGGGGTCGCGAAGTAAGAATCCCGCCATTTGCAGGTCTCTTTTTGTGATGACCCATGGCTTGTAAGAAACCACGGGAAGGGCCAAAGGCATGCGAACGCTGGTTCCTTCGCCCACGACATTCATGGGCGCCTGGCCATTGGGAAAGAATCCGTGCTTGGTGAAGTTGATACCTGCCATTAATGACAGGTACATCTTAAAGAAGAACCGAGGGTTGCACTCCAAGTAGTAGACATTGCCTTTACCGTCCAGGCGCATGTCGAAGTTGTAGACCCCGTTCAGGCTCAAGCTCTTTGCGATCTTTGAGACGTCTTCAAGAATCCCGTGACCACCCAAGGTTGTATAGGTCCGCCCATAAAACTTGTGGGCGATGAAGTCCATGACTTCCCCATTCTCGCAGTAGATGCTGGCGCCGATGTCGAGTCCCTCGATGTAGTCCTGACAAATGATCGGCGCGTAATAGACCTTCTCGATCTGAGCCTCGGCGTTGTCTCGGTCGGCCTTCAAGACGCCGTGGCTCGCATCGAGCGAAAGAGGCTTGAGAATGCAAGGCAGGCCGATCTCGCCAGCTTCAAAAGCCCGCTGGAGGTCGCTCTTGCTTTCGAAGTGGTGCGAGCGGGGGGTCAGTATCCCGAGATTGTCACAAAGCTTCTTGAATTGCCACTTGTCGTTCAGGAGGTCGAACTGCTCCAGCGTCGGGCCGGGAAAGATCTTCGTCTGGATCTGGGATCCCATCGTGTGGAGCGATCGCGACGCCTCCGCGTCACTTCCGAATACCACGTCGATCTTGTGCTCGCGGACGATCTCGTTGATTTGATCGACGATCTCCTGATGGAAGGCCCCGTCGATATCGACGTCGGATTGAATGAACTTCTTGCAATAACGGGAGTGTTTGAATCCTTTGGTAGCTTCGTTTCCCAGAACATGCACGTTGACGCCGGCATCCGCTGCGCACCGCAAAACACGGTAGGGCAGGGTGTAGCGGCTGCAGAGCATCAAGCCGTTCAGTTTCTCATTTGATTCTGACAATTTAATATCTATTCCCGGTCCAACAAGCTTAAGAGACGCCTGCAAGCATGTCTCTTACGACTTTTCAAATGAAGATTCGAATCAAAAACAACAGTTATTTACGCTTTTACCCAGTTTTTTTCGCAGGACGGATCAAGATCGCCTTCCGCGTCGTCATACCCTTCTAGAGGAGTGGAGCATCCGCATGTCCGTATTCCTGATCTGCTGCATCGTCGCGTGGATTTTGAGTGCCGTGATCTTGATCATGGTGTTTCAACACATTGCCCGACTCGATCGAATTGCTTCTCCTGAAGCTTCTGCCGAAGAGGCAACAGCCCTGGAAAGCGCCGAACCCGTGAAAGGGACGGCCTCGTCCAAGTTTCCATTACTTCCGTTACGAAATCTTTTCATGCGTTACATTCGATAGATATCGGATTGCTGAATCAATTTTGTTTCATTATTCCCCATCGGTCTCACTTTGAGTTCGGTGGCAAGATTGCTGCCACAAGACGGGTTGGCCACTAGATTGTTCGCTCATCCCGAACAAAATGTTGGGCGTTCCAAAGCCGGCCGAAGGAGTTCCTATATATAGTGGCATCAGGTGACGACCTCGGTTCGCTCCATCCATAAAAAGTTGCCGATTATACGGTGCATTTGAGATTGTCCCCCCGGATGCCATCGCTTGGACGAGCCCTAAACCGTCCTTCTTATGCTCTGTATCAATAACAAAAACGGTGGCGAAAATAAGTTCCCAAACGGCCCGATCTTCCCGGAAAAGCCCACGATCGCCGTTCGACACCTAGTTGCACTGTTAACATGCGGTTCATTTTCTATTGATGGTGCTGACGGCCTCGTATTTATACTGTAACAGTATCTCTTTTTGTGTAACCTTATGGCCCGGGCCTGGCAATTGCGGGCAAGGCTCTGGGTCCTTTCGGGTCTGCCCGGCAATGGCACCGTTTTTTGCTGCCGTCGCGAGGTTTCTGGCACCTTAAGCCGGAGTGGCAAGGATTTTGTGACAAAATGGACGGCCTGAGCGTAGGATCGGCTGTCGATTCTTTAGAGCCTCAGAACACTTCTATTTCTTTCGTTAGAGACCATGCAAAAAGTCGCGCTGATTACCGGCATTACCGGCCAAGACGGTTCGTACCTAGCTGAGCTCCTTCTTGAAAAGGGCTACGAGATTCACGCCATTATCCGGAGGTCCAGCAGCTTTAACACTGGCCGGATCGAACACCTCTATACCGATCCACACGATCCAAACGCGCGGATTTTCCTGCACTACGGAGATCTTACCGACGGCGACAGCCTTCGAAAGGTGATCGAATCCGTCAAGCCGGACGAGGTGTACAACCTGGGCGCCCAGTCGCACGTCAAAGTGTCCTTTGAGCAGCCGGTCTATACTGCGGACGCCGATGCGCTTGGCACGCTCCGGCTTCTCGAGGCGATTCGCGACTTCTGCCAGCGCGACGGTAAGGACGTGCGATTCTATCAGGCGAGCTCTTCGGAGATGTACGGATCCACGCCGCCGCCTCAATCGGAGGACACGCCGTTCCACCCCCGAAGTCCTTACGCTTGCGCCAAGGTCTACTCCTTCTGGCAAACCGTCAACTACCGCGAGAGCTTCGGCCTCTTCGCCTGCAACGGCATCCTCTTCAATCACGAGAGCGAGCGGCGCGGCGAGACGTTTGTGACCCGCAAGATCACGCGGGCAGCTACCCGCATCAAAGTGGGTCTGCAGGACAAGCTGTTCCTCGGAAATATGGAGGCTCGGCGTGACTGGGGCTTCGCGGGGGACTACGTCGAGGCGATGTGGATGATGCTCCAAGCCGAAAAGCCGGACGACTACGTGGTCGCCACCGGCGTCGCTTATTCCGTGCGTGAGTTTGTGGAGAAGACGTTCGAGCGGCTCGGACTGGATTGGGAGAAGCACGTCAGCGTCGATCCCCGATACTTCCGCCCTGCCGAGGTCGATTACCTCCTGGGCGACCCGGGCAAAGCGATGTCCAAGCTGGGCTGGAAACCGAAGTGCGATCTGGACGGTCTGGTAAAGAGAATGGTCGATTCCGACCTTCGCCTCGCCGAGCGAGAGCGGGCGCTTCACGACCACGACCTGGCCAGAGCCGGCGCGTAATGGACCAGGGCTCCAAGATCTTTGTTGCGGGCCATCGCGGGATGGTCGGCTCCGCCATCGTGCGGGCTCTTCGGGCCAAGGGGTTCAGCAACCTCGTTCTGAAGACCCGCTCAGAGGTCAACCTCCTCGACGACCAAGCGGTACGGGATTTCTATGCTTCGGAGAAGCCGGAGTTCGTCTTTGTGGCCGCCGCCCGGGTTGGAGGCATCGTCGCCAACAACACCTACCCGGCGGAGTTTCTTCTGGAGAACCTTCGCATTCAGAACAATCTGATCGAGGGAGCCGCGAAGAACGGCGTCGAGAAGCTGTTATTCCTGGGCAGCTCGTGCATTTATCCGAAGTTCGCTCCTCAGCCGATCATGGAAGAGGCTTTGCTTACGAGCGCCCTCGAGCCCACCAACGAAGCCTACGCTTTGGCGAAGATTGCGGGCGTGAAGATGTGCGAGTACTACATGCGGGAGCATGGTAAGCGGTTCATCAGCGCCATGCCGACGAACCTGTACGGCCAAAACGACAACTATGACCTGCAGAACAGCCATGTGCTGCCGGCGTTGATCCGGAAGTTCCACGTCGCGAAAGAGACGGGAGCCGAAAGCGTGGAGCTGTGGGGCACGGGAACTCCGCGACGCGAGTTCCTGCACGCCGACGACCTTGCCGACGCCTGCCTCTTCTTGATGGACCATTACGAAAAGCCGACCCATATCAACGTGGGGACCGGCGAGGACAGCACGATTCGCGAGCTGGCCGAAATGGTTCGCGACATCGTCGCCTTTCAGGGACGGATCGACTGGAACACGGATAAGCCGGACGGCACTCCGCGAAAGCTTCTCGACGTTTCGAAGCTTCACGAGCTGGGATGGAAACACCGGATTCCGCTCGAAGAAGGAATTCGCGGCGTCTATCAGAACGTGGACAAGAGCACCTGGCTCGATGGCTTGGTCGCCTCCAAGGCTTAACTCCTAAACTCACACCAACAAAAGGCGGCACATGCCGCCTTTTGACTTTTGGCCGTCATAATCGCTCTATGGCGAAAACCCCGAGGGAGACCATGACCGAAGGCTTCACTCAGGCCGTGGAGAGCGTGAAGAAAGACCTGGCGGAGCTGACTCACGACGATTTGGACCGGAGTTGGGGCAGTAGCAGCCGGAGAGCTTACGACGTGGTTTACGAGCTCGGGCTCATCAACCGGCGAATCGCGCACCGGCTGCGAGGCGAGGAGCCGGGACCCATGCCGTGGAAGTTTGGCGAAGAGTGGCTTCAGGCTCCCGAGGAGATGCGAGACAAAGCCAGCGTTGCAGAGCTGTTCGACGCGACCGCCAACGAGGTCCTCGACGCGGCCCTCGAGAGCACGGACGAGCCTTATGTGATCGAGATGCTGTCGTTTCTCACGGCTCACGCCATGTACCATGACGGCCAGCTCAACTTCATCCAGTCGATGAAGGGAGACATGGCTGTCCACTGGTAGCTTCGAACTTCCCCCAATAACACTAGAAATTTCGCAACATCGCCTTTTCCAGTTGACCTAAAAAGCGATCTCGGCGGATAATACGCGTCTTGTTGCTCCCCCTCCTCGCGAAGGCCATTGCCTGCGTCGGTGTCCTTGCTTGTGCCAAGCCAGACCTCGTGGACGATTGGGCTCATACCCAAATGGCCTCCAGCCACGTTCCGGGAATGGTAGTGGGCGTCTATAAGGACGGGGTTCCCCTCAAGGTCGGCGCCTACGGGTTGGCGGACCTCGAGAACGGCGTGCCGATGAGCCGAGAGTCGGTCTTTGAGATCTGCTCGCTCACCAAGCAGTTCACTGCGGCGGCGATCCTGCTTCTTCAGCAAGATCACAAGCTGAAATTGGACGATCCGCTCACGAGGTTTATTCCGGAAGTCCCGTCCTCTTGGAGCGCCATCACGCTGGCAGACCTTCTACACCATACGTCGGGGCTCAACGACGACTTCTTCGAAGGCGGCGAGCACGACGCCGATTTTCGGCAGGAGATCGGTCGTCTGAAAGCCACGGTCGTCGTTCCGCCAGGAACTGCTTGGGAGTACAGCAATCTGGGCTATTGGCTGCTGGGCCACGTTGTGGAACGCGCCTCCGGAGAGCCCTACTACCGTTTCTTGCGGGAAAGGATTTTCGAGCCGCTGAGAATGGCTCACACGGGACCCAACACTGCGGCCACTTTGATCCGCCATCGAGTTCGGGGCTATGCGTGGAACGGCGCCGACTATGCCAACGCCTCCGACGTGAGCGATGCCCTGGGGTTCGGCTGTGCCGGTCTGGAGTCGACGGTCGACGACCTTGAAAAGTGGACCGAGGCGTTGCGCACGGGAAAGATACTCTTGACAAGAAGTCGGGACGAGATGCGGACTCCGGCGACGCTCCGCAACGGCGACGTCGCCTACTCGATGATGAGCGGAGGCGGGTATGGCTTGGGCGTGTTTTTAGGCGGAACGCCGGGCCATTCCATTGAAAAGCATTCCGGAAGCTGGTGCAACGCTTCCGCTCAGCTCTCCAACTTCTCCGACGACCATCTGACGGTCATCGTCCTTACCAATTTCGGAGGGTGGAAGGAACGGCCGTGGGTAGGCGAACAGGTTGCCCGGCTCTTCGTGCCTCAGATTCAGGATGCCCAATGGAAGGGTGTGAGCTGCTCTGGAACGGCAGACTTGAGCACTCTGGTTGAAGCGGTGTCCAAACTGAAGAGCGGCGTGCTCCCGGCTGAGCTGCTCTCCGACCGGCTGGCCCGATATTCGAAGGAAGGCTGCTTAGAGCTGGCAGCCCTGTTTGCGAGCATCGATCCGGCAAGAATATCTCTGGTCCGGTCGATTCGGCAGAACGTACGGCACGTTGGGGTCTTTCGAGAAGGAAGCCAACAGATCATCGCCGGGTTTCAGCCAGACGGGCGCATCGACTCCCTTTGGGTCCAGCCATGTCAGGATTAGGCCAAAGTTGCTTGTGTTGAGACTGCTTACAGTCATTGCGATCACGGGAGCCTGGGGGTGCGCGCATGCTCCTGCCGGCAGGGCCTCTTCCGGACCCTCGATTGTCGTAACCGTCGACTCCAATCCGGGCCAGACATTCGGCGGCCTCGGCGCCAATATGGCCTCCGAAACCTCGACCGGCTGGGCCACTCCGGCCACGCCGGAAGCGGTTCAGGAGATGTCGAACCAGATCTGGCGCGATTGCCACATGACGAGCGCGCGTATTTGGATGGATCCGGCCACCTATGAGCCGTCTTACGGTGAGAAGCACATCGACAACTACATCACCGCCCTGATCACCACCAATCGCCTGCCCGCCGCAATCAAGGCGGGCGCCAAAGACCTACTTCTGGCGCCGTCCGACGTGCCGGAATACATGGGAGACGGAACCGGTTACATTGGCGCACAGTGGATTCCGAAATATGCCGACTTGCTCGCCGACTTCATCAATCAGTTCAAACAGCGCTCGGGGATTCTGATCAACTGGACCGGCATTGCCAACGAGCCGACCAGCCATAAGAAGGTGTCGTTCCGGCTCACCCAATGGGCCCCGATGATCAAGGCGCTTCGCGTGTCGCTCAACGGTCGGGGATTACAAGCTGTCAAGATCCTCGCCCCCGAAACCTCGCAAGCCAGCGCCGAGATGGACGAAACGGACACGGGAGGCATCCTGACCGCCCTTTCCGCCGATCCGGCCGCTTGGAGCCAGCTCGACGCGGTCGGGACCCACACTTACGGGATCGGGGCGAACCCGGAGGTCCGACCCATCCTCAAGAACAAGCCCTGGTGGGTCACCGAGTCCGGATCGCTGGTCGAGCAGCTCGAGTCCCCCGGCGACGCCCTTCAGGCCGCCACCGTCTCGTCGCGGTTCCTTGGCGACGTAAACAATGGAGTCACTAATTGGCAGTTCTTCATCGGGACCGAATACAAAGGCGACTACAAGGGCGCGGTGAACTCGTCGAATCTCATGTACTACGCGAAGGATCCATTCAAAGTAGTCGTATTCGACAAACTCTACTACCTAAGGGCGCTTTCCGAGGCCTTCGACGTCGGGGCTGTTTTTCGCCATTGTCAGAGCGACCAAGACGGACACATGGCCTGGGGAGACGGTAAAAAGCCCCACATCTCCGTAGCCTTCGCCAAGAACCCGGACGGCTCGTATGGCATCGGCGTCTCCAACTTCACCTCCGATACTTTCGCTAATCCGAAGCAGTGGCTAGCGGCGAATCGTGGCGACACCGAGGAGAACGAGAAATGGGTGCGCGAGCAGGGCGATCCGGCAGCGACCTATTCGGTGACGATTAAGGTTCCGGAGTTGGCCGGTGCCGTTCGCTTCAAGGCGTTTCGATGCAACTCTGGTGTTCATGGAAAGCTGCTCGGCGAGATCGTGGCGAAAGACGGACTGATCACGGTGCCAAACGTGGGACCGTTGGATCTAGTCACTTTGAGATCCGCGAAGTAATCGTCGAATCGGCACTGATAACGCTTCCTTCCAAGCTAGCTCGAATCCGGGTAGTGGGTCCATTTGAATTCACGCCTCAAGTAGGACCCACTACCCGAATCCGTGGAGACAAACGCTGTATCGTAAAATGCATGCGTGCGCATTTTCCCGCTAAACAAGGAAGCACTGAACCGAGCGGTCATTGCCACGGGCGGCGTTATGTGTGGAGTCACGATCAGAGCTCCTTACCGACACTCAAGTGTGCTGCACATTCTCACAATCTTTCTCGTGCCTGCTATCGTCTGTTTTCCGCTGTACTACGCAATGTCGTTGGCTCTACTTAGCTTCCGAGATTCAAAGAGAAAGTCGGCTCGGATTACAGACTAATATCGTCAGGGACTGGTTCTGGCTGGCTGGCTGAAGTGCGCACCCAGCCCTGCGATTCGATGTTAGAAAGCGAGGCTAGGCAGCCTTCTTCTCGCCGACCGGATGACCCGCTACTTCCCTCAGGACGGCCTCCGTACGATCGAAGATCTTCGAGAACGCGAACCGTTCCTCGACATCCTTCAGAGCGTTTAGCGCCAACTTGCGGCTGAGGCCCTCTTCCGTCAGGATCCGCTCCATCGCGAGGGAGAGCTGCTCCCAGGACTCCTTTGGATACACGAGCGCGGTCCGCTCGTTCTCCACGATCTCCAGAATGCCGCCGGACTTGGAAGCGATGATCGGAGTGCCGGCTGCCATGGCCTCGATGTTCGTGTTGCCGAACGGCTCCTCCCAAGTCGATGCGCTGATGAAAGCCGTCGAAGCCTTGAATATCTCGACGACTTGGGCTCGAGTCTTGCGACCGAGAAAGTGGACCCGCCGTTGAAGTTCTGGATCGACGGCGATGGTCTTCTTCAGCGACTCTTCGTAAATCGGATTGCCTGAGCCGACCAGTTGAAGCTGCCAGTTGAGATCCGGGCGCCGCTTCAAAAGATCTCGTGCAGCCTGGATCGCGACGTGGAAGCCTTTGTCGGGCACCAGCCGTCCCGCGACGGTAAAGGCAGGTGGCGCGATCCTTAGCCGGTCGACGTCGCGATGAAGCTCGAACTCGATTCCGCGCGGAATCACGTAGCTCTTCCCTGCCTTCTCACCTCGCGCTTCGAACTCCTCCTGCAGATACTTGCTGATGAACGCGGCGTTCTCGAGCCGCAGTGCGGCGGCGCGCGCCTTCACGCCCTTCAGTACGGTTGAAGCCAAGATCTGCTTGAACTTGCTGTCATCGAACCGCTTGCGCTGTTCGGGATAGATGTAGTCGCCCAGGTGCCACAGGATCGGGATGCCCCGATCTTGAATGAGATTGAGGATGCCCATTCCCACGTCGTGGACTCCGAAGACGTATGCCACATCGAACTGCTCGGGCGCGAGATACTTCTGCATCGCCGGCACGTTTCGAAGCTCGACCGCTTGCCACCAAGCAAACGCCCAGTATCGGCCCAGCTTTCCAAGCAACGGGTCCTGGTAGGGGCGGAACTCGAGAATCCGATGAACCCAATCAAAGTCGGGGCGCTCGCCGCGGTGCTTCTTTCGGTACTTGCTTGTCACTACCTGAACGTTGTGCCCGCGCTCGCGAAGTGCGACCGCCAGCTTCCAGGCGTTGAGCTCATAGCCACCCTCGTAATCGGGTGGCAGAAGATTGGTGACAAGAAGGATTCTCATGAGTTAAGAAGCGGCTTGGACAAGCTCTCCCGGTGCAATTTCCATGCCGAGACCGCGGCCAGCAAAACGAACGTGTATCCCGACGTTTCGTACTTGAGGAGCCTTACGGCGCTCGGACTGAGGAGCAGCATCGAGAGCAGCAAACAGACGGCGATGCAGGGCGCCAATCGGGACTCCGGCTGGCCGTCGCGCGACATCATCACCGATTGCCTCCACCAAACAAGCGCGAAGACGCCCACGAAGAGCGGTCCCCACACGCCGAACTCTTGGTACGCGTTGGCCCACTCGTTATCGATACCGATCGAGTTATATCGAGAGAAACCTGTGGTCGACTCGACGTTCCGGCTGTTTGCCTGCCCAACACCCGTGCCGAAAGGCGCGATCTCGACGGCCACCCTTTCCAGGTCGTGGAGGACTTCCAGACGGACGCGGTAGGAGGGATCCTTGGCAAGGCCAATTTGGGAGACTTCCTTGATGTAGCTGAACTTGCCGCTCTCCAAGAGTGAGCCAATGCCTATCACTGCCGCAAAAAGCAGCGCGATGAAGAGCATCACCGTTCGCTGATCAGCCGCCTTTCGCCGGAGCTGGATTCCGTAGATGACGGGAAAGACGAGCAGAAGAATGATCGTCGAGCGGGTCTGCGCGACGAATGCCGAGAAGATCGCGAGGCAGATCAGAACGATCACCGCTGCAGCCTTCCAAAGCGACGTCCTTCTTGTTTCCGTAAAACCCCAGCCCAAAGCGATGCAGGCCAGGACAGTGTCGGCATAGCCGAGAAGGTTCGGACCGGCGAAGATCGAGGAGGGTCGATCGACGGATGCGGCGTCCAGGGCGTCGACGGTGAGCGGCGACACCAAAGCCGAGAACTTCATCGCCCAGTCTTTGCCGGGCCCGAACTTCTCCATCAGCCCGATCACCACCGCTCCCACTAACAGCGAACCGAGCGTGATGAACAGCGCTCGTGTCGAATATTTGGGATTGAGGAGGATCAAGCAGAAGACAGCGCGGTAGAGCGCCGCCATGGAGAAGATAAACGCCAGGTTTCCAAACAGATAGCCCTGATCGAGCCCGCGCTTGAGAACCTCGGTCGCGAAGATGTGGCTACCGAGAGCAAGCGCTGCCCAGATCACAAAGAAGATGTCGAAGGGGGTCCTCGCCATCGCCTTCGAGCCGAGCACCAGCATCGAGGCGACGACGACCCCTGGCGCGATCCAGAACACGTTCGGGATGCCCCACTTCACGCCCACGCCCGCGGCCAGATAGAAGCCCAGCAGCAGAGGGAAGCCCGCCACGATGAGGAAGTTCTCATAGACTCCCTTCAACGCGTCGAGCGATCCCCGGGCCGGAGAGCTAAGAGACGCGCTTATAGCTGACAACGCTCTCTTCCTCGTGTCCAAGCGGCTTTGGCGCCGGCTCGTCGTCCGGTCCGATAGAGGTCAGGTTTGGATGGTGCCGCCGAACCACCTCGGAGACCTCTTCCTGCTCTGGTCTCGGCATCATGATCAGTACGGCGAGAAACGCTCCCATCGCGAGTCCCGCCAGCGAGAACATCTTGGAGTCGGGGAACGATGGTCCGTCAGGCACCAGTGCCGGGGAAACGATGCGGGCGTTGGCCTGACGCGTGGCGCCGACCGCCTGAAGCTGAGTCTGGCGCTGCGCCAGCGCTTCGTAATTCTGCTCCTTCACGGTTCGGTCCCGGATGAGGGACTGAAGCTGCTCTTCGGCCGAGGGAATCTGCGCGAGATCCTGTGTGGCCTTGTCGTCGTCGACTTTCGCCTGCGCCGCCTGCTGCTCATAAGCCTTGACCTGACCACGAAGCTGAACGAGTGACGTGAGCGCCGACTGATAGATCGGGTTCGGACTCATGTCCACTCCGCCTGGCACCTGCACCTTCAAGGACTTGAGCTGCCTTTCAATGGCCGCAACCTTTGCTGCCTCGTGCTTGACTTCCGGAAAGTCGTCCTGAAACTTGGAGCGAGCTTCGGCCAGGTTCGCCTGCTCGGTGGCTAGCTGCTGCTGCAGGCTCACGAGGGCGGGGTTGATCGTAGTGCGGCTGGTCGAGGCGACCATCTTCGGAATTGAGTTAATCCCTTGTTCGGCATCCTGAAGCTGAGCTGCCGCGCCGGTATAGAGGGCCTGCGCGGAGGCCAGACGCTGATCCGCCAGCGACTTGGCGCTTGCCAGCTGCGACTCCGACTGCTGAACGTCGTAGACCTGCGTCTTCGACTTGAGGTCGCTGATCTTCTTGTCGATGTCGGTGAGCTGAGACTTGGCGAGGGTGATCTCTTTGTTCAGCATCCCCTCCATCACGGCGCCAGCGTCTTTCGAAAGCTTCTGGATATAGCCGGTGTACGCCAAGCCGATGTCGTTTGCAAGCTCAGCGGCGACCTCTGGATCGTTCTGGGTGACGCGGATCGTGAGGATGTCGGAGTTCAGCTCGTTGTCCACGGTCATTCGCTTGACCAAGTCGTCATACACCGCAGCGGAGTTTCGGTTCTTGTCGACCTTGTTCGGCAGGCGGTAGGCCGCCATCGCGATGGCAGAGTCGATCACGTCGCTTCCCGTCAGAATATCGAGCGTTGTCTGGGGGTTGCGCGGACCGGCAAACTTACCGATGTCGTCGATGTTGGAAAGCGGCCCCTCTTGGCTTGGAAGCTGCTGCGTCGCCTGGTCCACCATCAGCCGCATCTCGGCCGTGTACCTCTTCGGCAGTGTTCGCGCAAAGATGTTCATGCCGATGGGGAACGCCACAAGCACCCCTATCGCCCATATCACCTTTCCTGTCTTCTTACCTTTCGATCCCATTCATTCCCCTCAAAAGAATCCGTCTGCATGCTTGGCGGAGGCGTCCAGATACTCTCCGACAAACTTCAAAAGCGTCGCCTTGTCGCCGTCGCTCTCCGAGATAAACCGATAGAAGATCCCGTCTGAGACCTTGGAGTTCAGTAGCGAGTACTTGAACATCTGCAGCTTCAGGTCGGTCGTTCCGGCGCCGAAGCCGTAGGGCCCCTTGTAGCAAAACGCCGCCCAGCGGGTGCCCTCGTCCGAGTGGATCTGCGCCACCGTCACGGGCACGTTGCCACGTAGCTTCGTGGGCGCCACAGCCACGTCCTGCTGGTCTAGCTGCCACCCTTGGGCGGTGAAACAGACCTTCGGATCGTGGAAGCTCGCCTTTGCCTGGCTGCCAATCAAGACCACGTCGTAGCTGCTCACACCGTTTGTGAACTCACGGCAGACGATGCCGTAGGGTCCCAGTTCCGCGTAGATCGACGGATCCATCCGATAGCTGATCAACGGATCTTTCGGATCGACCGCAGCGAGCGAGTACGCATCGAACGCACCAAGTGACTGCTGCTCCATCCACTGCTCGGTCCGAACTGGACCGGGCTTGGGCGGCAGCGCATGCGCATAGATTCCGGCAGCCAGGAACAGTAGCGCCAGTCCGTAGGCGCGCTTGGTCAATCCTTCCATCCAAGCCACCTCGCCAGTTTGAAGAACGTGAAGAAGCACACGATCAGCATCAAGTAGCCGCTGTAGTCGTGGAACTGCCGCCCAGCCGCCTCGCCCCAAATCTCGCCAACCATCCCAATCGCGGCGATGCGCAGACCGTTGAAGAGCAACGCCATCGGCAGGATCAGCGCGGCCAAAAGCACGTTGGCCCACGCTCGCAGTCTCGCGATCATCATGAAGAACGCGGTAAACGCTGTGAGCGCCACCACCAGCTTCAGTCCGCTGCACGGAATTCCTACGTCCAGGTTGAAATGGTTCAGCCGGATGGTCGTCCCGTCCCGATACGGGCGGAACCCGGTGAGTTCTAGCAAAGTGTAAGCAGCCTTGGTCGAGAGCAGCTGCAGCGGGTTCGTGTACGTATTGATCGCCATGCTCCAGATCGGCAGGCCTAGGAGCAGATACAGGATCGGCAGCGTCACTGCCTTCATCCAGCGCAGTCCCGCCACGAACCACACGCCGAGCAGCATCGAAGCAGCGAGCATGATCGACATGAAGGCGAACATCTCGGTGATCGTCACCACGCGGAGTAACAGGAACGTCGCCAGCAACGGCGCCAATACCCAGTAGGCAGGCTTGACCGGCAGCGTCTTCAGTTTCGGCCAGTTCTTGTGGATGACGTAGATCGCGGTTAGCGGTAGGAAGAAGCCGTGCGAGTAGTAGCCGTCGTTGTCGAGGTACAGCTCGGGCAGCGTTCGGAGGAGGTCCCAGAATGCGGCAAGAATGCCACCTGCGATCGCAATGCCAGGTAAAAATGCTGGGGAGGTAACGATGGCGCGTACGTGGGCGTAATCGCGGCGCGGCGCGGGGATCGGTCCCGCCGCTCCTTTCGCAATCCCACTCATCGCTCGCCTCCAACCATCACAACGACC
The DNA here is from genome assembly GCA_035550555.1 of Fimbriimonas sp. Lineage (GTDB taxonomy): Bacteria > Armatimonadota > Fimbriimonadia > Fimbriimonadales > Fimbriimonadaceae > Fimbriimonas. The sequence continues at coordinate 16,753 of DASZPA010000048.1, forward strand.
GCCAAAGCCTCCTCAAACCGGGTTTGTAGAAGTAGGCGAACCACTTCCCTTCGAACGCAAGCCCGATGAAGCCTAAGTGGATTATCGGTGCGACAAGAGCCGAAGCCGCAAGGATTAGGTAGAGGTTCAATGGAAGAAACTGCATGGCGGCAACTACGGCGCCCGTACTCGCAGTGATGAGCGCAGCCTTCTTGAAACGCTTGCCTTGATCGGGGTTCAACCGAAAGGTCATCGCGGCGATGGCGAAGATCAATGTGTAAACAGTCAGGGCGCCCGCTGTGAAACACCAGACGATCCCCATCAGCGTCGGCGCCCGAGCGATCAGCGCCAGGCCGCCTATCGTGACGACCAGCGCCATGACCCACGGATAGAAGGTCCACTTGTGCTTGCCCGCCGGCACCAGCGCGTTGCCCGAAACATTGCCGAAGGTTCGGAAGCCCAGATAAAGGCTTAGAACCGCCAAAACTGGAACGCCCCCGGAAAACTTCGGCCCGAGCAGCCCCAGGATAATGCCGCCAGAGTTCAGGCCGATGAAAACGTACATCGGCACGATGAGCAGCACGACCGCCGTGATCGCGCGCCAATAGGCACGTGCAAGTCGCTGCTGGTCCGTCGAGTTCTGACCGAACGCGACCATGAGGGTCTTTGAGAGCGGAAAAAGGATCAGGTCCGCCGGCTTGTAAGCGATGTTCTGCGACGAGTTGTAAAGTCCGGCAGCCGTAGGCCCGACCATCTTCTGGATCACGAAGATGTCAAACAGTAGGAAGACGTTGTTGATCAGGTTCGCCCCGAGGAGCGCATAGGTCTTCTTGAAGGTGGCTGCAATCTCTTTGGCCGCGAAGCAGACCTTTCCCAACGGCTCCGCCTTCAATGTCAGCCCGACCCCGATCAGGCAGGTGGTCGAGAACTGGATCACCAGCGCCTTGAACCCAAACCCGAGTGAGACCAACACGATCGAGAGGATCATCGAGATCCCTCCGGACACGATGCCGATCATTCCCTGTTCTTTGAACTGCCCCTTGCGAAGCATCGCCGCGCCCGACATGGAGGCGAGCGCGTTCAGAAACAGGCAGCCGGCAACGACCGGAAGCGACCAGATCAGCTCGGGCTGGCGAAAGAAGCCGGTCAAGAACGGCGTGAGCGCCAAGATGATGAGTGGCGGAACAGAGCCGGTGAGGATCGCCAACCCGTTGAAGTTGGCTCGCTTTCGCGCGTCCAGGTCCGGCTCGGCGATCAGGGTCTGGCCCAAACCTGCGTTGCCCATGATCTCGCCAAAGGACATCGTCATTTGGAGCAGCGACGCGATGCCCAGGATCGTGGGTCCAAGTGTTCTCGAGATGTAGATGCCTGCAAGCGGAAAGACCACGCGAGCGATCACATTGAGCCCCGCCGTCCAGGCAAACCCCGCCGCGACTGCCTCGCGGCTCATGGCGAGAGGCTGGTCGCCTACGGGCTCGGTAGCAAGGACGGCGTCGATGGCCACCGAGCCATCCAGCACCTCTAACGCCGGAAGCCCTTCCTCTTCCCAGTTTTGAACCCTGCCGACTTCCGCCACTCAAGCTAGATGATCGGTATTTCGGCGGGTGGCGGACGCTAGGAACGTTACGTGGTTTCAGGCTGCAACTTGGTAATTGGCACGGTAGCCACAGGTCTCTTCGATTGCCTGAAGCGTCTTGGTCGCGGCACTCTCCCAAGTGAATTGATTCGCCTGTCTTAAGCCCTTCTGGATCCAGGCCTCGCGGTTCTCTGTGTCGAGCAGCGCTTCGGCCAGAACCATCGCTATCTCGTCAGGCTTGTACGGGTCGAAATATCGCGCCGCATCGCCGCCCACTTCCGGCAACGCGCCACCGTTGCTGCTCACCACCGGAACCCCTGCGGCCATAGCCTCCAGCAAGGGCATGCCGAACCCTTCAGCCAGAGATGGGCACACGAACAATTCCGCCCGCGCCATCAAAGCCGGCAGGTCGTCGTCGCTGATGTAACCGGGCAACGCCACTCGGTCTTTCAATCCGAGCCGATCCATCGTCGCGAGATCGTCCTCGTACTTCCAACCGCGTCCTCCGGCGACGACCAGTCCGACCTCGTTGAAGCGGGAGTCTTCCGTGATCTTCTTGAACGCCTCGAACAACCGGCTCAGGTTCTTGCGAGGCTCTAGTGTGCTGATGAAAAAGATGTACTTCTCAAAGGGCACTCCCATTCTCGTTAAATCGTCCGTCGAGACAGAGTCGTAGGCGCGTCTGGCGATCTTGTTGCCTGGCCCGAGATAACTGACGAGCGTCTTGTCGGCGGCCTCGGGAAATCTGCTGCACACCCGGCCCTTCGTATGCTCGCTGTTTGCCAAAACCAAATTGCTCCGACGGATCGCCTTCGCCAGAAAGCCGGAAGCCACTTCGGCACGATCTCCCGGGAACCACTCCGGATTGTCCATCACGAATAGGTCGTGCACAAAGACTCCGGTCTTGACGGTGGTGAGGCTGGGGATCGAGACGGAGGTCGAGAAGTAGAAGTCGAGGCCTAGCGCCATCGAGTAAGGGCCTGCGGCGATCACGTTCCAGCGCTGAGGGCGGTTCCAGGTCCGGTGGACCTTGACGTTGGGAGCCTCCGTCCACTCCTTGGGCAGGTCCACGGTAGGGAGCACGAAGAGGTGCAACTCATGGGGGCAACCGGGATCGGAGACCACGGCGTCGATGATTCCCGCCGTGTACAAGGCGACCCCTGCCCGTCGAAAATCGCCGGACGACTGCAACGTCTGGGCTGCGACTCCGATCTTTAGTCCCTTCCCGTTCATGCCGCCTGCAACCTCCTCCTCATCGCGCCTTCGGTTCCGACGCACTGCTCGTAAATCGTTTCAAGGCGGTTGAGATGCGCCTCCAGCGTCGGCGCATCATCCCAGAACTGCCTGTAAGCGTTGGCGCCCATTCGCCGTGCCAGCTCCACGTCATCCATATCGGCAAGCAGATGGGCAAGCTGCGCCACGTCGCCCGCCTCGAACAGAAACCCTGTCTCGCCGCTTTTTACATATTCCGGCGCAGCCGTGACCGTCGGCGCGATCACCGGAATGCCGGCCGAGAAGGCTTCGGGGATCACCATCCCTTGTGTCTCGTAGCAGCGCGAGGTCATCACCACAGCGCGGCTGGAACGGATCCGCTCCTGTACGGCTTGCGGCGGCAACCAGCCCGTGAATTCGGCATCAGGATTGGCGTTCCGAACCTGCTCCGTCATCGGGCCGTCGCCGATGAACAGCACTGGCACGTTCGCTGCCTTGGCAGCACGGGCGAGGGTGACGGGATCCTTCTCTGCGGTCATCCGCCCGACGAAGGTAAACGGCGCCCCTGCCTCGATACGAGCAGGATCCCGCTTCTCCACTTCTATCGGGTTCGGTACGACCTGAGTCTTGGCAAGGTGCGGCAGATACGGCATCAGCCGCTCCTGACTGGTTTTCGAAACGAAGATGTGCTGTCGAACAGCCCCCTCGATCCCCGACCAGTTGTGCGTCGCTTGGTGACGAAGGAATCGGTAAACCTTGTAGCGGTAGAAGCGAGCGTTGCCCGGACAGCAGGTGCCAAAGCACTTGAGCGACCCTCCGCGAACGCCGCACGGCCGCTGCTTCGCCATGTTGTAGAAACCTTGCATCGGGCACCCCCAACCGAAGTCGTGGTGGGTGTAGATGATCGGTATGCCCGCGTCTGCCAAGGGCCCGAAGGATGACGCCCCAAAAAGGTTGGCGCCGCTGTGAAAGTGGATCACAGAGTCGTTCTTATCCGCCTTCGCCAGCTCCTTTTTGACGAGCTCGCGAGGCCCTTTTCGCCAGAACTGGCGCGTCTTATGCGGAGCCATCTTTTCGCCTTCGGGCTCCTCCACATAGAGAACGCGAAGGTTGGGAACATTCTCGAGATCCGGATCGGCCGGACCCTCAGCCGCAAGCACTGTCACTTGGTGGCCGCGCTCCGCGAGACCTTTGGCACTCTTCAGCGCGACAACTTCTGCGCCGCCTAACCGATAGGCGGTCTCGCTGATGATGAAGACGTTCAACGACGGACCTTCTCCAGCGCCTCAATCGTCTTCTCGGCGCAGTTCTCCCAGGAGAACGCCTTGGCTCTTTCAAACCCTTTTTGTGCCCAGGCCTCACGAGACTCTTCCGGGCAGAACACACTCTGCTCGATGCATTTGGCCATCTCTTCCACGGAGAGCGGGTCGAAGTAGCGAGCTGCGGTCCCTCCGACCTCTTTCATGGCGCCCTGTCCGGTCGTGAGGACCGGCGCCCCGCAGATCATCGCCTCCAGAATCGGCATTCCAAACCCTTCCAGCAGCGACGGATAGATGAACGCGTCGCAAGATGCAAAAAGGGCCGGAAGCCGCTCGTCCGGCACGTAGCCGACAAATGCGACTCGATCTCGGATATGCATCTGCTCCAACTGGTCGAAAATGCCCTGCTCCTTCCATCCCCGGCCGCCGGCAATGACCAACCCAAGATCTTCCAAGGCTCCCCGTTCCTGTAGCATGGCCATCGCTTTCAACAGCGTTGGAATGTTCTTCCGAGGCTCCAATGTGCCGAGAGTAAGGAGAAATCGCTTGAAGGGTATGTCCGCAAGCTCATTAGGCTTGACGGAAGGAGGATCTCGCCGAGTGAGCGTGGAGCCCGGCCCGAGAGGCAGAACTGTGATCTTGTCTGGCGACACCCTCGCGTACTTTACGATCTCGCCACGGGTCGCCTCGCTGTTGGTAATGATATGGGTCGACCGCTTGCTGGCGTAGACCAACATGAACTGAAGGTAGGCCGCCTGCAGTCTGTCGCAGAACTGCGGATACACCATCGGGATCATGTCGTGGATCATCGCCACGTTCGGGATCTTCGACCGGAACGGCACCGAGTGCGAGGTTGCCAACCACACATCGTGCTTGCCGGAGCGGCAAATCTTCCCCGCTCCAAAGCTCTCCCACAGAGCTTTCTTCCCGCGTCCACCGGGCACGACCGCATGAGTGGCAAGACTGGTCCAACTCGCCGGAGGCTCGAACTCCACGTTCGTGTAAGCCTCAAATTGGCGCCCTTGGGGATTGCGAACCAAGGCATCGATCAATCGGAACCCGAAGCGCGAGATACCGGCGTTGCGATAGGAGGCCTCGCTCCACATATTCGCCGCCGAAATCCCAACTCTCATTCCCGCCGAATTCACCCCAGGTAATTGTCGGCAGAAAAGCGGGGGCGGCTAACCTGGCGTTCTGACGGGGTCCCGGCCCACCGAGAACACCCGATCGCCGCCCACGACCATCACGATGTCGCCCACGACGGGCCGCACCTCTGCCGAGCCGGTGAACTCGCCGAACGCAGGAAGGACACCTACCCGGCTGCCAAACCAGAAGCAAGGCAGTTTGAGTGAGGGCGACCCCGGACCTTCCAGAGAGACTGCTGGGTGAATGTGTCCGCAGAGTACGTAGCCCTCCTCACTGGGCTCGGGATGATGACGGCACACGAAAGGGCCGATCCGAAACTCTTCAAGCTCATCAAACCCGCCATGGTGGAGAGAGACGCCCGTTTTCAGATCGTGATTACCCGTCACCAACACGAACTCGATCTCTGGATAGCCGGAGCGCCAAGTGATCAGCTTTCCCAGCAGCCCATCAGAGTGCCCCCGCCTATCGTGCCAAAGATCTCCGAGGATGACCACGCGCTTGCAGCCACACCCACATACCGCTTGATCGAACCGAGCGAGGGCTACGTCCGTGGTGCCGTGCGGAAGAGGAATCGACTGCGAACGAAATGCAGCGGCCTTGCCTAAGTGAACGTCTGCAACAAAGAGCGTCGAGCCTCGGGGCCAGAAAAGCGATCGGTTGGCATTCGCCACCATCGTCTCCCCGGCAACTGCAAACTCCAACCCGCGATCCATGCGAAACCTGTCTCCCCTCATACGCCACTCGTGAGAATTAAGTCTACAAAGTATGGCAAAAAAGGCAGACATCCGATAACCTAACCGAGCGATGTCCGAATACCCGAGGGTTCCTCCTCACATACTGTCTGCCGAACCAGAACCAGGCACGCTTCGGTGGGTGTTTTTCGGGAAGGCCGGACTCCGCGCCGGCTGGGGACTCCTTATCTATTTCGCGTTGCTCATCTGCCTGCTTATTCCGGCAGTGTTGGTCATGATCGCACTCGGCGAAACCGGGCAAGCAGGGCTAAAGACTGTCCGATCGGCCCTGATCCAAGAGGCCCCGCAACTCGCCGTTGTACTCATCGCCACCTTCGTAATGTCGCTGATCGAGCGGCGCAAAGTCACTTCCTATTGGCTTGCCGGCTCAGAGATTGCGAGGAAGTTCGCCTCAGGACTCTTGGGCGGATTCCTCGCCATGTCCCTCCTGATCGGAATACTGTTAGGATTCCATCTTCTTGTATTCCAGAACGTTCTCTTGCAAGGAACGCAAATCGCAACTTTCGGTCTCCTCTGGTTCGTTGTCTTTTTTCTCGTCGGGTTTTTTGAAGAGCTTCTTCTTCGCGGGTACTTCCACTACACCCTTACGCGCGGCATCAGCTTCTTCTGGAGCTCGCTGATCACTTCCCTTCTGTTTGGGCTCATGCATTTGGCCAACCCAGGTGAGACGGCGATCGGGATATTCAGCGTCTTTGGCGCCGGGGCGATCTTCTGCGTCATGTTGAGGGTCACGGGTTCGCTTTACTTCGCCATCGGCTTCCACGCCTCTTGGGACTGGGCTCAGAGCTTTTTGTTTAGCGTTCCAGACAGCGGCACCCTATCCGAAGGAAGGCTCATGCAAACACATGCAATCGGAAATTCGCTGCTGAGCGGCGGGACCGCCGGGCCTGAAGGGAGCGTGTTCGTCTTTCCCGTGATGCTCTTGGCGGCAGCGGCGTGCTATCTCATCTACCGGCCGAAGCCGCAGCCTGCCTCGAAGTAGTACCGTCGCTGTCCAACGAGACAATTTCACCGAGTTGAGCCGGCGACGAGATTCGAAACGTGTCCGATCCCTTTTCGGTCGGACTCTTGTAGTTGAAACCCGGCGCCACGTCCCCACTGGACAAACCCTTAAGATAGGGACCATGCCAGCTCTGAAGGCCATGTGGCCGCTGGACGAGGGCCTTCATTCCTTCCTTCGTCGTTGGATACCTTCCGCAGTCGCTTCGAAAGGCTTCGAGAGGTTGAACGTACGTTCGCTCTTCATTTCGGAACGTCATGATGACGGCTGACCTATTCGCCGCCTGGAAAACGTAGAACACGCCGGTCAGCCCGACGATGGCGAAGAACAGCCCGGCAACAACCCACGCCCAACCCGGGGGCCCGTCGCTCCCCTGCCTAACGCCTCGCGTATCTGGCTCGACAACTACCATGCTAGGTTGAACGTCAGGTCCAGGCAGTTCGTTCAGACCGCCGCGAGCCGCGACGCTTGATACGCGACCAACGCGTGTGAGAGGCACTTCATAGCCTGTGAGATTCGCTCGCAACCCAGCACATAGGCGATGCGGACTTCGTCCTTCCCTTCTCCGGGCGTGACGTAGAAGCCAGAAGCCGGCGCAAGAAGCACCGTTTGCCCCTCATAAGAGAACTCCCGCACCATCCACTCGCAAAAGCGATCGCTGTCGTCGACCGGAAGTCTCACAACGGCGTAAAACGCTCCGTCGATGGTCGGACACAAAACTCCAGGCATCGCAGCCAGCTCCGACCGTAGCAGATCACGACGAGCCACGTACTCTTTGCGGACCGCCTCAAAGTAGGAGGCCGGCGTGTGGCGGAGGCACGCGGTGACGCCGATCTGGTCGAGCGTGGGCGCCGCCAAGCGAGCCTGCCCAAATTTAAGCGCGCTCGCCAGCACCTCTTGGTTCCTGGTCACCAGGAAGCCGATCCGCGCGCCGCAGAGAGAGAACTTCTTAGAGGCGCTGTCCAGCATGATCGCGTGCCGCTCCAGGCCCGGAAGCTGCAAGACGGAGGTGAGCGCCTCTGAGCCGTAACAGAAGTCGCGGTAGACCTCGTCCACGATCAAGAACAGGTCCTGCTCGACTGCGATGCGGGCCAGCTCCTCCATCGTGGCTCTAGGAAACGCCGTTCCAGTCGGGTTGCTCGGGTTGCAAAGCAGGATTCCCTTGGTCTTGGCCGTGAGCTTCGATGCGATTTCGGCAGGTCCGGGAAGGCTGAAGTCGTCCTCGATTCGAGTGGTGATCGGAACCAACTTAACGCCGGCCACGGTCGCAAAGCCAAGGTAGTTCGCGTAGAACGGTTCGACCACGATCACCTCGTCGCCAGGATCGAAGCAGCTCAGGAACGCGAACAGAGTCGCCTCGGAGCCTCCGGTGGTCACCATCACCTCGTTCGGCTGGACGTCGATCCCCCGGCCCTTGTAATGGTCGGAGAGCGCCTCACGAAGCGGAGCGATGCCAGCGCTGTGGCTGTACTCGAGCGTCTGGATGTGGCTGTTCTTGACGGCTTCCCAAAAAGCTTCAGGGGAGGCGATGTCAGGCTGCCCAATGTTCAAATAGTGGACGTGCACCCCGCGCTTTTCAGCCGCCACGGCGTAGTCGACCAAGCGCCGAATGGGCGAACTCGGCATCTGGGCAGCGCGATGGGCGATGTGCGGCATAGGTTCAAGGTACCGCACGGACGGGCTCAGCGTCGATCTTATCTGCCGATCACGCGGTGCTACCCTAAGCGCAGAATGGGCATGCGCCGGACCTCCGCGTTGACGACTCCGGACGACGTGGTCACCGTAACCTCGTCTCTGTCCTCGGCAGCTTCGTTCCGAAGCATGGCGGCCGCAATCGGGCCGTAGTCGGGCGAAAACGCGACCCGAGTGACGAAGCCCGCGTCAGGACGCGACGGGTGCGAGACCTTCGCCCCAACCTCAAGCAAGGTATCGGATAGCAGGCCGACCCACTTGCGGTTGGTATGTCCCCGGCTATGAATGCGCATCAGCACTTCCTGTCCCATGTAGCAGCCCTTGGAGTAGCTGATGTGCCGCGCCTCGAAAGCACTTCCAAGCTCAGGCGGAAGCGTTCGCGCGTCGTAGTCTCGCCCCGATGCGGGAACTCCCGCCTCGAGCATGGCCGTCTCGGCAGCCTCGGCGCTCACTTCGCCAAATCTCTCCCTGAGAAGGTCGACAACCTTGCGGCGGGCGCTCGGAATCCAAAGGTCCCACCCACCCATTCCGGTTCTGTTGCTTCGGCACACACGCACGGGCGTGCCCTCGATCTCCCTCTCACCAGCGTCCAGACTGGGAAGGTCAACCAACTCCCCAAGCCCCTTCGTCGCAGAAGGCCCTTGGACCGAGAAAATTCGAAAGGACTTGGAGACGTCCGAGATCAGGACGTCTTCCATGATCACCATGTCTGCAACGCGCTTGACGACGGCTACTGCATCGGCAGCGTCGCAAGTGAGTGCGAACCGGTCCGGCAGCGCCCACCCTTGAACCACAGCCTCCAGGTGCCCGGTCACCGAGCAAAGGCAAAACTCGCTCGAGTTTCCGTTCTCGAACCGCTTGACGTCGTTGGTCGCCTGACCCTGCAGCCACCCCTTTCGATCGTCGCCCATCAACTCCAACCGGGCCAATCCCGTGAGCTCGAGCAAGCCGCAATCGTCCCGAAGACGGTCATAATCCGAAACTGCTTTTTCCGAGAGGTGATCGAGTAATTCGGACATAGCCAAGTTCTTGTGGTGCAGGCGGTTGGAGGCCTTAAAGAGATTTGAGAGGTTCCGGCCGCAGCGACCTCAATCTCCATTATGAATAACGTTAAATCGGGTTCAAATATCTCATCCAGGTGAATCCACTAGCTTTAGGAGCAGTCGGCGGAATTCTCCTCTTCGGAGGCTTGACGGTCGCCCGTTTCGAACGGGACGCTGCAAACGACCTGAAATCGCGCCTGGTCATCAGCTCCGAGACGAGCGTCTCAGTTCGGACACGACTCGATCTAGCGGTTCTCGACGGTGAGATCGCGGGACTGACCGTCCATGCCCACGACTTCGAAACCAACGGCCTACCGATCCACACGGAGCCGGAACACTCCAAGCGCGGCCGTATCCGCCACCTCACGCTGGATCTTGAGCACTTTCTTCTCACCGGTCTGCCCGTCGAGTCCCTCGTGGCCAAAATCGACCGGTGCCGCTTTGACCTTGCCTACGCCGCGGCCCACCACAGGCTGCGCCTGACCCGAAGCGGCGCCGGAACGATCGAGGTGCGGCTGAAAGACTCCGACTTGGCCGTCTTCGTCAAGAAGAAGTATCCGAATCTGAGCTCTGTCAGTATCCAAATCCTCGACGGCAAGGTCCACGTTTGGGGCGAAGGCCAGTTCCTTTTCGCTCACCCGCACTTCGATGTCACGGCGTCGGCGGAAATCCAAGAAGGGGGCAAGCTCGTTCTAACCGGCGCGACCATCGCTTTCGACGGCAAGATCCAGTCGCCGGAAGCCACTCAGTCCCTCCTGAAAACGCT
>DASZPA010000049.1:0-6161 GCA_035550555.1 Fimbriimonas sp.
CTTTCCAATCGGCCGAGCAATGGACTTCGACCGGCGGAACGATCGAAGTCCCAAATGTGTGGATGCCGGCCGCCCTGGCAGATCTGCCCACCGACCCGCGAGAGCTCAAAGATCTGCCTTGGTTCTCGGAATTGGAGTGGAAGGCAGAAGGCGATGCCAATGCCGAAGGCGCGGCTTGGCTGCTTGGCCCGGCCAAGGGGGCCATTCGGCGCAAATATCCGGTTCCCGGACTCCGCATTCTCTACTTCGGCGCCAGCCTTATTCCCTCGGGCCCGAACGTGGAGTGTCGAGTGCGGCTCCAATGCTTCGACGCCAAGGGCCGCCTCGTCCTCGACCGGGATGGAACTCCCGATGCGAAGCATTCGGCCGGCGTCTATCTGAAAACCCAGGCTCACACCCGCTACGTGATCCTCAGCATCGAAAAACTGTCGGACGGCGGAACGGTCGCGGTTAAGGACATCAACTTCACCGACGACGACAAGGACCGGATCGACCATAAGCCGCAAGTCGATCTCGACACCGCTATGCAGCCGATCTGGCAAGGCGACACCGTCCATGACGAGTCGGTTCTGCTTCTGTCCAAGGGCGGCAGGCTAGCAATAGGCCACCTCCTTTTTCCGCCCACCAAGATCCTCGCGGTCAAGGACTCCTCATTCCAACATCGGTATTCGGAGGGACGAGACTACATCGTCGAGGGCTCGACAATCAAAGCGGTCAAGGGTTCTGGCATCCCAACAATGAGGGATTCCGACTTTGCAGCGGGCGAATTCCCCTGGACCCCTCTGGAAGGCCACCATGTCTTCGTAACGTACACACATTCGGGTCGCTGGACCGGACCTTTGCCAACCCACCAAGGCAGCGTGCTTCCCGAAACGCTCGCGAAGCTGCATGCGAAGAAACCCTTAACGGTCGTCGCCTATGGGGACAGCATTACGCTCGGGATCAACGTCTCAGGATTCCGGAACGTCCCGCCATACTTGCCGACTTGGCCGACGCTGGCGATGGACCGGCTAGAAAGTCTCTTCGGCGACCACCAAATCAAGCTCTACAACACGGGCCTGGGGGGCATGACTTCCGAGTGGGGGAAGGAAAACGCTAAAGACATTGTCGCTTCGCTCGATCCCGACCTGGTGTTCATCGCCTTCGGCATGAACGACTTCTGGTCCCTGAAGTCGGACGAGTTTGAGAAGAACGTCGAGGCGATCATGCAAGCGATCCGGGCTCGGCGTCCCAAGTGTGAGTTCATCCTGATCTCCTCCATGCGTTTCGACCCCGCCTACACGAAGGACCCAACCTACATCGGCCACTTCGATGGGTATGCCGAGAGACTGCGAAAGATGGCCCGACCCGGCGTCGCTCTCCTCGACATGACCGCGATTACCGAAGCCCTCTACAAGTCGAAGGACCAGAAGGAGCTTGGCGCCGATCCGATGCACCCCGACGACTTCCTCTCGCGCTGGTACGCCCAGGGCATTGTCGCCACGATCTCTCCGTCAAAATAACCCGACCGATTCATGACTCACGATCACTTCCTCAACCCCCGCTTCCCCACCATTTGGCACGGCGGCGATTACAACCCCGAGCAGTGGCCGGAATCGACCTGGGACGAGGACATGCGGCTCATGCGGAAGGCGCACTTCCACGTCGCCACGATCGGCGTGTTCTCTTGGGCGAAGCTGGAGCCGGAGGAGGATCGATACGACTTCTCATGGATGGATTCGGTCATCGAGAGACTCGGTTCGGCAGACCGCTACTTCATTCTCTCCACGCCAAGCGCGGCGCCCCCGGCATGGATGAGCCGCAAATATCCCGAGATCCTCCGTACGGGGCCGGACCGCGTCCGCCGCTTGCACGGCAACCGTGTGAACTACAGCCTCTGGTCGCCCGTCTATCGCGAGAAGACGCAGGAGATCGCAAGACGTCTTGCCGAAAGATACGGCAGCCACTCTCGGCTGCTTGCCTGGCACGTCTCAAACGAGTTCGGCGGCGAGGATTACGGATCCCACTCGATCGCGGCTTTTCGCCGTTGGCTCAGGGAAAAATACGGCTCGCTGGATGCCCTGAACGCCGCGTACTGGACAGCCTTTTGGAGCCACGTCTACTCCGATTGGGAAGAGATCGACGCACCCGGCCACCCCTACGGCGAAACGGCGATCCAGGGCCTCGCCGTCGATTGGCAGCGATTCACCACGGACTCGACACTCGATTTCATGCTTAACGAGGCTTCGCCCCTCCGCGAGATCTCGCCCGGCGTTCCGGTAACCACCAACCTGATGGGCACCTACCCCGGAATCAACTACCGCCGCTTCACTCCTCACCTGGATTTCACGAGCTGGGACAGTTACCCTGCTTTTGGCCAGGTGCTGACGGACCCAAACTGCTGGGTGACCGTCGCCTTCAAACATGACCTCACGCGCTGCCTCTCCAAAACTCGCCGCTGGATGATGATGGAGTGCAGTCCCAGCTCCAGCAACTGGTACAAGTCCATGGCCCTCAAGAAGCCGGGCATGCACCGGTTCGAGATGCTTCAGGCAATCGCGCATGGGGCCGATGGAGTCCAGTACTTCCAATGGCGCCAGTCTCGAGGCAGCCAAGAGCAGCTCCACGGGGCCGTGGTCAACCATGGAACCACCGACAACGGCCGTGTATTTCGAGAGGTTCAACAAGTCGGCGAAGAGATCGACGACACCATGGCCGGTGTCGCCGGCAGCCGTGTGGAAGCCGAAGTCGCGGTCATCTACGACTGGGAGGCCAAATGGTCCCTCGACGCCGCCTGCGGCCCGATTCAGGGGGACAAGAAATACGAACCGGTCTGCGTAGAGCACTATCGAGCCTTTTGGGAAGCCGGCATTCCGGTCGACGTGATCGGCCTGAACGACGATCTGAGTCAATACAAGCTGGTGGTTGCACCCATGGCCTACGCCATTCCCCAAGGGTTCGCCGAACGAGTTTCACGGTTCGTGGAGGACGGTGGAACGTTTGTGACCACCTACCTGTCCGGTTGGACGGACGAGAACAGTCTCGTCTTCGAAGAGGGCTTCCTCGGTCCGCTCCGCAAGGTGCTGGGAATCTGGAGCGAGGAGATCGATGCGCTGGACGCAAACACGCAAAGCCAGATTCGCGTCTCGGGTCTGAGTATCGATGGTCTCTTCGAGGTGCGAGAGTTCTGCGAGCAGATCCACCTGACCACGGCCAAGGCACTGGGCTCTTACCAGTCAGACTTCTATGCCGGCAACCCGGCTCTGACGGTGAACCCGTTCGGAGCGGGCAAGGCTTACTACGTCGCTTCCAGAAACGAGACGGCATTCACCGGGAAGTTCCTGCAATCTCTGGCAAGGGAGGCGGGCATCGAAAGAGTCGTCGAGAAGCTCCCCGTCGGCGTCACGGCTCAACGAAGGGTCGGAGACGGCCAAGAGTGGATTTTTCTCCTCAACGCCACACCGAATCCCCATGTCGTAACAACCAAGGACGGCGCTATCATCGAGCTCGACCCTTGGGACGTCGCGGTCAGATCAGTGGTCACGACCGAAACGCATCTCACCGCGCTCTAACCCGGAACTGCCAGTTCGCCGGAGGCGGTGCGCCATGGCGCAACTGAAATCTCGCGCGGGAGGTGCCCAAAAACTCGAACGTGCCGCGGCCCTTGCGGGCGCGACACGCTCAAATCCTCGATTGGGGCGACTGCCTTGCGGCTGTCGCGGTCCAATTCTGGTGAACAGCTCCGAATTCCTTGCAAATGCCAGGACTCTCGACTGTTCAGAGCCTTTGGATGGAGAAGGCGAATGTACACCCGCTACTTCTCCTACGCTTGCGAGCTAAGTCGTCACTTAGCTCACCAGGGAGCAAAGGCAAAACCTCCCGTTGCCACCGAAGGCGGTACTTGGTCCTTCGGCGCTACGCTTTTCGGGCACTGGTCCAAGGTTCCCGTAAAGGTTGCGTTCGGCGCCACACGTCTCAAGCGATGTTGGTACGGCTTAAGTCGTTCTTTGCAGAGCTAGGTAGGCGTTCCCTACCGCGTATGGTCGCTTTTCTAGGAGCGGGCAATTCTCAGATTTCTCTTCGAATCGTTTGTCTCGCTCTTCGTCTGGCGCACAAATACTGTAGCAGGCCCTAGGACTCTTCGCAACCCCCTTTTTGAGTTTGTTTTCCACCCTAAAATGGGGATAACCTGGGACTATTAGTGGTGGTAACGTTGCATGTGTGAAGGCGTTGGAACCCGGTTAGCATTCCGGGCGACTAAAAGGATCAGGTACGGCGATGCGGCCCATTGAGCAGAAAACTGAAACCACCTTGTCACAGGCGCTGAAGTGCGCCCAGTTCCGAATGCCCTTGGACGCAAGACTCCGCAAGCGTCCTCTGGAAATGGGCATTGGTCTGCGCTACGGCCTGATCGGGATCGCCGCCTCCCACCATGTTCTTCTCTCGTGCCCGGACGACCAGGAACGGGCGCTCGTACGCCAGCTGCACGGCTTCAGCGGTCAGATCGAAGACCACTTCCGCCAAGTCGTCATCGGCAAAATGCCCTACGGGCCGGACGTCGAATTCCCCCACCGCATGGGGCGAATCTTCGAGCGGCTTCTGGATTGCTACCTGCCGCTGTACCACCGGCTTTGCCCGCTCGATCTTTGTCTCTCGGTGATTTGCGACGACTTCACGTATTCGCATCGAAAAGAGATCGCCCAGGGCGTACCTCTGCTGTCAAGGAGCGCGGCCAAAAGGACGTTTCACTCGCTGGCCGATCAGAGCTTCGCCTATGCCCTCACATTCTTCGAGCGCCGGCAGGCAGGCATTGAAGAAGTTGCGGAAATTGCGTTATTGGGGGAATAATCCCGCTGCGTTTGCGAGACACTTACCGTCTTGGTCAGTAACTGGCATACTGCTCAAGGAGGTTGGTGGGCATGATCCGAATCGTAGGAGTTCAGCGAAACGAGACAGCCGAGCGGGAGTTCGTTCTTCTGCAGAATCAAGGCTCATTGCGAATTAATCTGCGCGGCCACATTGTGATGAGCGAGTGCTCGCTCGATACCGCCGATCTCAACAAGCACGCGCATGTATTTACGGATGACGTGCTGGTTCCCGCCGGAATGTACGTGTTGCTCATGTCCGGTTTCGGAGCGGCTAGGTGGGCCAAGTCCAAAGACGGCTCCATGATCTACTACACCTACATGAACCGCGAGCACCCGGTGTGGGATCGATGCCAGTTCCCTCTCCACCTGCTCAACACGCAGCACAGCTTCTCCGAGCGGCGCGAACAGGCCCTCCTTCTCCGGTAGGACTTCACAAATAAAAGAGGGACACGGACAAGGTCCGTGCCCCGAAACTCCCCATTCGAAATCTTAGCGCTGGCGGTTCTCTCGGATGAAGGCCGGAATATCCAAGTCGCTTTCGTCGAATACCGTCGAAGGATCGGGAGGGACGCCCCGGTTCGCCTGTTGCTGCACTCGCTCTCTCGCTTGAGCGATGACCTCGCTGCTGCTCGGAGTCTGAACCACGGTTGTCACCGGCTTGGCTGGAGCTGCCGCAGGCGTCGCGGCAACGGCTTCGGCAGCCACTTTGCCTTCTCGCGTGTACGGATCGAAGCCCGTCGCAAGCACCGTGACGCGGACCGTGCCGTCCATGTCGGGATCGACAACCGTTCCGAAGAAGATGTTGGCGTCGGAAGTGTCGCAAAGGCTCTGAATATAGTTCATCGCCTCGTTGGTCTCCGCCAGCGTCAGGTCTTCGCCGCTGGTCAGGTTCACCAGCAGGCCCTTGGCGCCGTGGATCGTCTGCTCGAGGAGCGGGCTGTTGGTGGCGCTTTGAGCGGCCTGAAGAGCGCGCTGGTCGCCGACTCCGTACCCGATGCCCATCAAGGCAGGACCGGCGTCGGCCATCACGGCTCGCACGTCGGCAAAGTCCACGTTGATCTGGCCCGGAATCGTGATGATGTCCGAGATGCCCTGAACGCCTTGCCGCAGCACGTCGTCCGCGACCCGGAACGCATCGATCAGCGTCGTCTTCTTCTCCACCACGTTCCCTAACCGATCGTTCGGGATTGTGATGATGGTGTCCACCCGGCCCATCAGGCTGGTGACCCCTTGGTCTGCCAGCTTCGACCGCTTCGGCCCCTCAAACGAAAACGGACGGGTCACGACCGCCACGGTGAGCGCTCCGATCTCCCT
>DASZPA010000050.1:0-7660 GCA_035550555.1 Fimbriimonas sp.
TGTCCTTCGCCGCCAATGTTGTAGGCGCCGGCACGCCAAGCGACGACCATTCCGAGCCCAGTCAAAAGGAGCGGCGTACTTGCGACAACCGTGCGCGACAAAGCGAACTTGTCGCCAAAAGCGCCCTCCCACAGCAGAGACAGGCTTCCCACGAGCGGCAAATGAAAGGCGAGCAGGGTGAGCACCAGAACTGCGAACAGGCCGGCCACGCGGGCGAGCACGCTCATGCCGGCCCTCCCAAGACCGAAACTTGGTCGGCGCCCTCAAATACCTTGCCCCGCGACAGATACACCGTCCGGTCGGAAAGCGCGGCCAGCTCGTCGAGATCTGAGCTGAACAGAGCCACAGCCGCGCGGGTCTCCTTTGCCGCGAGGATTTGCTCGTGGACAAACGCTGCGGCCCGGATGTCCAACCCGCGGCTGGGGCCGGCGACCACCAGCAGGTCTGGAACCCTGTCGAGGGTTCGGCTGACGACGACCTTCTGCTGATTGCCGCCGCTGAGGGAGCCCACAGCCTGACTCTCGGAGACCGCCTTGATGGCAAACCTTTCAATCAACCCTCGAGCCCATGCGCGGATAGCGGACATGGGCAGGAACGGACCCTTTGCCAAGGCGCCCCTTGCGCTCCTGGACAACAGCATGTTCTCCGCAATGGACATTCGGAGGGCCAACCCGTCCCGGCGCCTGTCCTGCGGGATGTAGCCGACGTCGACCTGTCGAATGTCCTTGCCGGACCATGAGACCGATCCGGACGCCTGCTCGCGAACTCCGGCCAAAGTCTCGGCAAGCTCCAGTTGACCGTTGCCGTCCACCCCTCCGATCCCCACGATCTCGCCGCGTTGGATCGCTAGGCTGATGCCATCCACGGCGGTTTCACCGCGAGAGCCGAGCACTCTGAGATCCGTCACAGTGAGCCCAGGGCCGCGGGTGGTTCCGGATTCAAAGGCTTTCGCCGGCGGCATCTCGCCCACCATCCAGTGAGCGAGCTCGCTTTCCGTAAATCCGCCCCTGAGCGCTTCCGCAACTTTCTTCCCTCGCCGAAGAACCGTGACCCGGTCGGCAACCGCCATCACCTCGGCCAATTTGTGGGCGATGAGGAGCACGGTTCTCCCCTCGTCTCTCAAGCGTCTGATCACACGCAAAAGCTCCTGAACCTCTCCTTGAGTCAGCACGGCCGAGGGCTCGTCGAACAGGATGACTTTGGCGTCCTCGCCCAGCGCCTTCAAGATTTCCAGCCTCTGCTGAAGCCCGACGGGCAGATTGCGGACCTTCGCCGTGGGATCGAATCGCCAACCAAGGCGTTCACCTGCCTCGAGCGCCGGCTGCGCCCGTTCAAGAACGTCCAGCCGCCGGGTGAGGCGGTCCAGATGGGCCAACGCCAGGTTCTCGGCAACCGTGAACTCGGGCACCAGCGTGAAGTGCTGATGAATCATCTGGATGCCCAGTCGCTTGCAGTCAAACGGGCGGCCAAGGGGAAGGGGCTTCCCATCGAGGCTCGCCGAGCCCGAGTCCGGAGAGATAAAGCCGGACACGATGGAAGCCAAGGTCGACTTCCCAGCGCCGTTCTCGCCAACGACGGCGTGGACCTCGCCAGGGAGGAACGCTGCCGAAACGCCGTCGAGAGCGGTAACGCTTCCGAACCTCTTGACGACGTTTCCTAGCTCGATAGTCACGCAGCGGTTAGAACTTGGCTTCCGGAACCGTCACGGCGCCGTTCTTGATCTTGTCTTTCGTGTCGTCCAACAGCTTCTGGGCGTCGGCCGGCACTTTGTCCTTCAACTTGGGATTGACGACGAAGTCGATGGCGCCGTCCTTCATCCCGAACTTCTGCACCGTTCCCGTATAGGTCCCTGCTTGAACCGCCTTGGCCAAGGCCAAGAACGCGGGCTTCGCGACGATCACCGCGCTGGCGATCACCGCGCCACTGGCATTGTCGTTCTGGTCGGCGTTCGCGCCGAACGCATAAACGCCCTTGTCTTTGCAGGCATCGAAAACGCCTTGCGCCGCCGCGTTTGCCTGATGGATGACGAAGTCGGCGCCGCTCGAGATCACCTGCTCCGTTGCGGCTTTCGCTTTCGCGATGTCGCTGCCGCTTCCCGTGAACACTTCATCGACCTTGATGCCCGGCTTGACCGATTCCGCTCCGGCCTTGAAGGCATCGAACGTCGAGCGGATGGACGGGACGTCGTCGCCGCCGATCATCGCCAAGTGGTTTTTGGTGTCCATCTTCGCGGCCATGATGCCTGCCAGATAGAAGCCCTGCTCGAGCTCAAACCGGAAGGCGCCCGCGTTTTTCGCCGTCTTATCTCCCGACGAGCTGACGAAAACGGTGTTGGGGAAGTCGGCCGCAAGCTCCACACCCGGCGCGTTGTACTCGTATCCATGGCCAAAGATCAGGTCGTAGCCCTTTTGGGCGTAGGAACGCATGGAATCCTTGATCTTTTCCTCGCTGCTGGCTTCTTCGTTCGAAACCTCGGCTCCCAGCTTGTCCTTGATCTCGGTCAGGCCGTCGTATGCCATCGCGGACCAGCCTGCGTCGCTCACCGGACCCGGCGTGAGCAGCGCAACTTTGAGCTTTTTGCCCGTGTTGGCTGCGGGTGTGCCCGAGCTCGGGGCCGGAGCCGGCGCGTTGTTATCCGTCGAGCTGTTGCAGCCAACAAGCAGCAAAAGCGCGGCGACTGAGAGTAGGGCGCATTTCATTCGATGAGATTCTACGATAATGCTTCTGAAAAGATGAGCCACCTCTCAGCCTCCGCACCCGGCCGCTGCGGCATCTTGGGAAACCCCAGCGACATTTATGGAGGGAAGGTTCTCTCAGCGGCCGTCTCAGCCCGAGCGAGATGCGGGCTCAAGAAGGTTGAAGGAGACCCGCTGCTTCCAGAAGACCGGCGCCTATGGGACGCGGCGGTGAAGAGATTTCCGCTGCCTTTCCCGGTTTCCGTCGAGTGGCAAACCGACGTTCCACGCTCCAGCGGACTCTCGGGGTCGACGGCACTACTCGCCACGACGCTGGCATGTGTGCTCCGGCTGACGGATCACGAGATCGACCTGTCGACACCACAGGGCAGAACCTTGTTCGCCGAGCTGCTCCGAGACATCGAGCGTTACGACGCTCACGTGGTGTGCGGATACCAGGACGCTTACATGATCACGCACGGCGGCATCCAGTTAATGGATTTTCACGGCAAGCACCCGGTCGAGAAAGGTCCGCCGGCAACTCTGCGGCCGATCGCCGCGCAACTTCCCTTCTTGCTCGTTACGACCGGTGTGGAGCGGCTCAGCGGCTCCGTCCACGGTCCCCTGGCGCAAAGGTGGCTGGACGGTGAGCCAGCCGTGCGGAAAGCGATCGACCGCATTTCTACCTTTGCCGAGAAAGGCGCGGAAGACCTGGTAGCGGGCCGCTATGGCGAGCTGGCCGCTGCCATGGATGAGAACCAGCGGCTGATCGCTTCCATCGGAGGCTCCGGCGACGCCGTCGATCTGCTGATATCGAAATGCAAGCAGCACGGCGCTCTGGCAGCCAAGCTCGCCGGCGCGGGAATGGGCGGCACCGTCATCGCGCTCACCGAGGACGCGGACGAGTTGGAGAAAAGGTTGCGGGAAGATGGATACGCGCGATTCATGAGGCCAAACGGACAAGAGGGGCTTCGGTATGAAGGCCTCTAGCCGCCCGTGCTTCTCTTTCTGACGCCTGAGGATTGCGAAGCCAGGTTGAAGACCCCTTTTGACGCGGACCTCCGACCTTCTCTGGCGCCGAACGGCGTCTGTCCTGGGGTTACGCGAGCTTCGCCGCTCCACCCCAGGCTGCACATGAACCGCGCCTTTGGCGCTGAGAAGAACTAGGCATTAGCTTGCTTTCAGAGGCGCCAAGCAAGACGGAGCGGCTACTTGACGTTGAAGTACTTGGCGGCCGGATGGTGCACGACGATCGCACTGGTGGACTGCTCGGGCGAGAGCATGAACTCCTCCGTCAGCTCCACCCCGATGTCTTCCGGCTGAAGCAACTCGAATAGCTTTGCCTGATCCTCCAGGTTTGGGCAGGCCGGGTAGCCGAAGGAGTAGCGCGCCCCGTGATACTTGGCGCTGAAGAGAAGCCGCATGTCCGCAGGCTCTTGGTCGGCGATCCCGAGCTCGAATCGGATCTGGCGGTGCCAATACTCGGCCAATGCCTCGGCGGTCTCCACCCCGAGACCGTGCACGAACAGGTAGTCCTGAAATTCGCCGCTCTCAAAGAGCTTTCGCTCTCGGGCTGTCACGTCCGGACCGATCGTCACGAGCGAGAAGCCGACAACGTCCCGTCGCCCCGACGAGACCGGAAGGAAGAAGTCGCTCAAGCAGAGCCGCCGGCCATCGCGCTGTCGAGGGAAAGTAAAGCGCAGCCGCTCCGTCTCGGCATCTTCCCGATAAATGATCAGATCGTTCCCTTCGCCGGCGCAGGGGAAATAACCCCACTTGACCCGCGGACGGATCACGCTGGCCAAGTCGCGGGTCAGGCGGTCGAAAATAGGCTGCGCGTTGTCTGCCAAATAGGCGTTGAACTCCGGGTTGCCCATGCCCTCCGGCCGCTTGAACTGCCACTGGCCGCGGAACAGCGCGACGGGATTAACGTATTTGAAAATCTCGAACACGTCGAAGCGGGTTTGCTTGCGCGCCCCGTAGAACGGCAATGCCGGGGGCTCTGCGAGGGGTTCGACGTCGCTTCGCTCCCCCGTGAAGACGTAAAGAGCAGGATCCAGGACGTCCGTCCGGTGGCTGCGTTCGCGGGAGAACTCCTCGTCGTCCCCGGTTTCCGCCTCAGGCCTCTCGACGACGCGGACGCCGCCGTTCTCGCAAAGGTCGCCCATCAGCCGGAGGCCTTCGAAGGCGTCTTGCGCGTAGAAGACGTGGCCCCGATAAACCGACCGCAAGTCCTGCTCCACATAGGAACGGGTGAGAGCGGCGCCACCAAGAATCACCGGAATATTGGAAACGTTTCGCGCGTTCATCTCCAGCAGGTTCTCGCGCATGATCACCGTGCTTTTCACCAGCAGCCCGCTCATTCCGATCACCTGGCAGTGATGAGCTTCCGCCTGCTCCAGGATCGACTGGATCGGCTGCTTGATGCCGATGTTCACCACGCGATAGCCGTTGTTGGACAAGATGATGTCGACCAGATTCTTGCCGATGTCGTGAACGTCTCCGGCAACTGTGGCGATCAGCAGCGAGCCCTTCTCCGAACCCTCCACTTTCTCCATGTGGGGCTCCAAGTGCCGGACGGCCGTCTTCATGACCTCCGCGCTCTGAAGCACGAATGGGAGCTGCATCTTGCCCGCGCCGAACAGGACGCCGACCGTCTTCATCCCATCCAGCAGGATCTCGTTGATGATGTGCAGAGGCGGATGGACCGCCATCGCCTCGTCCAGATGCGCCTCCAAGCCCTTCTTCACACCGTCCACGATGTGCTTTTTGAGCGCATCTTCCACGTTCAAGCCTTCAAAGGGATCGGCCGAGGAGCTGACCGCCTTCACGTTCTCAAAGCGAGCCATGAGCTCGATCAGCGGGTCGTAAACGCAGACCTGCTCGGAATTCTGCGAAGGCTCTGGCACGGGTAATAGGATACCTGTGCCCGATTCCAGGTTCAAAACCGGCGCTACCAGGTTCCACCGGGAGCGATAGAAAATTAGGCTTTCGCGGCGTTATCGCTTAAAAGCTAGGCGATTCCTTCCCTAGCGGCCTTCACCATCGCGTCGCCAAACCTGTCGATCTCTTGCACGGTCGTGTACACGTTCGGCGTCACTCGGATGCCTTCAAACTGGGGATTGGCGATCGTCGTCACGAAGATTCCATGCTTGGAGAGGAGCCACGAAGCCAGGTCGCCGGACTTGATTCCTTCGATCTGAACGGTGGTCAGGCCGCACGAGTGCTCGGGACTGAGGTTCGTGTGGAATTCCACTTTCGAAAGCTCGCGAAGCCGGTCCGTCCAGCGCTTGCGAAGGTATCGCAGCCGCGCCGCTTTGCGCTCCACGCCGATCATTTCGTGGAAAGTCAGCGCCTCGCCGATAGCATTGTGGTTGGCCGCAGGGTGGGTGCCGATCTCTTCATACTTGCGGATGTCCTTCGACTGGGTCTCCCCCGAAGCCATCAAAGACCAGAGCCCGTCGATCTTGTCTCGCTGCACGAAGAGGAAGCCGGTCCCGATGGGCGCCATGATCCACTTGTGCAGCGACGTCCCGTAATACTCGCAACCCAGACCCGATTTTGAGAAGGGGAACTGCGCGAAGGCGTGCGCGCCATCCACGATCACGGGAATGCCGTGCCGGCTGCCCAGCTCACAGATCTCTCGAACGGGGTTGATCTGACCGTTCATGAAAACGACGTGAGAGACCAGAATCATCTTGGTCTTCGGTGTGAGCCCTTTCTCGAACGCTTCGGTGATTTCGTGCGGATGGTTCGGCACTGGCGGTACGACGACCTGGACCAACTTGACGCCCTCGCGGCGTTCCCGCTGCTGAATCGTCGTGATCATTCGCGGATAGTCCAAGGTCGAGGTCAGTACCTCGTCGCCTGCCGAGAGCGGCAATCCGCAAAGGCAGGTTTCAAGCGACTCGCTGGCGTTCCGCGTGATCGCAAGCTCTTCGGCATCGCATCCGAACGTCGCCGCGAGCCGTCTCCGGACCGACTCGATCTCGGGCTCCAGGTCTCGCCACATGTAGTAGGAGGGAGCTTGATTGGAGAGTTCGAGCTGCCGCCGAAGCGCGTCTTCCACAATCCTCGGCGACGGACAGCATCCGCCGTTATTGAAGTTCACCACATTGGGATCGAGGGAGAAGGCTTGCTGAATCTGGTACCAGAACTCCTCGTCCTGGGCAGCGGTCTCGGCGCTCGGATCGACCTTCCCAATGAGCTTCGAAACGAGGTCAAGCGTTTCGTTTCGAAAGGCGGCAGTGGCAATCGTGGTCCATAGAAGGTTGCGGCGGCTAATCATTGGCTGTCTGTGATTCTAAACCAAGCGGCAATTTGGGTTCGTAAGTCTCGGCGCTGGTCGTGCCCCGGACCGATCTCCAGCGGCGGATATTGGCCGGGCCCCCCAGCCAGTCCGCGCCAGAACCACATCGCTTCGAACGCATCCTCAAACCTCTTATCCGCACCGTAGTTCTGAACATGGAGCTTCAACGAGCATGGACCAAGCGGTCCTTTGACTCGCATTTGGATGCGATAGATGCATCCTCGAGGCGAAGGGGATGGCGGTATCAGAAGCGATACTCTCGCGTTTTGCTGAAGCGGAATCGCGAAGGAGGTGCGGTCCCCCACAAAGTAGAGCTTTCCGTCGGCAAACCAGAGCAATCCGGCGTCTCTTCCCGTCGTATGTCGCCCCTGACAGACCTCCACCTTGACCTCGCGCTGCACGGAAGCGTCCGGAATGGGCTCCGCCAGCCGGTGGACGGTCTGAGGCTCCGGCACACTCGGGCCTCCCGAAAGGCTGGCGACGGCCCAACCCAGAAACGAGACAGCTAATCCGGCAGCGATGATCGAGGGTAGCAAACTAAGAAATGCCGGTCCGGTAAACGAAAGCGCAAAGACGAGCGCCAGCACAAAGAAAACCGTGGAGCCGGCGCAGATCCTGGCAAATTGGGCGGGCCACCTTTCATAGGGTTCGGGCGTCGAGGAAGCGCGGGACATCG
>DASZPA010000051.1:0-9122 GCA_035550555.1 Fimbriimonas sp.
GGGCCAGGTAGAAGGCTCTCGTAAGTCTGGTCGCCTTGTATCGCTGAACGAACTGAACCTCGACCAGCTCCCTGAGTGAGGACAAGACAGCGTCCTTTGGAAGCTCTTTATCGGTACAAACAGCTTCGATCGACTCGGCGGAGAACGGTCCGTGGAACACGTTAAGCCTTGCGAACAGCTTTTGCGCGGTCGGGCTCAGCAGTAAAAGCGTCGCCCTCATGCCGTTCTCAATGGCCGAGGAGGCCCTGTTTCCGTCACCTAAGAAAGTCAGCGGGTCTTTGCGAAGGCGAGTCAGAATCTGATGGGGCGTGAGGATAGCAATCCGCGAAGCGGCCATCTGTATTCCCAATGGCGATCCGTCCACGGCATCGGCAATCGAGGCAATCGCACCCGCGTTCTCGGAATCGATCGTGAACCCGGGCTCGACGGAGCGCGCCGCCTCGACAAAGCAGCGGACCGCGTCGTATTCGAGCATGGCCTCCGGAGGCTCGGCGCCTGTGGGCATATCCAAGCCGCCAAGAGCAAAGGCCGATTCAGAGGGTGTGGCACACCGCCGAGAGGCTGTTACGAGCACAGCCACGTTCAAACATCTCTGGATCAGCGGCTCCAAGAGCGGCGAAAGCTCGTCTTGCACATGGTCTACCGAATCGAAGATCAGGAGAACGTTCTTCTCGCCGATACGCCGGACGATCTGATCGAACAGGGTCGCCTCATGGAGGGAGTGAATATCGAGGCCTTGGGCGATCCTATGCAAGACGACGCCCGAACGGCGGACCGTGGCCAGATCAAGCCAGATGCTGCCCTCCGCGAACTGGTCTTGAACCTCTACCGCGATGCGGGCAGCCAACGAGCTTTTACCGATTCCCGACGGACCGTAGATCGTGACGAGGCGGCTTTCTTCAAGAAGCCTGATGATCTCATCGATCTCACGCCTTCGTCCAATGAATCGCGTTGAGTTCCAGCCTCTCGAGACGTTCCCGGCGCTGCCGTCCGAACGCAGGCCTGGTGCAATCAAAATGAAGAGACGGGTCGGCACGGCCGACGCGCCCAGCGGGCGAGTTCCTATATCGCTGAAGGACTCGTTTGCCTTCAAAGAGTTTCGAACCAGCTCCTGGGTTCCCAGGGTCACGAGGATTTGTCCCGCCTCGCAAAGTCCCGAAGCGCCCTCCGCTTCTTCGATCAGACGGAGCCCGGCCAGGTCGTTCTCGATGTCGCCGGTGGCGATGCCGGCCGACAGACCGTCGGGCGACGATTCGACCAGCCCCACTGCAACCCGAAGAGCCTTTCTGGCGCTCTGGAACCAAGCGAGCGTTTCAACGCCCTTGGACTCGACGTTGACGGCCCCACTCGCCAAGAGCACGCGAGAGACGTCGATCATCGGATCGCTCCCCCGTACACAAGCAACCGTCAAGGTACCAGTCATTTCCGGCGACTGAAACCGCTGCGAATCGTCTCCACTTAACTGCATGCGCCTACTAGCCGCTATTTTGAATCGCGGCTCTTAAAATATCAACAGAATGACTTGGGTCCTCCACTTCGATGACCAAGTGTTTGTATTCCTCATCCTTCAAATCGACGATAATCGTCTTTTCAGGATGCCGAACATCGAAGAAGACTCTTCCTTCGTGCGTAAAAAACGTGCCCGCCCTGAAAAGGTGTGGCAAGTCCGTTCCCATCCACTTGATTGCATCGAACCAGCCTAAAGGGGGGTTCGGTTCAAGCCGCGCTCCAGAAATATGGCTGAGTGGAATCTGCAGTTTGCTCTTGAAAGCCCAGACCTTGTGACTGGCCAAAACCTCAAAGACCGCCTGGTCCCCATGGATGCTGATTTCCACCACCGGAAGCTACCTCCAATATCAACTTAACCAGCTCTCCTAACCAGCGTACGAGACGTTAAAGTAACTGTCAAGTTCACTGCGAAAATCGAGCAAAACTGCCGAGGTCATGAACTCGCGCCTCTGATACCCTTTCGGTCTGCAAAAGAGTGTGTGGCCCGGTTTCACAATAGCAATAACATCCCATTGCACCCCTCTTACATCATATCACTACCAGAACCGGTTAAATTACCAGGTCCATTTCGAACCTACCGGCAGAAACGAAAAAAGGGGACGGCCTCTTCCAGAACCGCCCCCAACCAATTATCTCTTTGAATCCCCCGACTCTTCCGGCCGAGTGGTGGGGGTACGACGATCCGATGTTCCCGCCTGTTCTGGTTTGCCCAGAAGGCCCGTAATTCTACGGGGACGCAGTAGGACGTTAGACTCCGTGAGAAGCGACTGGGCCGTGTCGTCGCTAGGCATCCCTCTTCCGAAAAAGAGCCTTTGACGGAGTGGAAACGGCAGGAGACGGGCCCCCCGGCCGGCCGGCAGCTTCTCATAGGGAAGCCCGAGGCTGTCTCCGACGAGCGTTCCCAACAAGGATCTCTTCGCCGCCTCTAGATCGATTGGGTTTAGCGATTGCAACTCGTAATGGGCGAGTCCAGGGCCGCCGATCGGCAGCCCTAAACCGATTAGTGACTTGGACTTGGCCTTTTTCCACTGACGCCGAGTCTCAGCACCTCCGGCGGGACGGAAGGTGTATTCCCCTTCGTGTTGTCGATCTTCTTGGCCAAATCGGTGATATTCGCCTGGTCGACGCCCGAAGGAGACGAAACGGTGCGGTACACGATAAAGCCGCAGGCGAGCAGCACCACGACCAATCCGGCTCCGATGACGAGTTTTCTATCCATGCGACTACTGGCTGGACCAAAGGAACTTGTCCGGATCCGTAACGAATCCTGCTGAGGAGTCCTTTACATCGCATCCTGCCGCCACTTGGTTCATCTGGATCGCCTTGGTATGGCCGTCGCCCCAGGCAACGATCACTTGTGTGCCGCTGTTGTGCCAAGGCCAAACTCCACCGAACACGTTCCAGGCGAGAGGTTGGCTAGGAACCCAGCCGCCAAACCACCAATAATTGGCGCCTTCATATCCAGGGCGCATGTCGGCCCCGTTTTGATCGTGCCAACAGGGAGCATCGACGGCATAGTTTCCTCCGCCGTAGGTGGCTCCGGAAGCGTCTCTTCCCCACACGCCGCTGATGGCAAGGATCGTGTTAGCAGGGCGAGCCATCGTCGTGGTGGTGATTGCCGTCGGATGGATGACACCGCTCGAGTCGACGTTTATCGGACCGATGAATTGCATGTTCACACCCCAATCCGCGGTGAAACCGAAGTTGTATTCGCGCTGGGCCTCGGTGGTCGGCGCCGGCAAGCTGGAATCTGGATAGTTACGAACCGACTTGGACGCCGGGTCCAGCGGATCCATGAGAATGTCCTCCGACTTGTAATAGGGGCGGATGTTCACATGAACGTTGCTGTCGCCTTGAGTGACATCAAAGGTCCCATTGTAGAGAAGGATCGGATAGCGATCATCGTTGTCGGTCGCGTACTCTAGCATCGCCAGGTTGACCTGTTTAGAGTTAGAGATCGCAGCCGTCTTCTTTGCCGCGGCTTTTGCCTGGGCGAAGACGGGGAACAGAATGGCGGCAAGGATCGCAATGATAGCGATCACGACAAGAAGCTCGATCAAGGTAAATCCGCCGATCGAACACGGCTTTCGATGGTATGTCATTGGCAAAGCTCACTCCTGCGAAAGTGAAAGAATTGCACATTGTAGCGTTGGCTCCCGGGCGCTGAATTGACTTTTTGGCTCCAAATTCGGAGATTCTGTGTGAGCTCAGACAGGTCATTGGATGATTGGCGAAAGATCGTTTGGGCATTGCAGTATCGCCGACTCAATTTCGCCTACTCCTGGCTTGGCGAAGCATAAGGTCCTTTCATCTCAGAGCCTGTAAAGAGCGGTCATCCATCACCAGGGGAACCTCTCCTGAGGCTTATCTGGAAGGCCCTTTCGGACTGAGCTGCCGGAGCTTAGCTCTCGGATACTGTGCGGCTAACGAAGCGTTTTCCCGGAGGTTTTTGGCTATCGACAGGGCAGGCAACTTGTAAAAAACCCTCCGCCGTCCGTACAAGGGCCCGCTATTTGTAGGCTGGAGGGCACAGAGATGTGTCCGCGAACGGCTGGATTCGCGAGATCGCGATTACGATTATTTCGATGGTGACGCCCGAGTCGTTCGTCTCCGCTGAATCGAACTCTGCTATGTATAAGTCCAAAGCGTCTAAACATGCCCGCGATGCGCGTTTGAAGGTCGCTTGGTCTCTCAAGTGTGTGGAACATGACCGGTCGGCACAACCCAAGAAGAAACGAGAGCCGTCGTCAAGCGACGCGGAAGCCAAACAGCCTCGGCGGAGAGAAATGTAGCTGGCTAAACTCGAACCAAGACCTTCGACCGGGCGGCGACCTTCTTAGAGCCAGATTCCCTGGAAGGCAGGAAGTTTAGCTCGACCTCAGAAGGTAACTTCGGGTATGTATCCCCCGATTGAACCAAGTAGAAGCGGATGGGCCGACGTTGGAAATGGGCACCACATCTACTGGGAGGAGTGCGGGAATCCCCAGGGCAGGCCGGCAGTGGTGCTGCACGGAGGCCCGGGCTCCGGCTGCACCCCCAACAATCGTCGCTACTTCGCCCCGGACGCGTACCGGATCGTTCTGTTCGATCAGCGGAACTCTGGCAGAAGCCGGCCGCATGCAAGCGAGCCATGGGTCGACCTCTCGGCCAACACGACTCACCACTTGGTGGAGGACATCGAGTTCATACGAACGATGTTGGGAATCGAGCAGTGGCTTGTAATGGGCGCGTCTTGGGGCTCCGCGCTCGCGTTGGCCTACGCCGAGAAGTACCCTTCGCATGTCTCCGAGTTGATTCTGGTTTCGGCGACAACGGGCCGGCGCGCCGAGACAGATCTGCTGACCACGGGACTTGGGCATATCTTCCGCGACTCGTGGGCCAGACTCGTCAGCTTTGCCGAACGTGATGAGGGGCAAGGAGGGATTCTTGACAAGATGCACCGGCTGCTGTTCAGTCCGAATCCGGCCGTGCGTGAGCAGGCGGCGGTCGAGTGGTGCGCTTGGGAGACCGCGATCCTGCCAACGGCTTCGAGTCCGAGTCCCCGATTCGAGTCGGCAGAGTTCCGGCTGGCATTCGCCCGCCTCGTAACACACTACTGGCGGCACGGCTCGTGGCTGGAGGAGGGCGCTTTGCTTGCGGGCGCCGGCGCTCTTGCCGATATTCCGGGAGCGATTCTACAAGGGAGTTTGGACCTTGGAAACCTCAGCGGCACACCCTGGCAACTATCCGCCGCCTTGCCCAAGCTCGAGCTGATCTTTATCGACGACGCCGGTCACGAGGGCAGCCAGACCTTCAGCCAAGCGCTGCTTTCGTTCACCGATCGGCTGGTAGGCAGATGACCCCTTCTTAGGTATCTGGCTATAAAGTAGACGTCGCTGGCATCGAAGCCCTCAGGCACTTGGATCCGACCAGGCCGCTTGATTTCAGGTTCGGCTTGAAGATCGACCTAAGGTCAGCATGGCTTACATGGCGTTAACCGTCCAGCAACTCACCAAACTCACCGAGCCAAGGCTCGAACTTGCGCCACCGCTCCACCGAGCTCTTGTAAATTGGCTGGCGGACCTGCCAGACGCTGGGAGTGTTGACGCTTCTCTCGTTGCGTTC
Organism: Fimbriimonas sp.; assembly: GCA_035550555.1. Lineage (GTDB taxonomy): Bacteria > Armatimonadota > Fimbriimonadia > Fimbriimonadales > Fimbriimonadaceae > Fimbriimonas. The sequence goes on from DASZPA010000051.1 coordinate 5,614, forward strand.
TGGGTGAAGACAGGCCTCGTCCCAAGCCAAGCCCGCAAAGTCGATCATCTGTCGGATGGTGCCTTCCGAGCTCTGGATCAGATCCTCATAGTTGACCTGGAGCAGTTGGCTGCTCGTCAAGGTCTGCTTCCAGTGGGTCATGATCCGCTCGTGCTCGCGATAGCCGAAAACGATGTCGGCCTTGGAGAGGGTGAAAGCAGGAGGGCGTTCATACGCGGTGGTGTAGATGGAAAGGCAGTTATCGACTGCCGAGCGCTTGACGTAAATCACGCGGGCAGTCGGAATGGCGGCGAAGATAAAGCCGAGCATCGTATAGTTGTGCGGGTATTTATCGACGACCCTTTGGAACCCGGGGCCTACTTGATCCAGCAGGTCGAGGTAGCCCTGTGCACGGGACATCAGAAGCAAATCGTCGATTCTACGTCCTTGAACATCGAAGAACTTGGCGGCTTGGTCGTTCCAATAGCTCAGCTCCCCGGCGCCTTTTACGTCAGGGTGGCTTGAAAGGATTTGCTCGACCAATGTGGTGCCCGAGCGCATCATGCCCACGACGATAAGAGGCTTTTCGGAGCAGAGCTTTTGCCTTTCGTGTGAGGCCAACACGCCGCATGTGCACGTATCGATGGTGGATTGAATGATGCTCGCGTAGCGTTCGCGATCTGCTCCTCGGTTGCCGAACCACGCCTCGAACGCGAGCGACGTGGCCCGATCGTAGCTCTGCATCGATAGCTCATTGGAGCCCAAGTCCTCGTACGCCTTGCCTAGAGCGTAGTGCATGTAGGACCTGTCCAGAATCGAGGCGTTCCGGTGCTCCAAGACGCTTTTCAGCTTCTCCAATAGCGGTTGATCGGATGGGGTTGCCTTGCGAGACCGGACGAGGGAGTAGTACGCCTGGCCGTTGGTGGGGCATATCTCCAAAGCCCTCTCGAAATAAGGGCGCGCTTCTTCAAAGCGGCCCATCTCATGGAGAGCCAAGCCGTAGGCAGAGTGGGCGACCATGTTGTTCGGACCGAGCTTGATCGCATGTTCGAACTCGGCCTCAGCCTCTTTGGCGCCGTCCGAGCCGAGGTGAGAGAGGCCGGCCAACATTCGAGCGTCCGCGGAGGAGGGGTCGAGTGCGATCGCTCGCTTGGCGCAGACGAGCGCTTCGCCGAACTGCTTGGCCGCAAGATAAAGGCTTCCAAGCTTCAGCCAGCCGACGATGCGAGCCGGATGAAAGCGAGTGAGCCTTTTCCAGACGTCCATCGCTTCGGAAAGCTGAGCCGTCTCGGTGAGCGCGCTCGCCAGATCCTGGATGAGCGCCGCGTCGGCGGGCGCCAGTTTCACGGCCTGCCGCAAGTAGGGGATCGCGTCCTGGGGCCTCGAGTGTGCGATGAGGTCTCTTGCGAGATGGTGGTAGCTCTTGGGATCCGTCCGATTGAGAGCGATGGCGCGTTCGCCATAGATGATCGCCTGCTCGGGTTCACCCGCGGCAAAATGAAGGGTCGACAAGGCAACCAGGGCCTCATAGCAGCGCTGGTCCAATCGAACCGCGTTTTGGAGAAGCTTTATCGCAGAACTTGCCTTCGATTGCCGCGCGTGGACGATTCCCAGCAGGACCAGCGCGTCCACGGAATTCGGCGAAGTTTGCAGTGCTGCCGCCAAGAGCGACTCGGCCGACGCGAGATCCCCTCGCGAGTAGGCTGTTTGGGCGTTTTTCAGCAGATCTCGAACTTGAATAGACACCGAGAAGACCTATGAAAGAGGAACCGTGCCGGCGCACGGGTCCCCTCTTTCGATTCTTTCAGTCTATCTTTTGCGGCCCATGGTAGCCGTCGGAGCGTTGCCGTCCGAAGGCTTGACCTTGGCGGCCCGCATCTTCTGAATCTCCGCCGACGTGTAGCTTGGATCGTTCGGGCCCGAATCTCCCGAACAACCGACCGACAGGCAAGCCGCAGCGACGGCGAGCAACAAAAGGCTGCGATTACGCCCTAGTTTTGGTTCCAAAATTGACCCCAGAAGTCCCAGAAACCAGGCCTGGCATCACCGGCGGTGCACCAGGAGTTATATCCGGTTGCCTCGTCCTGGCTAGGATTGCTCGCATACTCCTTAATGAACTTCTCGGAGCCGTAGTTCGCGGCGTGCCCGTCGGCGAACGCCCCGATGAACCTTGACCCGTACTGCTTCCTGGCATCGTAGATGAAGTTGTTCTGGTTGTAGGTCGTCGCATACACATCCGCAACGGGGAACGAGGAGTAGTAGTTGGTGAAATACTCCCACGAGAAGTTCGCGATCGACGCGTACCTCGTCGGGCTAACCGCCAAACGGCTTGCGGGCGCGCTGATGGCGGACAGGTTTCGAGACTGATACTGTCCTCCGGTCGGCGGCTGCGGCGTCACCAGATCCTCTTGTCCGTAGTCGATGCAGCTTGGTCCCGTGTACTGCTGCTCGGAATATCCGAATGCGTTGATCGACATGTCGACGATCCATGACCACGAGTACTGATAAGCGGTATCCGACGGGTAGACGGGATCCTGATAGAGGATGTTGTAGTTGGAAATCTCGGCGACCGTCTTGTCGAAGAAGATCGGCTGGCTCTTGACGTACGGGTAGATCTGGCCCACCCAGGTCGTGGCGTAGTGATACTGGTTCTGGTCACTCGGATTGGGAGGCGTTGTGTAGTAGTTGGCTCCGCTGGGATCGGCGTAGCCGTAGTAGCGTGCCGCCATGTCGTCGTTATCGTTGGAATACATCTGCAGGCCGAGGGCGATCTGCTTGAGTCCAGAGAGAGAAGCCGTCTTCTTGGCCGCCGCCTTGGCCTGAGCAAAAACGGGGAAAAGGATCGCAGCCAAAATCGCGATGATTGCGATCACGACGAGCAGCTCGATGAGCGTAAAAGCTCGATTCTTAAAAGACTTCATATGATTTCTCGTCAAATGGATGCCCGAACGGCCTGACTCTGGGCAGCCGGCCTTACCCGCGCTGCATCGTCCGCCGTCACCATCGTTACGCACGAAGCGTGATCTGATGTTAGCCCTAAATGTAGGAAAAGAGGCCCTTCAGTTAAGAATTTTTTGCAAGGATGTTTACCTAACCTTAACTTTGGGGTTTGGCATGCTGGAGCTCGGCACGTCATCTAGAATTATTCGATGGGCGAGGCACTTCGATGAGGCCGAAGCCTCTCGGAAAAGAAGCGTAATCGTGATCCTATCCTTCGCCTATACGGCCGCCGCCTACCTCGCCAAGCGCAAGACCGTCACGCGTCGCGAGTGGTCGGATAAGACGTTTTCCATGTGGAAGGCTCGCGAGGGGCAGCGGTTCGATGCATGGTCGAGGTCACCCCGATTTAAAGGGATTCCGATCGGTACCAGCCGGCTCGTCTCGGTCACATGGGAGCACACTTGCGACATGCCCGATAGCGATTGGGAGGCGCAAGGGTTTGCCTATATGTCTGAGCACGGGCTTCTCGTCGGGCCTTCGCAGACTTGCTCTGAGTTTTGGGAGGCGTGGCGCTCCGACCGTGAGAAGGT
>DASZPA010000052.1:0-11651 GCA_035550555.1 Fimbriimonas sp.
CCGGCCGTCGCCAGCCCAAGAGTAACCGTCGCAATGGCGGTGTCTCCGGCGCCCGCTTCATCGAACACTTCGACCCTCCTCGGAGGGATGTAGAAATCGCGGGTGCACATGCCGAACTCGCTGAGAGTCACGAGCACGGTGCCAATTCCGTACTGCTCGCCCAGCTGGGCGGCTGCGCTCCTTGAAAGCTCCACCAGCGTGGTCAAATCGGTTGCGTCCGCCATCATTTCGGTGAGGCCAGACGCCTGCGCCGTTTCCGGGCGATTGAGGCTTAGGAGGGCCGCCCCGCTGTAGTGCTCCAACCCCCTCGGCTTGGCGTTTGCCACGAGAGGAACCTGCTTGGCGGTCGCGCGGTCGATCAAAGCCGCGATCAGCTCGGAGGTCATAGTTCCCTTGCGATAGTCGCTGATCAGCAGCACGTCGGCGTTGTCCATCCGCAGAGCGACAGCTTCGATCAGCTCGTCCTGGATCCGCTGGGAGACGGGTGTGAGGTCCTCGTGGTCGATTCTCAGGACCTGATGCGCGCTGTCGGCCAGAACTCTCGTTTTGCGGGTCGTTGGGCGCAGTGAGTCGGTGACGATTCCAGGTACGCGAGCGCCGGTGTTCGAAAGCGCCTCTTTTAGCTGGCGCCCGGGCTGATCGTCTCCCACCACCCCGACGATTTCCGTGATCGCCCCGAGCGCGCGAAGATTCGCCGCCACGTTCGCGGCTCCACCGGGCACGACGCGCGTGCTGCTCTGACGGATCACCATGACCGGCGCTTCCTGGCTGATGCGTGTCGCTCGGCCGTACACGTACTCGTCGAGCATGAGGTCGCCCACGACCAGCACGCGCGTGCCGCGCATCTTCTCGAGCAGTGGGCCGAAGGTTTTCACGCCGGTGTGGCTTCGATCTTAAGCGATGAGCCCGGATCTTTGCTCTGCGGCAGTTCCAATTCGATCGGTTTGTTCCGTCGGCAAGCGACGAGGATCACGACTCCCAGCAGCACGATAGCCGCGGCCATCGCCTGCGCCTGGGTGAACGGCAGACTGCCCCAATAGGTGCTTGAGGCGATGCCCGCTTTCACCTGCTCGTCCGTTCCAGCCCGCCAGAACTCGAAGACGACCCGTGTCATGCCGTGGAGGGTTAGAGCCAGACCCGTGAGCTGCCCCAGCTTCATACCGGCCCTCTCCCGCCAAAGCAAAATTCCAACGACTCCAAGGTTCATCAGAGTGTCGTACGCTTGAGCAGGGTAGTGCAGCAGTGGGCTGCCTTCCACATGCACGCCCCAGGAGAGGTTCTGCGGGCAAACGCCGCCAAAGCAGCATCCGTTCATGAGACATCCGATCCTGCCGATGGCGTGGCCGATCACAAATGCAGGTGCGCAGAGATCCAGGAGGTGCCAGAGCGGGATGCGATGCTTCTTGGCCCACCCAACGACCGCCAGCGCCCCGGCAATGAGCCCGCCGAAACTCGTAAGGCCGGAAAACTGGATCGAAAAAAGCTCGGAGAGGTGGCTGAGATAGTACGGCAGCTCCTGGATGATGAAACCGATCCGCGCGCCCAAAACGCCGCAGATCAGCGTCCAAAACGCCAGATCGCCCACCTGGTTCTTGGTGAGCCCGTAGCGGGGTGCGCGCACTTGGGCGAGGCCGATCGCCGCGGCGAACGCGAAAACCATCACCACGCCAAACGTGTGGACCGGGAACTTGCCGATATGGAACAGGATCGGATACATCGATGAGGCTCTGGTCGGCGCGAGTGTACCAGCCAACCCTTCTACGTTCTAAACACGGACCGGGCTGCAATCAGTGCCTTGCGGGCCCTTTTAGCCTTCTCTATCAGCAAACTTTCGATTCGGGTGGGTAACACCGGCTCGTGAAACTCGCCGACGCGACCTGGCAAGACGTGCAGTCCTTCGATCACGAGGCCGTGGTGCTCATTCCGACGGGATCCCTGGAGCAGCACGGGCCGCACCTGCCGCTCTTCACCGACAGCCTGCTCGTCACGGCAGTCGCCGAAGCTGTGGAGAGGGATCTCGGCGACAAGGTAGTTCTCACCCCTACCCTCTGGCTGGGCGCGAGCGGGCACCACTTGAAGTTTCCCGGAACGCTTAGCGCCTCGTTCGCCGCCTACGCGGGCGCGCTCCAGAGCGTGGTCGAGTCGCTCATTCCACACGGGTTCACGAAGTTCTTCGCGTTGAATGGGCACGGCGGAAACAACGAGCCGAATGGGATTGCGATGAGGGAGCTCAAGGCCCTGCATCCGAACCTCACGTTCGGACATGCCGGCTACTACGCCTTCATCGAGGAGGTCACGGCCAAAACCCTGACGGGACCGATCAAAGAGATGCGGCACGCCTGTGAGGCGGAAGCGAGCTTGGTGATGCTCTTGCGGCCGGATCTGGTGCGCCGTGACAAGATGCGGAACGACGGACTTCGGTCCGACCCGCCTCTGATGGGCCTGGTCCACCACTTCGACGAAATGACCGAGGAGGGTTCCTTCGGCTACGCGACGTTGGCGAACGAAACGACCGGCAAGGTTCTCTTCGAGGCCGCCGTGGCGGCGGTTGCCAAGCAAATCGCCGCCTTGGCCCAGGGTTACGTCCTAATCGGGGAGCCCGGGAGTAAGATGTAGGGCGATGAAACGGGCGCTCACCTTTCTTGCACTAGCCGGCCTTTCCGGCGCGGCCATGGCACAGCAGCAGCAGGACCCTTTGTCGCAAATACAGATCGGGGTTTCGCCCGGTTGGTATCTGCCCACCAGCAAGGACCTTCAGGACGCGTTTGGCGCCCAGATCTTTACGCTGGGGCTTGGCCCCGTTTCCACTTCCAGGCCGGTTTCCAACAAACTGTCGCCCACCTTCAATATCATCGGCGCGGACAGGGACGGCAACCGCTTCCTTCAAGTACCCGTGACGCTGGGCTATGAGTGGCACTTCGGCGACGATAAGAGCTCGACCTTTCCGTTCGCGCGCCTCGACGCTGGTCTCAGCTACTACAACTTCGATATCGGAAGCGCTTCCGGCAGCGGCGTGGGATACGTGGGCTCCGCAACGGTTGGTTATGTCTTGAGCCAGAACCTTCAGGTCAGCGCCAAATACTATCTGTTCCAAGATAGGGACGGCATCAACTTTAACGGTCTTCAACTGGCCGTCACGATCGCGCTCTTCCACTTGTAACGAATGGGTTCTGCTTGGTAAACGGCTTCGACTCCGCGAAGGTAGGAGGCTGGGACAGCTAGCCGCATGCCGAAAAGCAATCTGCTGGATTCGGCGGTCGAAACGGCCGTTCTGGTGTACGTCAACGAGGACGAAGCCGAAGACGTCGTTGCGGAAGAGGAGCTGGAGGGGTTGTGCGACGCTGCGCACGTCCAACCCCTGGCCAGCATCCGTCAGAGGCTGGATCGCCCCCATAAGGCGAACTACGTGGGCACCGGCAAAGTGGAGGAGATCGCCGCCCTTGCCCGCGAGACCGGCGCCGAAATGGTGCTCGTCGACGCTGAGCTGTCGGGCATCCAGCAGCGCAACCTTCAAGACGCCTGCGAACTGAAGGTCATCGACCGCACTCAGCTGATCCTGGACATTTTCGCCCGGAGGGCTCGGACCAAGGAAGGAATGCTTCAGGTCGAGCTGGCGCAGCTCACCTACATGATGCCGAAGCTTATGTCGGTCTACACCAAGTTCGAGCGCCAGAAGGGAGGCATCGGCATGCGGGGACCTGGCGAGACGAAGCTGGAGAGCGACCGCCGAATGGTTCGCGACCGGATTGCCAGGCTGAGCCAGGAAATCGAGGAAGTCAAGCGCGTCCGAGACCAGCAGCGGACCGGCAGACGCCGGCATCCGTTCCCTTTCGGGTCGATCGCCGGATATACCAGCGCGGGAAAGAGCACGCTGATGAACCGCCTCGCCGGCACGGACGTGCTGGTCGACGCGATGCCGTTCGCGACGCTGGATCCAACGACGCGCAAGATCGACCTGCCCGAGGGATACTCGATGTTTCTCACCGATACCGTCGGCTTCATCCGGAACCTGCCGACCCACTTGGTGGCAGCGTTTCAATCGACCCTGGAAGAGGTCACATTCAGCGACTTCATCCTTCACGTCATCGACGTGAGCAATCCGGCATGGGAGATCCAGCGGGACTCCGTGATCGAGACTCTGGAGACGCTAAAAGCAGCCGACAAGCCGACGATCACGGTTTTCAACAAGATCGACAGGCTCGAAGACAAGACGGCCGCGCGGAGATTGGTCGCGGAGTGGCCGAACAGCGTCGCGATCTCCGCCGCGACAGGTATCGGCATCGACTCGCTGCTTGCAGCGATTATCAAACAGGTTCAAGACCTGCTTGGATTCACAAAAGCGCTCGTACCTTACAGCGAATCGAGCTTGGTTCAGGACTGCTACGACTACGGCCGAGTCCTAGTGGTCGATTATCGTGAGGACGGTATCTACCTGGAAGCCGATCTCGTCGCGGAGATGAGGCAAAAGCTGAAGCGCTACGCGGCGCCGGAGTAGGCCCAGTACTCAGCTTGCCTGGAGGCCTGACTAAACGTATGACGAACGCTTTACGGCGAAGGCAGACTGAATCCCGGTTACTTTGCGCTGCTTATATGATCTGCGAATAGTCGTTTCGAGGCGCATCCGGCGGTAAAATGGCCGCACAGAGGTAGCAAATTGGCACACTTCCACAAGACTCTATTCGTTTCCCTGGCTCTGGGCGTGGCAGGTGCCGCGATGGCTCAGCAGGTCTCTCTCAAGCCGGTTCCCACCGGAGCCATGCGCATCGTCGGCTTCTATATGCCCCAGCGGATTGAGCTGTCCGACGTAAAGCCCGCCGGGCTCAAGGCGCAGCCTGCGGGATTGCAGGCGCCGCAGTATGGCGTTATCAAGCTCCAAGACAAGAGCTTCACCGTGATCGTCGACCGCCCCGATGCGGGCCCAACCAAGTTCTACGTGGATACCAACGGCGACTCCGATCTGACAAACGATCCGGCCGTCGACGTTAAGGCTCAGCCGTATAAGATTCAGACGACCGAGTACCACCTCACGAGTGGTTCGCCGCAAGTTGAAATCAAGCTGAACGGCAAGCTCACCCCCGTCGGCTTGGGGATGTACATCTTCGACAAGAACGACTCGGCCCGGTCTCAGCTCAAGAACACGCTGCTCTACTATCCCGACTATGGACTGTCGGGCAACATGGCGATCGGCGGCAAGAACTACAAGATCATGGTCATGGACGAGGCCGCCTCAGGCTATTTTTCCGGCGGCAATCCCTTGAAAGAGGGTCCTCCGAGTTCACTGTTGCTGATCGATCGACGAGGCGACGGCAACTTCGGAATTCGGCAGGACCAGTACGATCCTTCCAAGCCGTTCAACATTGGCGGGACGACCTATGAAGCAAGGATCGCAAAGGATGGATCGTCTCTCAATCTGGTCAAGTCCTCGCAAACGGTGGCCGAGATTCCGCTGCCGGCCAACCTAACCAGGGGCCAGAAGGCGATCGCATTCAAGGCCTCGACGACCGGCGGAAAGCAGGTCTCGTTCCCTTCTGCCTACAAGGGCAAAGTCGTTCTGCTGGACTTCTGGGCGACTTGGTGCGGACCCTGCATGGGAGAGGTCCCGAACGTTGTCGCGACCTATAACAAGTATCACGGCAAGGGGTTCGAGATCCTGGGCATCAGCCTGGACAACAAGGACACGGCCAAGAACGTAGCCAAGGTGACCGGTGAGAAGGGCATGACCTGGGATCAGGTCTGCGACCAGAACTACTGGCAAGCCGCCGTGGCCAAGCTCTACAACGTGGAAGCCATTCCGCAGGCCTACCTTGTGGACGGAGATACAGGGCAGATTCTGGCTGAGGGCGACGCGATCAGAGGCGAGGCGCTCGGCAAGGCAGTCGAAGCCGCGCTGGGCTCGAAAGCGTCCGCGGGCAAGCCCTAACGTACAAGTGGTGAGTTTGTGAGCTGCCGGTCGCCGATAGGTTTTCGTCCCTAGCGGCCTGCAATCTTACAGACTCACCAACTCTCTCCCCACGCGATCGGTGCCAAAATAGATTCATGGCCACCGTGCGGGTCTACGTGACCCTTAAGCCCTCTCTGTTGGACTCAGCTGGACGCACGGTTGCGGGAGCGTTGCAGAAGCTGGGGTTTGACGAGCTTTCCGACGTCCGCATCGGCAAGATGATCGAAATGCAGGTGGAGCCCTACAGCGAAGCTCGCGTCAAAGAGATGTGCGATAAGCTGCTGGCAAATCCGGTCATTGAAAACTACCGGTTTGAAGCGGTGACCGCATGAATCGCGTCGCCGTGATCCGTTTTCCGGGCGCAAACTGCGATCAAGATGCGTTTCACGCGGTTCGCGACGACCTTGGGCTCGAATGCCACTACGTGTGGCACGAAGACACCAGCCTTTCGGGGTTCGAAGCTGTATTTCTGCCCGGAGGGTTCACCTATGGCGACTATCTGCGGTGCGGAGCGATCGCCGGTCGAGCGCCGATCATGGACGAGGTGAAGCGGTTCGCGGACGAGGGCCGTCCCGTCATCGGGGCGTGCAACGGATTTCAAATCCTGTGTGAGGCACAGATCTTGCCAGGTGCTCTCTTGTTGAACGCGCAAGAAAAGTTCGTCTGCAAATACGTACATATTCGCGCGGAAAACCGGCAGTCGATTTGGACCCGCGGCGTGGAAAAACCTTTACGGATCCCGGTCGCGCACGGGGAAGGACGGTATGTAGTGGACCCCGAGACGCTTGCCAGATTGGAGGATGAAGACCGAGTGGCCTTCCGCTATGTTGATTCAAATGGTGAACTTAGCGACAATTCCAACGTCAATGGCTCTGTCTCCGCGATTGCTGGAGTACTAAACAAGAACGGCAACGTGTTGGGCCTTATGCCGCACCCGGAGCGTGCCGCGCGAGCCTCATTGGGGAGTGCCGACGGTCTGCAAATCTTGAATGCGCTCAAGTTGGTGACGGCGAACCACTAGATTCTTACTTGGAGAACCGATTATTAACCTACTCCCCATGTCACGCATCACTCTTTCAGCGCGAATTGTGCTCCTGTGCGCCCCAGCATTGGCGACGAGCGCTTTCGCGGACCCGAGCAAAACGATCCTTGGCTACTTGGGACAGGCCAACCGCCGCATCAGCATTTACGCCGCGCCGAACTCCCACGCCCGGGTCTACTCACGAGCCAAGCCGTCGCAGTATCTGGTGATCCTTCCCTACTCGGAGAAGTGGGACAAGATCCTGCTGCAAAAAGGAATCTATGGCTTTGCGAATGCGACGGCCATCAAGAACCTGCCCTACACGCTAAGCCCCAAGCCGCGTGACAGCTATCGGGTTGGTGGGAGCGCTTTACCGCTGGGCGATCTCGCATCTCGATCGGGCATGGCGCAGTACGCCATGCACTTCATCGGAACGCCTTACAAGTGGGGCGGCAACGATCCCATTAACGGGATCGACTGCTCCGGCTTCGTCAAAGACATGTACGGTCGCATTGGCGTGAACCTGCCGCGGACCGCGGCCGAGCAGGCCCTGGTCGGGCAGCCGATCTATCGACTGGAGGACCTCCGCCCCGGCGACCGACTGTACTTCTGGGAGGCCGCTCGAGGCAAGATCGGTCACACGGGGATTTATGAGGGCCGTGGATACTTCATCCACAGCTCGCATGGAAGGGGCGGCGTCACCACGAGCTTCCTCTCGCCCTCTTGGAGAAAGATCCTCGTGGCAGCGCGGCGCTAGCCGGGCTATCCTATAGGCATGACATCCGCGCGATACTTCGCCTTCGGAGGGGATGCGGCTTAACGCGCCGCGCCCGGCACACGACGTTTCCGCCTTCATGGCGAAAGGAGGATGCTGAGCCATGAGTGGTTCGCATCGCTCCGTGACCGCAGGGTCCGAGACCGCGATCGGCTGTTCCTCGCAGAGGGCCTCAGGTTCCTTCATAGCGCTGTCGATAACGGTTCGGAGATCGTCGCTCTAGCCCTTTGCCCGGCGCTCTTTCCAAGCCGCTCCGCCGAGAGATTCGTTTGTTCGCTCGAGGTTCCCAAGCGGTTCTTCTCCGTGGATCGGTTCTGCTCTCTGGCCGTCGGCCTCGAGCCGCAGGGCGTGCTGGTGGCAGCTCGGCAGCGGTGGCAGCCCTTGGTCTCGTTGGAGGGCGATTTCCACCTGGTGCTGGACGGTGTTCGAACGCCAGGCAATCTGGGGACGATTCTTCGAACCTGCGAGGCGATCGGAGTCGATTCGGTGTGGCTCGTCGGGGGAGAAGTCGACGTATACGATCCGGGCTGCGTTCGAGCCAGCATGGGCGCGATCTTCTCGCAGCGATTGGTGAGAACCAGCCCGAAAGCGATTGCCGGCTGGAAACGCCGCCGCGCCCGCCGCTTCATCGGCGCCTCCCTCGCGGCAAGCGTTGACTATCGAGAGATGGACGCTTCTGGTCCGGTAGCCGTAGTCATGGGCAGCGAACGCAAGGGTATGCGGCCGACGGTTGAGGCGCTGTGTGACCAAACGATCCGAATCCCGATGCCTGGTCCGACCGACTCGCTCAACCTGGCAGTCGCGACGTCATTGACGCTTTATGAGGTGTGGCGGAAGAGGAATCCCCTAAAGCTCGCCAACTGATCTTGAAGCGGCGCCGGGTTCTGAGTGAACAGGGGCGTCTTGGGACGCCAGTCCTGCAATTCAGGGAAATCGATTTATCGATAAAACAGCGACGGAGAAAATGTAAAATCCGTCGCGGATTGCTTGCAGCATGAGGAAGCTTCTGCTCGTCGTTCTCATTCTCTCTTGTCTCACCGGCATGAGTCAACACCCCGCATTCAAAGTCCTCGTCGTCGCCTCCAAGGCAAAGGATCATCTCAAAATGATTGCTGCGGCAAGGCCCTTCTTTGCGAAGCTGGCCGCCGACAACAACCTGTCGATCGACTTCACCGACGATGCGACGGCGATCAACGACGACAACCTGAAGAACTATCGGGTGTTCGTCATGCTCCACCTGGCGCCGTTCGACATGACCTACAGCCAGCAGGCGGCGATGCAGCACTTCGTGGAGGAGGGCAAGGGGTGGGTCGGCGTCCACGCCGCCGGCCTTACGGGCAAGGAGTTTCTTGACCCACAGACGACGTACTGGGACTGGTTCGAGGGGTTCATGGGCGGCGTCCTGTACTCTCCCCATCCGGCCTATCAGCATGGAACCGTGATCGTCCAAGATAGGACTCATCCAGCCACGAAGAACATGCCGGAGAGGTTCGAGATGTCTGACGAGTGGTATGAGTGGGACAGGAGCGTTCGGGGCAACCCGGACGTGAGGGTGCTGGCGGTCGCCGATGAATCGACCTACCATCAGAACAAACCGATGGGAGACCATCCGGTGGTTTGGACCAACACAAAGTTCCGCCGCATGATCTACCTGTCCATTGGTCACGACCCGTCGTCGCTCGAGAACAAGGACTACGCCACGCTGCTCCGAGATTCGATCCTCTGGGCTGGCTCTTAACCGCGATGATTGCCGCTTTGATCCTTATGAGCACCGCCGCCGAACCCAAGTTCCGAGTGTTGGCCCTCTACGAAAACGGCGGCCACCACGTTGCCTACTCTGCGAGGGCCAGAACTTGGCTTAACGAGCTGGCCCAGAAGAACAACTTCGCCATCGATTACCTTCAGAACACCGACACGATCGACGACGAGTCGCTCGGCAAGTATCAGCTCTTCATCCAACTCGACTACCCGCCTTATGCCTGGAAGGACAAGGCTGTCACAGCGTTTCAGAACTACATCGAGCAGGGCAAGGGTGGGTGGATCGGGTTTCACCATGCCAGCCTGCTGGGCGAGTTCGACGGCTATAAGATGTGGGACTGGTTCTCCCAGTTCATGGGTGGCATCCGCTGGAAGGATTACATCGCAACTTTCGCATCGGCAAAGGTCAACGTCGAAGACAAACGTCATCCGGTGATGAAGGGCGTTCCCTCGCCTTTCCGTATCGACAAAGAGGAGTGGTACACGTACGACAAGAGCCCGCGGGCAAATGTCCATGTGATTGCCAGCGTGGACGAGTCCACGTATTCACCGGATTCGAAAGTGAAAATGGGCGACCACCCGGTGATCTGGACCAATCCGAACGTCAAGGCACGCAACGTCTACATCTTCATGGGGCATGATCCGATCCTGTTCGACAACAAGGCGTATACGACCATCTTTAAGAATGCGATTTTTTGGGCCGCGGGCAAATGATCGTCCCTCTGATAGCCTTTGCGTTGGCCGCCAAGATCCCCAAGTTCCGCGTCATCGCCTTTTGGACCCCCACAGTGGAGTCCGACCACGTCCACTTCGCGCACGACGCGATCAAGTTCTATGCGAACCTGGCGCTCAAGAGAGACTTCGGCTTTGACGTCACCACGAACTGGAAAAACCTGAACGACGAGTTTCTCAAGCCGTACCAGGTGGTCGTCTGGCTCAACGAGTTTCCGCACAACGCCGACGAGCGCTCTGCCTTCGAGCGATACATGGAACGCGGCGGCGCGTGGCTTGGCTTTCACGTCGCCGGCTACAACGACAAGGACACCCACTGGCCCTGGTTCACCCAGTTCATGGGCGGCGCCGTCTTCTATACGAACAACTGGCCGCCCCTCCCCGCAAAGCTGATCGTGGGCGACCGCAAGCACCCGGTGACCAAGCATATGCCGGCAAAGTATGAGGCGCCTGCAAACGAGTGGTACATGTGGAAGCCAAGCCCGCGCGAGAACCCGAACGTGGAGGTGCTGGTCACGCTCGATCCGTCGAACTATCCGCTCGGCAAGAAGAACTTGCTAACCGAAGGGGACATCCCTGTGGTCTGGACCAACACGAAGTACAACATGCTCTACATGAACATGGGCCACGGCGACAAGATCTTCGATTCGAAGCTGCAAAACCAGATGTTTTCGAATGCGATCCTATGGCTCGGCCACCAGATGTGACTAGGTAAATCCTCTGCCGCATTCAACAAATTGCCAGCGATAGTTTGCGCAATGGGGGGCGGAAGAATACATCCTGGCAAGATATTTGCCTTACACTGTAGGCATGAAGAACGAAGCCGTTCTTGTAACTTTATTGATCCAGCTCATTGTAATTGTGTTAATCGCCCGAGTTGCTGGCATGATCGGGCGCCGCTTCGGACACCCTATCGTCGTCGGGGAGATCCTTGCCGGGTTGGTGCTTGGTCCCTCGTTCTTGGGCAAGGCATTTCCTGGCGCGGCTCACGCGCTCTTTCCTCCTGACGGCGACCCGAATTCGACCAACCAGATCATCTACATGATGAGTCAGGTCGGTCTGGTGTTCTTGATGTTCCTGATTGGACTGGAGTTCGATTTCGGCAACGTGAAGAAGCACGGCCGAAGCGCGGCGCTCGTTTCGATCGCCGGAATCGCTCTGCCGTTCAGCATGGGCATTGGCTTCGGAATATGGCTCCACCCGCAGTTCCCTCAAATCAACGCTACGGCGTTTAGCCTCTTCATTGCCACGGCTGTCTCGATCACGGCGATTCCGATCCTTGGACGAATCTTGATCGAGTTCAACTTGACGAAAACCGAGGTGGGAGTGCTGACGATTACGGCCGCTGCCATCGACGACGCGCTTGGATGGATTTGCTTGGCTGTCGTGAGCGCTATCGTCAGCTCCAAGCTCAACCCGATCGC